>CP032039.1:987247-1316329 GCA_008032935.1 Helicobacter pylori | reverse complement strand
AGCGGTAATGACGGCGATAAGAAATTCAGACTCATCTTATCAGAGTCTGATAAAGACACCTTGCTGTCTTTGATTGATAAAGACAGAAGAAAACCGAGCGAGCCTTCGTTAAAAATAGTGGAAAATTTTAAATTATTTGAAAAATGGATCCGTAAAAACACCAACAAACTAGAAACGATTTTTAAAGGCTTAGAAAAACTCATGATAGTTTGGATTGCTTTAAAGAAAGAAAAAGATGATCCTCAACTTATTTTTGAGAGCATGAACTCAACGGGCAAGGATCTCAAGCAAACGGATTTGATCAGAAACTACATTTTAATGGGATTAGAGCCAGAAAAACAAAAGATTTTTTATAAGAAGTATTGGAGGGCTATGGAGGAAGTTTTTAAACAAAATGAAACATTGTTTAATCAATTTGTCCGGCATTACCTCACGATCAAAACAGGAAAAACTCCCACTGAGAAAAGAGTTTATGAAGCTTTCAAGGATTACCGGCAAAAAAAGGGGATAGAAATAGAGGATTTATTAAAAGATTTGCAAAAATATTGCGGGTATTTTTGCCAGATTGCATTCAAAAAAGAAGCCGATAAAGATTTAAACAAGGCTTTGAATTTGCTTGTAGATTTAGAGATGGATGTGATCTATCCGCTGCTTTTAGAGCTTTATAGCGATTATAGCGATGGCGTTTTATCCAAGCAGGATTTTATCCCTATTATCTATTTAACAGAGAGCTATATTTGCAGAAGGGCGGTGTGCGGGCTTGGCACAAATAGTCTCAATAAAGTCTTTCCCTCTTTTACAAAAAAGATCAATAAAGATCAATATCTTGAAAGTATAAAAGCGCATTTTGTCTATCTGACAGAAAAACAAAGATTTCCAAACAATGACGAGTTTAAAAAGCTTTTTATTACGATAGATTTTTATCATTTTAAAAAAAAGAAATACTTTTTTGAAAGGCTAGAAAATTTTAACACAAAAGAGCCGGTCAATACTCAAGAATGCACTATAGAACACATCATGCCTCAAACCCTTAATTTAGAATGGAAAAGGGATTTGGGTGGAAATTTTCAAGCAATACACGATAAATACCTCCACACAATAGGGAATCTCACTCTAACCGGTTATAACCAGGATTATAGTAACAATTCTTTCCAAGAAAAAAGAGATATGGAAAACGGCTTTAAACAAAGCCCGTTGAGACTCAATCAAAGTTTAAAAGATTTGGAATCTTTTGACGAAAAAAAGATTGAAAAAAGAGCTAATGATTTAGCGGATTGGGCTTTAAAGATTTGGACTTACCCCAATCTAGATGCAGAAACATTAGAGAAATATAAACCCAAGAAAGAAAAAAAGGCTTATGATTTAAGCTCTTATAACTTTGGCCCTGATTCAAGGGAATTGTTTGATATTTTAAGAAAAGAGATTAAAGCTCTTGATGAAGGGATAACTGAAAAATTTAATCAAAAATATATAGCTTATAAGTTTTTTAAAATAAATTTTGTGAATATTGTTGTGCAAAACAAAGGCTTAAAATTGTATTTAAAAATGGAATTGAATGAATTGCAAGATGAAATAAAGGAAAAACTAAAGATCAGAGATGTTTCTAATATCGGTCGTCCATGCTTTGGAAACATGGAAGTAGAGCTAGAAACAAAAGAGAATATCCCTTATTGTTTGAGATTGATCAAACAGGCTTTAGAAAAACAGATGGGTGGTAGGAATAGGCGATAAAAACCCAACTTATTAAAATAAAGAGTATAATTACAAATTACTTAAAACTTAAAGGGGATATAATGAAGGTTCTATTACTAGAAGATGTGAAAAATTTAGGCAAAGCGGGTGAAGTGTGCGAGGTTAAAGATGGCTATGGGAATAACTTTTTAATCGCTAACCAAAAAGCCAAACTCGCCACTAACGAAGTGATCAATAAATATAAAGCCGAAGTTAAAAAGAAAGCGGAAAAAGAAGCCCTAGAAAAGGCACAAAAATTGCAAATGGTAGAAACCTTACAAACCATCACGCTGACTATCCACAAAAAAGTCGGCGCGAACGGCTCTTTATTTGGAGCGATCACTAAAGAAGAGATCACAGAGCGTTTGAAAGAACAGCATGCGAGTTTAAATTTAGATAAAAAAGACATTGAGCTCAAACACCCGATTAAAAGCACAGGGATTTATGAGATTGAAGTCAAGCTTGGATCGGGGGTTGTTGGCGCGTTTAAAATTGATGTGGTGGCTGAGTAGAAAATGTTTGAAGCGACAACGATCCTAGGCTATAGAGGGGAATTGAATCATAAAAAGTTCGCGCTCATTGGAGGTGATGGGCAGGTAACTTTGGGTAATTGCGTGGTCAAAGCCAATGCGACAAAAATCAGAAGCTTGTATCACAACCAGGTTTTAAGCGGGTTTGCCGGGAGCACTGCGGACGCTTTTAGTTTGTTTGATATGTTTGAACGCATTTTAGAGAGCAAAAAAGGGGATTTGTTTAAAAGCGTGGTGGATTTCAGCAAAGAATGGCGCAAGGATAAGTATTTACGCCGATTGGAAGCGATGATGATCGTTTTAAATTTGGATCACATTTTTATTTTGAGCGGCACGGGCGATGTTTTAGAAGCTGAAGACAATAAGATCGCTGCTATTGGGAGTGGGGGGAATTACGCCTTAAGCGCGGCTAGGGCTTTGGATCATTTCGCTCATTTAGAGCCTAAAAAACTTGTAGAAGAGTCCTTAAAAATCGCAGGGGATCTTTGCATTTACACCAACACGAATATTAAAATTTTGGAGCTTTAATGTCTAAATTGAATATGACTCCACGAGAAATTGTCGCTTATTTAGATGAATACATCATTGGGCAAAAGGAAGCTAAAAAGTCTATCGCTATCGCTTTTAGGAATCGTTACAGGCGTTTGCAACTGGAAAAATCCTTACAAGAAGAAATCACGCCTAAAAACATTTTAATGATTGGTTCTACTGGCGTGGGTAAAACGGAAATTGCAAGAAGAATAGCAAAAATCATGGAACTCCCCTTTGTGAAAGTGGAAGCGAGCAAATACACAGAAGTGGGTTTTGTGGGGCGTGATGTGGAGTCTATGGTGAGGGATTTGGTCAATAACAGCGTGCTTTTAGTGGAAAATGAGCATAAAGAAAGATTAAAAGACAAGATTGAAGAAGCGGTTATAGAAAAAATCGCTAAAAAACTCCTACCCCCTTGCCTAGTGGTGTGAGCGAAGAAAAAAAACAAGAATACGCCAACAGCCTTTTAAAAATGCAACAAAGAATCGCGCAAGGCGAGTTGGATAGTAAAGAAATTGAAATTGAAGTGCGTAAAAAAAGCATAGAGATTGATTCTAATGTGCCGCCTGAAATTTTAAGGGTTCAAGAAAATGTGATTAAGTTTTTCCATAAAGAGCAGGATAAAGTCAAAAAAACTTTAAGCGTTAAAGAGGCTAAAGAAGCCCTAAAAGCAGAAATTAGCGACACGCTTTTAGATGGCGAAGCCATTAAAACGGAAGGTTTGAAGCGTGCGGAAAGTTCAGGGGTGATTTTTATTGATGAAATTGATAAAATCGCTGTAAGCTCTAAAGAAGGAAGCCGTCAAGATCCCAGTAAAGAGGGGGTTCAAAGGGATTTGTTGCCGATTGTAGAGGGGAGTGTGGTGAATACGAAGTATGGCTCTATTAAAACAGAGCATATTTTATTCATTGCAGCCGGGGCTTTTCATCTTTCTAAACCAAGCGATCTCATTCCTGAATTGCAAGGCCGTTTCCCCTTAAGGGTGGAGCTAGAGAGTTTAACCGAAGAAATCATGTATATGATTTTAACTCAAACTAAAAACTCTATCATCAAGCAATACCAAGCCCTTTTAAAAGTGGAAGGCGTAGGAATTGCGTTTGAAGATAGTGCGATCAAAGAGTTAGCCAAACTTTCTTATAACGCCAATCAAAAAAGTGAAGATATAGGCGCTAGAAGGTTGCACACCACCATTGAAAAAGTGCTAGAAGACATTAGTTTTGAAGCGGAGGATTATTCTGGGCAAAATGTTACTATCACTAAAGAGTTGGTCCAATCAAAGCTAGAGGATTTAGTGGCTGATGAAAATTTAGTGAAGTATATTTTATAATGAAAACTAAGGCGGGCTTTGTAGCTCTTATAGGCAAACCAAACGCTGGAAAAAGCACTCTTTTAAACACTTTATTAAACGCTCATTTAGCCCTCGTTTCGCATAAGGCTAATGCGACCAGAAAATTAATGAAATGCATCGTGCCTTTCAAAGATAAAGAAGGGTATGAGAGCCAGATCATTTTTTTAGACACACCAGGGCTCCATCATCAAGAAAAATTACTCAACCAGTGCATGCTCTCACAGGCTTTAAAAGCGGTGGGCGATGCTGAATTGTGCGTTTTTTTAGCTTCTGTGCATGATGATTTAAAAGGGTATGAAGAGTTTTTGAGTTTGTGCCAAAAACCCCATATCTTGGCTTTGAGTAAGATTGACACCGCCACGCACAAGCAGGTTTTGCAAAAAATACAAGAGTATCAACAATACGCTTCGCAATTTTTAGCCCTAGTGCCTTTGAGTGCGAAAAAATCTCAAAATTTAAACGCGCTTTTAGAATGCATCAGCAAGCATTTAAGCCCTAGCGCATGGCTTTTTGAAAAGGATTTGATGAGCGATGAAAAAATGCGCGATATTTATAAGGAAATCATTAGGGAGAGTTTGTTTGATTTTTTGAACGATGAAATCCCTTATGAAAGCGATGTGATGATTGATAAATTTATAGAAGAAGAACGCATAGACAAGGTGTATGCGCATATTATCGTAGAAAAAGAAAGCCAAAAAAAGATCGTGATAGGCAAAAACGGGGTGAATATCAAACGCATCGGGACTAGCGCTAGATTGAAAATGCAAGAAGTGGGCGAAAAAAAGGTTTTTTTAAACTTGCAAGTGATCGCTCAAAAATCATGGAGTAAGGAAGAAAAGAGCTTGCAAAAACTGGGCTATATCCATAAAAGGGGTATGGATTGAAAAAGGTATTACCGGCTTTATTAATGGGGTTTGTGGGCTTGAATGCTAGTGATCGTTTATTAGAAATCATGCGCCTTTATCAAAAACAAGGCTTGGAAGTGGTGGGTCAAAAGCTGGATTCTTATTTAGCGGATAAGTCTTTTTGGGCAGAAGAGCTTCAAAACAAGGACACGGATTTTGGCTATTATCAAAACAAGCAGTTTTTATTTGTGGCTAATAAATCCAAGCCCAGTTTAGAGTTTTATGAAATAGACAACAACATGCTTAAAAAAATCAACAGCTCTAAAGCCCTTGTAGGCTCTAAAAAGGGCGATAAGACTTTAGAGGGCGATTTGGCCACGCCTATTGGAGTGTATCGTATCACGCAGAAATTAGAGCGCTTGGATCAATATTATGGCGTTTTGGCTTTTGTAACGAATTACCCTAATTTGTATGACACCTTGAAAAAACGCACCGGGCATGGCATTTGGGTGCATGGAATGCCTTTAAATGGCGATCGGAATGAATTGAACACCAAGGGCTGTATTGCGATTGAAAACCCGCTTTTAAGCTCTTATGACAAAGTGTTAAAAGGCGAAAAAGCGTTCCTCATCACCTATGAAGACAAGTTTTCTCCTAGCACTAAAGAGGAATTGAGCATGATTTTAAGCTCCCTTTTCCAATGGAAAGAAGCTTGGGCTAGGGGCGATTTTGAACGCTACATGCGTTTTTATAACCCCGATTTCACTCGCTATGACGGCATGAAATTCAACGCTTTTAAAGAGTATAAAAAAAGGGTGTTTGCAAAAAACGAAAAAAAGAATATCGCTTTTTCTTCTATCAATGTGATCCCTTACCCCAACTCCCAGAACAAACGCTTGTTTTATGTGGTGTTTGACCAAGATTACAAAGCCTACCAGCAAAACAAGCTCTCTTATAGCTCTAATTCTCAAAAAGAACTCTATGTAGAGATTGAAAACAATCAAGTGTCTATTATAATGGAAAAATAAGAAAAATAAGACTCTGTTTTAATGAGAGTAATCTAAGCGGATTTTTCTAACTCTCAAGTCAAACAAGTTTGATGAAAAACTACAGAGCTTCCATAGCTTTTTCATAACCAAATTCTGCGGATTTTTGCAGGAATTTTTTAGCCCTATTTTTTTGTTTTCTAACGCCAAGCCCTTCTTTATAAGCGATTCCAATTCTATAAAGGATCTCCCCCATTTGTTGTTTGAGTAAAATAATATTGCTTGAAATTTCAGCAATGTCTTCCCAAAGAAGTGTCTTATCTTTGATTTGAGTGGATTTCTTAACAAGTATTCCAAACTTCTTTCCAAATTTTATAGGATTCGCACTCAAACTTGAAAGATCAATGAATCGCGATCCAATAAGCATACTAGTGAACGCAAGGTTTGGTAATCTAAAATTGTTAGCAAAATAATTTGTGCTTTTATTAGAAAACATGCGAACCACATGCCTGTAAGTCTTAAGCGCTTGTTTCAAATCCTTTTTCATCCCTAAGCCTTGCGCTTGCATGCGTCCTAAAATAAGAGCGCCCCCTAACAACCCGCTCCCATACCCTTTGATAGCGTTTTCTGCATAGAATTGCACTTTTTTGTAATCCACTTTCACGCCCTTTCCCTCCAAATACATTTTGGCTAAATAAACGCTGCCAAGCCCAATGCTGTATTCTTGCGCCAATCTAAAATCTTTAAAGGCTTGCTTGTATTGGCCTTGATTAAAATGGTCTAAACCATTTTCAAAATAATATGTCTTATGATTTCGTGCAATTTCATCCCATTGATTTCGCGCCCTTTCATCCCAATCATCACTGATGCTAATATATTCATCAGCTATACAAAGTGAAAACGGCAATAATAAACCCAATAAAAGCAATAAAGGCTTTAAAAAAGAGAGGGTGGTGCGATAAAAATCTTTAAACATGTCAAGTCCTTTTACAATTTGAGCCATTCTTTAGCCTGTTTTTCTAGCCAGATCACATCGCCGCTCGCATGAAATTCCACTTTAGGGAATGCGTGTGCATTTTTCTTAAGGGTGTATTTTTGTTGCAAATATTCTACAATAGCATCGCCCGAATGGATGAGTAGGGGGGGCGTTGAAAGGGCAAAATGCTCCATAAAATAGCCCTCAATTTTTTGAGCGATTAAGGGAAAATGCGTGCAACCTAAAATGATCACTTCAGGTAAAATCTTTAAGGGAGTGAAATAATAACGCATGCAAGTTTCTAACAATTCGCCCTCTAAAATATTTTCTTCAATCAAAGGCACAAAAAGAGAAGTGGCTAAATGCGAAACATTCAAATAGCCTTGTTGTTTCAGGGCGTTGTCATAAGCGTTGGATTGGATCGTCGCTTTTGTCCCTAGCACTAAAATAGAGGCGTTTTTATCTTTTACTTGTTGTTTGATCGCTAAAATGCTTGGCTCAATCACGCCCACAATAGGGATTTTGGAATGCTTTTGCATCTCTTCTAAAGCTAGAGCGCTCGCTGTGTTGCATGCCACAACCAATAATCCAATCTGGTGCGGTTTGAAAAAATCCAAAGCCTCTAAGCCAAATTGCTTGATCGTGGTGGGGTCTTTAGTGCCATAAGGCACTCTAGCGCTATCGCCGTAATAGATGATTTCATCAAATAGTTGCGCTTTTAAAAGGCTTTTTAAAACGCTAAACCCTCCCACACCGCTATCAAAAACGCCTATTTTCATGACACTTTTTTTAATTTAATGGGATTTAATGAGGGATTTTATTTTTCATTCATTAAATTTAAAAATTCTTCATTGTCCTTAGTTTGTTGCATTTTAGAATACACAAAGCTTAAGGCTTCTATGTCATCCATTTGTTGCATCACATTCCTTAAAACCCACACTTTAGTCAAGCGGTCTTTGCCAAGCAAGATATTATCTTTTCGTGTGCCGGATTTTAAAATATCAAAGGCTGGGTAAATGCGCCTGTCCGCAATATTCCTCGCTAAAACGATTTCGCTATTCCCGGTGCCTTTAAATTCTTCAAAAATCACCTCATCCATTCTAGATCCCGTTTCAATCAACGCCGTAGCGATAATCGTCAAGCTCCCGCCTTCTTCAATATTCCTTGCGGCTCCAAAAAAGCGCTTGGGTCTGTGCAAGGCGTTCGCATCCACGCCCCCGCTTAAAACCTTACCGCTTGAAGGCGTTACAGCGTTATACGCTCTGGCTAAACGGGTGATAGAATCTAATAAAACCACCACATCTTTGCCCATTTCCACGCGCCTTTTAGCCCTTTCTAAGACTAATTCAGCGATTCTTATGTGGTTATTAGCGGGCAAATCAAAAGTGGAGCTAAAAACTTGACCTTTAACGCTTCGTTGCATATCCGTTACCTCTTCAGGGCGCTCATCCACTAAAAGGATGATCAGCTCCACTTCAGGGTGGTTAGAAGTGATGCCTTGGGCGAGCTCTTTCATCAGCTCCGTTTTCCCGGTTCGTGGTGGTGCAACGATCAAAGCCCTTTGACCTTTCCCCACAGGGCTGAATAAATCCAGCATCCTGCCGGTAACTTTAGTGGGTTCGTATTCTAATTTGATTTGTTCATCAGGGAATAGGGGGGTTAGATTGTCAAACAAAGGGCGGTTTTTAATCTCATCTGAAGGCAAATAATTGATGGCTTCTATTTTCAAAAGGGCGTAGTATTTTTCCTGGTCTTTGGGGGATCGCACTTGACCGGTAACAATATCGCCATTCCTTAAAGCAAAGCGCCTGATTTGAGAAGGGCTAACATAAGTGTCGTTATGCCCGTCTGAAAAACTCCCATCAAACCCCCTTAAAAAGCCATAGCCATCAGGCATGATTTCTAAAATCCCGGTAAAAAGAATGTATCCGCCTTGCGTGACTTGGGTTTTTAAAATTTCAAACATCAAGTCTTGTCGTTTGAATTCTTGGGGGTTTTCTACTTTGAGCTTGTTAGCGATTTCTAAAAGCTTTTCAGTAGGGTAGGTGCGTAAATATTCAATGTGATAACCGCTCACTGGCGTGTGTGTTTTGACTTTGTGCGAACTTTTGTGCGTAGGCGCGTTTTCGTTCATTAAATTTCCTTTTAACAAAAAGAGGTTTCTAGTTTGTTGCAATTAAGATAAAAATACAAAAAGCTAAAGCATTCTTAAAAAATTAGTGTAACCAAAAGATGCTAATAAGTGGCGCATGCCACAAGTGTTGAATTTCGTAATGCTTTGCTATGCTATCATAATTTTTTTAACAAAGTCAAATTTTATTTTAACTTTAGAGTGGTTTTAATTTGTTGTTACTTATGCTATAATTTTAAGTTTAAATTTAAAAATAAAGGATACTTGATGAAAAAAGGCATTCACCCCGAATACATCCCATGCAAAGTTACTTGCGTAACGAGCGGGAAAGAAATTGAAGTTTTAAGCACCAAACCTGAAATGCGTATTGATATTTCTAGCTTTTGCCACCCTTTCTATACCGGTAGCGATAAAATCGCTGACACTGCAGGGAGAGTAGAAAAATTCAAGCAACGCTACAACTTGAAGTAACTCTTTTAAAAAGCGTGGCTTTTTGTGCTGTATTTTTTGCCCACTCCTATAGGTAATCTCGCTGACATTACGCTACGCACACTAGAAGTTTTAGAGCGTTGCGAGATTTTTTTATGCGAGGATACAAGGGTGAGTAAGAGGTTGTTGCACTTGCTTGCACAAAACCCTATTATCAGCCATTCTTTCCCAAATATCGCTACTAAAAAAAGGGAGTTTATCGCTTTCCATTCGCATAATGATCAGGAATTTTTAAACCAAATAGAGCCTTCTTTTTTTGACAAAGAAATCGCTGTGATGAGCGATGCGGGCATGCCAAGCTTGAGCGATCCAGGCATGAGTTTAGCCGCTTACGCTTTGAAACATAACATTCAATACGATGTTTTGCCTGGGGCTAACGCACTCACTACGGCGTTTTGCGCGAGCGGGTTTTTAGAAGGGCGGTTTTTTTACGCCGGCTTTTTACCTCATAAGAGTAAGGAAAGGCGCTTAAAAATCGCTAAAATTTTAAACGCTTTAGCGTATTTAGAAGAAAAAACCCCGGTGGTTTTTTATGAAAGCCCGCACCGATTGTTGGAGACTTTAAAGGATTTAAACGATTTGGCTCAAGGCATGCATTTGTTTGCGGCTAAAGAGCTTACCAAACTCCACCAGCAGTATTATTTAGGAGAAATTTCTCAAATCATAGAGCGGTTGCAACAAAATAATATCCAAGGGGAGTGGGTTTTAGTGCTTTTGAATGAAAAAAAAATAGAGCCTTGCATGGGGCTATCGGCGTTATTGGAGTTGGATTTACCTCCTAAAATTAAGGCTAAAATTGAAGCCGCTATGACACAAAAAAACGCTAAAGAGCTTTATTTCCAGCGTTTGTTAGAAGAAAAAATCAATAAAAAGGGTTTAGCATGCAGGCAGTAATTTATGGCAAGCAAGTGATTATGCACCTTCTAAACTCTCATCAAGAAAAATTGCAAGAAATCTATCTTTCTAAAGAAATAGACAAAAAATTTTTTTTCGCGCTCAAAAAAGCATGCCCTAATATCATCAAAGTGGATAATAAAAAAGCGCAAAGCTTGGCTAAGGGAGGGAACCATCAAGGGGTTTTAGCTAGGGTGGAACTGCCTTTGGCGGTTTCTTTAAAAGAGGTTAAAAAAGCTCAAAAACTTTTGGTGCTTTGTGGGATTACGGATGTGGGGAATATTGGGGGTATTTTTAGGAGCTCGTATTGCTTAGGAATGGATGGCGTTATTTTAGATTTTGCTAGAGAATTGGCTTATGAGGGGATTGTGCGATCCAGCTTGGGGCTTATGTATGATTTGCCTTTTAGCGTTGCGCCTAACACGCTGGATTTGATCAATGAATTGAAAACGAGCGGGTTTTTATGTTTGGGCACGAGCATGCAAGGCTCTAGTCAAGTAGAAAATCTATCCTTAAAAAAATGCGCTCTTTTTTTGGGGAGTGAGCATGAGGGGTTGTCTAAAAAATCCTTGCTAAAATGGACGCTATATTGAGCGTAAAAATGCGAAGAGATTTTGATTCGCTCAATGTGAGCGTGGCAGCAGGGATCTTAATGGATAAAATCAACTAGGTGGTCAATTGAATGGAACAGCATAAAAAAAGTTTAGAAAATTTAGATCTTTCTGATGTTCAAAACATTTCTAAAGATATTTCTGGTGCGGCATTAGAAGAATTATCGCTTAAAAATTTAGATAAAAATTTGCAGATTTTAAGAGAGATTGGCATACAAGAAATTTACAAAGCGACTAAAATCGCTTCTAAAAATATCAACTACATATTAGAAAAGCGTTATGAGTCTTTATCAAGGGTGCGTGCTAGGGGCTTTATACAAATTTTAGAGCGCGAGTATAAAATTGATTTGAGTGCATGGATGAAAGAATTTGATAAGGCGTGCGCTTTTAAAGAGGGTGCAAGTGAAGAGCAAAATCAAGAAACAGACCCTGAAGAAACAGCAAAAAACCCTTTGAAAGTTGAGATAGATTATAGCATCAATCAGGCCAATACTTCATTATCCAAAAAATCTTCCAAATGGAAACCCTTTGTTTTGGTTTTAGGGGTGGTTGTCATTATTTTGGCGGTCGTTATCATTCAAAACAGCTCTTCTTTAAAAGAAGAAAGAGGGCAAGAAAGCGCTATTAAATCCGGCACTAAAAAGAATTCTTTCAATAAAGTTAATCCTACAGAAGAAAACAAGCCAGAGCCAACGCCTAAACTAGAAGAAAAACCAAAAGAACAAGACAAGCAAGAAAAAGAAGCGATCAAAGAAGATCCTAATACCATTTATATTATCCCTAAAAAAGATATTTGGGTGGAAGTGATTGATTTAGATGAGAAAAAAAACTCCTTTCAAAAGGTTTTTAAAAAAAATTATTCTTTAGAAACCAAAAACCACCGCTTGTTGTTGCGTTTTGGGCATGGGCATCTTAGCCTTAAAAACAACCATCAAGAACAAGAATATAACGATGGAAAAACTAGGCGGTTTTTATACGAGCCAAATAAAGGCTTAACGCTCATCAACGAGGCCCAATACAAAGAACTCCAGCAATGAAAAACCTTTTTTTAGCTTTTATTGTTGGGGGAACGCTTTTAAGCGCTGATGCTTTAAATGATAGGATTGAGAATTTAATGGGGGAGCGAGCTTATCAGGTGAACAAGCTTTTTTTAGAGCGTTTGTTTAAAAATCGTAAGGATTTCTATGTAATGGGGCGTTTGGATTCCTTGAAACTGCTCAACACTCTCAAAGAAAACGGGCTTTTGTCTTTTAATTTTGACAAGCCAAGCATGTTGAAAATCACTTTCAAGGCTTCAAGCAATCCCCTAGCGTTTGCCAAAAGCATCAATAATTCTTTAAGCATGATGGGGTATTCGTATGTTTTGCCTATTAAAATGCAAAGCTCTTTGGGCGAGAATGTTTTTTCATACGAGCTTAAAACGGAATATGTTTTAGACCCTAACATTTTGATAGAGACGATGAAAAGGCATGGTTTTGATTTTGTGGATATTAGGCGCATATCCTTGAAAGAGTGGGAATACGATTTTTCTTTACAAGAAGTCAAGCTCCCTAACGCGAGAGCCTTAGTTTTAAGTAGTGAACCTGTGGAATTTAAGGAAGCGAGCGGGAAATACTGGCTGAGCGTGAATCAAAACGCGTATTTAAAAATAAGCTCTAATAACCCTTTGTGGCAACCCAAAATCATTTTTTATGATGAAAACTTAAAGATCATTCAAATCATTGCTAAAGAAAACAGACAACAAGAAATCGCTCTTAATTTGCTCAATGGCGTGCGTTTTATCCATATCACTGACGCGAAAAACCCTATCATTTTAAAAAATGGGATCAGCGTGGTTTTTGATGCGATGCCTTAAGTAGGGTAACCCTTATCCAATTGATTGGAATATAAGAAAATACGCTTTCAGGCTTGAAAAAAAGAGAGCCTTAATAATAGCGATCCACCCAATATTTACCAAAAAAAATCTTTTGTATCACACAGCCCACCAATAGCCCAGCTCCCGCTTCTATAAAAAGGACAGCCCACCAATTAATAAAACCAAACCATACAAAAAATAAATGCGCTGGTAAAGCGCCAAGCAATAGTGAAACGCCGCTTACAATAGAAATTCCAAAGCGGGTTTTAAGGATTTTACTTTTTTTGCCAAACGCCATGTCTGCTACAAATTCCCCACTAAAAGAAATCAAAAACCACCAAATCAAATGTTCAGGCATCAATGACCAATCCACTCCACTATTTCTATTAACCGCTGTAATGACAAAAAGTGAGAAAAAATACACGCTCAAAGATGCAAAATGCCTGCCCCTATTCCTTAAAGACCAATTCCTAGAAAAGCGGCTTTTGATTTTTTCATATATAACCATGGGATTTCTTTCTTTTTTAAAATACCATTAGACCTAACTTCTGTATTGTAAAATAAGAATGCTTTCATTCAATACGCTGATCATGATGATTGTCTTTTTATATTCAAACAAAAGGATAGAGATAGCAGATTAGTAACACAATGATGTTTTTATATTATTTTACAAACTATGTAAAATATCTGCTTTTTTCTAAAATGATAGCAAGTGGTGAAAAATTTGGCTTTGTTTTTATTGAGCGTTGGTTATCAAAAAATATTGCATTTTTAAGATTGGATAGTAGAGAGATTGATTTTATTCAAGCGGTATTTTTTAAAGCGGTCTTTAGGGATTTAGGGGAGATTTTAGTTGTAGGGGGAGAATTATTTCAAAATACCCCTTATTTCTTTAAGAAAAACACACAATTTTTAAAGTTAAAGAACCAATTATCAAGATTTCATTAAGGCGAATTTTTTGATAGATCTAATTCATGCTCTCCACAAATGAACCAAGCGACATTAATTTTTGATAGCGGTTGTCAAGGAAATGAGGGTCTTGTTGGATAGTCCTTAGAGCGTCTAAAAAATATTCTTTGATCGTGTTAGCCGCTGAAAATTTGTCTCTATGAGCCCCTTTGCTAGGCTCTAAAATAATATCATCAATAAGCCCCGCCTCCTTTAAGTCTCTGGGCGTGATTTTCATCGCTTTAATAGCCACTTCAGTTTTGCTAGGGTCATCCCAAAGAATCGCCGCGCAACCTTCTGGGGATATAACGCTAAAAATGGAATATTCCATCATAGCCAATTTGTCAGCCACTGCAATTGCTAGCGCGCCACCACTGCCCCCTTCACCGATAATTACAGAAATAGTAGGGACTTTTAAGGAAGCGAACTCTTGGAGGTTTTTAGCGATCGCTTCACTCTGGCCTCTTTCCTCTGCGCCAATCCCCGGATACGCCCCGGCTGTATCTACAAGCATCAAAATAGGTAAATTAAACTTTTCAGCAAATTTTGCCATTTTCAAAGCTTTACGATAGCCACAAGGGTTGGGCATGCCAAAATTTCTTAAGAGCTTGTTTTTAGTCCCTCTGCCCTTTTCTTCTCCGATCACCACAACCGGAACATTATCAATTTTCCCTATAAAACACACGATCGCTTTATCATCGTTATAGTGCCTATCCCCAAAGACTTCATACTTATCTTTTAAGATGAGATCAATGTAATCCATAGCGTAGGGTCTGTCAGGGTGTCTTGCTAATTGGAGTTTTTGAAAATCAGTGAGATTGGAGTAAATGCTTTTAACTTCCTTGTCCAATCTTTTTTCTAAGATTTCTTTAGCGTCCTCATCGCCTCTAATAAGGGCTAATTCAATTTCATTTTGAATCTCTTTAATATGATTTTCAAAATCTAAATAAACGGCCATTCAAAATCCTAACTTTGTAAAACTAGGCTTTTTTGAAAATCACAACACCATTAGTGCCACCAAAACCAAATGAGTTGCTCATCACCGCATCCACTTGTTTTTCTCTGGCCGTATTAGGGATATAATCCAGATCGCATTCTGGGTCAGGCGTTTCTTGATTGATGGTAGGAGGTAAGATCCCTTGATTCATGGCCATGATAGAAATAACGGCTTCTAACGCACCCGCAGCGCCCAAGCAATGCCCAATCTGCCCTTTAGTGGAGCTGACGGGAGGGACTTTTTCTTTAGAGCCAAACACATTTTTTAGAGCGATGCTTTCATACCAATCATTATAATGCGTGCTTGTCCCATGAGCGTTCACATAGCCCACTTCCACTTTCGCCATTTCCAAAGCCATTTTCATGGCTCTAAAAGCCCCTTCACCCTCAGGGGCCGGGGCTGTGATGTGGTTAGCATCGCCGCTCTCGCCATACCCGGCAAATTCTGCATAAATTTTTGCCCCTCTTTTTTTCGCGTTCTCGTATTCTTCAAGCACCAAAGCCCCAGCGCCTTCTCCCATCACAAAACCATTGCGATCCTTATCAAAAGGTCTTGAAGCTTTTTTAGGCTCATCATTCCTTGTAGAAAGGGCTTTAATGCTCGCAAACCCTCCAATCCCTACAGGACAAATGGTGGATTCCGCTCCCACGACGAGCATTTTATCAGCCCCATTAAGCAAAATGGTTTTAACGGCTTCAATAATGGCATGAGTGCCTGCTGCACAAGCCGTTACGCTAGAGAGATTAGGCCCTTTAATGCCAAACTCAATGGAAGTGAAACCACCAATCATATTCACTAACGCAGAAGTGATAAAAAAGGGATTGACTTTTCTAGGGCCTTTTTCAAAACAAAAAATGGAATTCGCTTCAATATTACCTAACCCGCCAATCCCAGAGCCAGAGCTTACGCCCATGCGGTTTGCCAATTCTTCAGGGCATCTATTGTGAGCGTCTAAAATCCCACTATCTTTCATCGCCTCTCTTGTGGCTTTCAAGGCTAATTGAATGAAACGACCCGCCTTTTTAACATCTTTGGGATTCATCACCTCTGTAGGGTCAAAGTCAGTGATTTCTCCAGCAATACGCACAGGAAACGCGCTCGCATCAAAACTTTCTATGTGTTTGATACCGCATTCTCCCTTAGCGATCGCTAAAAAAGAATCTTCTTTATTTAAACCTAGCGAATTGATCATTCCCATTCCAGTTACTACAATCCGACGCACCAATAGCTCCTCATTTCAAAAACTTTCATTCAATAAAACTAGATTTTAGCTAAAGCTAAATTTTTGACTAAAACCTGGAGACAAACGCTCCAAGTTAAAAAGATTAAGCTAGTTTATTGTCCTCAATATACTTCACCACAT
Organism: Helicobacter pylori; assembly: GCA_008032935.1. NCBI lineage: Bacteria > Pseudomonadati > Campylobacterota > Epsilonproteobacteria > Campylobacterales > Helicobacteraceae > Helicobacter > Helicobacter pylori. The sequence continues at coordinate 1,300,094 of CP032039.1, read as the reverse complement.
CGCCCACATTGACGATTTTTTCCGCTTGTTCATCAGGAATCTCAATGCCAAACTTTTCTTCTAACGCCATGATTAATTCCACGACATCTAAAGAGTCCGCACCCAAATCCTTCACAAATTCCGCCTCTGGCGTAACTTGCGCCGCATCCACATTCAACTGCTCAGCAATAACTGCCTGAATATCTTCAAATAAAGCCATAATTAAAACTCCCTTGTTTTGTAAAAATTAAATTGAATCATTGGAGCGTTTATTTTTGCTCCAAAACATCTAAAATTCTATACAACAAATAAATCACAATGAGAAACAATATTAAGTAAATAATCCCCATTTGATAATAACCTCTTTGTTTTAGAATAACCTCATAATGTTAGCATGATTTTTGCTACTTACAAACTTTTATCGCTAAAAGAATCCTTTGTTTAGGACTACATATAAAGCCCGCCATTGACTTTGAGAGTCTCTCCAGTGATGTAACTAGAGTGATCGCTCAAAAGAAACGCTACCGCTTCTGCCACTTCTTTAGCAGATCCTAGCCTGTTTAAAGGAATGTTTTTAACATAATCCGCTTTGACTTCATCTTTTAAAGTGGCGTTCATGTCGGTTTCTATAAAGCCTGGCGTTACACAGTTGAAACGAATATTCCTTAAAGCTCCCTCATAAGCAAAGGACTTGCTCATCGCAATCATCCCCCCCTTACTCGCTGAGTAGTTTGTCTGCCCCATATTACCTCTTTCACCAATGATAGAAGCGACATTAACCACGCTCCCAAAACGACTCTTACTCATCACCTTTAAAGCCTCTCTGCAACCTATAAAGGCTGAAGTGAGGTTATTGTCTATGACATGGTGAAAGTCTTCTGTTTTCATTTTGATCGCTAATTTATCGCGCACCACACCGGCGTTATTCACCAAGTAAGATAAACCCCCATCGCTTTGGACAATGGTTTGTATCGCTTCAACAAAATCGCTTTCAGAAGTCGCATCAAATTTAATGACAGCCGCTTTATAGCCTTTTTCTTCAAGCTCATTTTTCAAAGCATCAGCCACTTCAGCATTACTGCGGTAATTGATCCAAACTTTCAGCCCCATAGAAGCGAGAGTTTTGGCGATTTCAGCCCCAATGCCTTTAGAAGCCCCGGTAATGAGAACATTTTTCCCTGTGAATTGCATTATTCAATAATCCTTAAATTTTAAATTCGTTCAAGTTCTTATAGTCTTGATTCATAACGCCTTAACATATAAAGACGCTTTAAGACTTTCTTTTTAGCGCTGATTTTTTGTTTTTTGCGTTTTTCAGTCTTAGACTCAAAGAACCTTCTAGCGCGGCATTCTGTTACCACCAAATTGCGATCGGTTTGCTTTTTGAATCTCCTATAAGCTTCATCAAACGCATCGCCTTCTCTAACCTTAATCCCTGGCATACTGCTATCACCTCTTTTCCATAGCTTAAAATCATTGCTTAACAATGGCTACAAATGAAATAGCATTATATAAGACGAATTAACTGGTTGTCAAGAATTTTCACTTTTTTCTAGCAATTTTGTTAATAAGGTTATAAGGATCAAAAGCAACCGTCATATACACTTGGTAAGATTCTGACCAAGGCAAGCTCCTATCAAAGCCCCCACGCATCGCATTAAGCACGAAATTGATGCGGACCGATGCGAAGTCGTTTTTCCAATTGTAATAAAAATCAAAACGATTGTATAAATTAGCTTGAAAGAATGGCACGCCACGATAAATGGGCGTGGGGCAGTAAGAAGGCGTGCAATACATTTCAACATACTGGTATTGGTTATAAAAAGGCATCTCTGGGGTCTTGGCGAAGAAAAATAAATTGTGTATTCCAAAGCCTTTGTATTGGATCTCCACATCAAATTGCCCGCCCACGCTGTTCATAAAAGGCACATTTTTGTGGATTTGCCTTAATCGGCTTAATTCAGAAACCATGCCAAAACTAGCGTTGAGTTTTTCCATAAAGGGGGCGATGTCTAAAAGGCTTGTCCCTATGTAAGCGTTAAAGTAGAGGCGATCCATAAGATAAATATTATTGCTATCAATCGCCTTTTTTTCATTAAATTTCATGCCATCAGCCCCATTTAAAAGGTATTTGTCTTCGTTATGGAACAAGACAAAATACCCTCCAATACCCAATAAATCCTTAAAGAAATTATAAGCGACAGAGCCGTTCATTTGAAACCTGTCCATTGCGTTCCCATAAGGGTTTCTCCCGAATTTACAAGTGTTGTAACAATTGCCTCCAAACCAATCTAGCATAAACTCCGCATGCCCATAATAGGGTTTTGAAGGCGAATAATGGTTTTGAAATTGCAATAAAAACCCTCTAGCGTTGGGATCTATAAACCAATAATAAGGGGCAAAAATATTCAAACCATACCTCCCTAAGAGGTTTTTCCTAGGGAAAATCCCTCCATAAAAAGTAAAACGCTTCCCTCTAGCCTTATAATACATAGTAGGCCCCCAACGGTAGGGAAAATTAGTGCTGTAGTTATGGAAGTTTTGAAAGAAATACGCCCCCACAGTCAAGCTTTGCTCCACACCTCTTGTATAAAATTGGATCCCAAAATTTGGAGTCAAACGGGTTTTAAGATTGGTGTTAGTATTGACCCAATAAGGCGTTGAGCCTTCATGGTCCATGATGAACATATTGAAACCCAGATTGTATTTAAAAATATTCCAATCAAAAGCGTAAGAATTAACCGCTAACAAACAGACCAAAAAAGAATGTTTTAAAAAGGTGTTTATTGCCACTTGTTACCCCTATGTCATCATTTTTTTGATAAAAAAGCTTATCTTGTAACAAATGGGTATTCTAGCACATCTAAAAATATTTTTCTTTAGATTTAATATAAAATGGCGTTTATTTCATGTTAGAATAGCCACCATGATGTTACAACATACTAACTAAAAAAGGAAATTTTAATGGAATTAGGAAATAAAAATATAAAACCCGGTCGTAAGCGTGTCGCTGTAGATGAGTTGAAACGCAATTTTTCAGTTACTTTTTATCTCTCTAAAGAAGAGCATGATGTTTTAAGACGACTAGCTGATGAAGAAGTAGAAAGCGTCAATTCCTTTGTCAAACGCCACATTTTAAAAACAATCATTTATAAAAAAGGTGCTAACCAAGATTCTTCTATCAATTGTGATTCTTCTGGTAGGCTTTAAGCCTACTTTAAGGTATTCGCTCTTTAAGAGCAACACCCGCTAGAGCATTTAGTTTTAATCCCTACCGATGAGCGATCCATCAAGCAAAACCCTTTCCCCTCTAAATAGCGTTTCGCATCAAATCCGGCCACAAACAAGCCTCCAGCAAATAACGCCAAGTCTTTAACCACTAGCCTTCCAGCCCCAGAAAGCCATGGGAAATGCTGATTGACAAACACTTCTGGCGTTGTGAATAAAAAGGATAGAGTCGTGATCGTCATTCCAGCGACAAGCAAGCCCCCAATCACGCCCATTAAAGGCATCCAAAGCCCTAAAAGCACCAAAATACCTAGGATCATGATCGTGATCCCTAAACCTTCAGCCACTAAATAAGTGCGGTTTTCTTTATGCCATTCTTTGTTTTCAACGATTTTAGGGTCATCTTGCATTTCTTCTTGCATGGATTGGGATTCAGACATTTTGTGTTGTTTGTATGCGGGCTTTTCAAATTTATACATGAAAGAAAAGAAAGGGGAATTAGCCACAAAAGGGGCGATCCCTTCGGCTTCATACGGCACAAACTTAAGCCCTCCAATCCAAATAAAAATGATGAAAATAGCTATATGCATCAAATAGCCGCCTAGATTCTGGAGTTTTGTAATCACTTCAAGCAATGATTTTAACGCTTGCATGGTTTTATTCCTTTAGGATATTTTTTATATTGCTAAAAACAACTCGCAAATGATAGCGCATTATGTTTAATTACGACAAAATCATTACCATTACAAGAAATAATGATCAAAAACACCCATTTTCAAAAACACTGCCCAAAACGCTCATGCCAATATAACGCACCGCGCCTTTATAAAAAATTTCATCATTTTTTAAAGAAAGCTCTAAAGATTCGTTGCTTTTAGGGATGAGAGTGGCTTTTTTAGGCGTGTTATAAAAAATGTGCGCGGCGATAAAAACCGCCGCCATGCCTGTCCCGCAAGCTAGCGTGAAATCTTCAACCCCTCTTTCATAAGTTTGTAAAAAAATCGTCTCTTTATTTTCTATAAAAGCGATGTTAATATTAGCGTTAAATTCATGCCTTAAAGCCCTTAATTCTAGCGTGTTAAGAGAAAATAACCATTCTTTATTTTCCACAAATCCCACTAAATGCGGCACTCCTGTATCTATGAGGTAGAACATAGGGATATGTTCTAAAACGCTGTCGCTTGAAAAAAAATTTTTGCATCTTAAGGCGGGTATGGTGTCTAGGATTTCGTAGTTACCGAGATTGCTCTCAATAATATTGGGCTCTTCTATGCGAATAGAAATCTCTCTTTTCCCGGCTAAAAAAACATGCTCTTTAGGGGCTATAGCATGTTGGTAGGCAAATAACCCCACGCAACGGCTCGCATTCCCGCACATGCCAGCTTTAGATCCGTCTGAATTGTAAAAATCCCATTCGTAGTCATAATCTTTACTCGGTAAGACGACTACAAGCCCATCAGCCCCAAAACCCTCATGCCTATGGCACACCTGCTTGGCTAAATTGGAAAAATCTTTTTTTTGAAGCTTTGAACGATTAAAAAATCATTCCCGCTCCCTGAATATTTGTAAAACACCATTAATACAAGCCTTTTTGATTTTAATTATAAGTTAAAAGAAATTTTTTATCCTTAAAAGAGCGTTTTTTAGCTAACATTTGATAATTTTTGGTTCAGTTTAATGGGGATAATTTCATGAAAGCTCAGTATTTTTTTGGATTCTTTTTTTGATTGGTTTTTATTGGATGATCTATCTGTATCAAGATTTTTTAATGGATGCATTGATTGCTGGGCTTTTGTGCGTGGGGTTTTTTCAAGTGAAAGTTTTTTTAGATAAGCGCTTTTTCAATATTGTCAGTTCGTTTTTATGCGTTTTGTTTTTAGCGAGCGTTTTGATCGTGCCGTTGTATTTTATTGTTTATAAAAGTTCTAATATCATTTTTGAAATCAATTTTGAAAAATTTTCAGCCCTAATCAAATGGCTTAAAGGGATAATCACCGAAAATTTATCGCATTTTCCTGCCATTCATGATGGAGTGAGCAAGTTTTTAGAAAATTTTAGTGCCGCTTCCATCACGGGCTATTTGTTGAAAATAAGCAGCTATGTGGGAAGATACAGCTTGAAACTCATTACAGACGCTTTGTTTATCTTGGGGCTGTTGTTTTTCTTTTTTATTACGGGGAGAGATTTTATCGTTATTTTTTAGGGGTCTTGCCTCTTGGAATCAATCAAAGCAAAAAGATTTTTGAAGAAGTGGCTGGGATTTTACGCATCGTGCTTTTAACTTCTCTCATCACGGTTATTTTAGAGGGCGTGGCGTTTGGGGTGATGATCGTATGGTTTGGGCATGACGGCTGGTCTTTAGGGATTTTATACGGCTTGGCGTCTTTGGTGCCGGCTGTTGGGGGGCTTTGATTTGGATTCCTATAGCGATTTATGAGCTTTATCATGGAAATGTGAATGAGGCGATATTTATCGCTTTGTATTCCATTTTATTGATTAGCGTGCTGATTGATAGCGTGATCAAGCCAATTTTAATCGTCTTTATTAAAAAAAGAATCTTTAAAACCACCCTTAAAATCAATGAAATGCTGATTTTCTTTTCCATGATCGCTGGGATTTCACAATTTGGTTTTTGGGGGATCATTGTAGGGCCTACTATCACGGCGTTTTTTATTGCGCTACTGCGATTGTATGAAAATTACTTTATCCAAAACGATCAAAAAGCATGCGAATGTTGAATGAAATAACGCAAAACAACTAAAAAGCGTAGAAATCAAAGAGTAGGGTCAATTAGTGTTTTTGAATGGCATCAAGAGAAGCCCACGATTTTTTAGACCCCGCAAGCTATTACAAAAGAAAAGAGCCACTTGTCCTTTAACCCTTAAAATTTTGACAATTCTAACGGCACTAACCCAAACATAAAAGATAAGAATAGTAAAGAGTAAAAGCTTTTAATCGCTGTTTATTACTGAAGAGAACTAAACGCCACCACAATTGCAAAACCAATGACCAACAAACTATTGAAAGGATTACAAAATGCGCTAAAAATAACAGCCTTTTCAAGGAATAAGCAAGGCTAATCCTTAAGGGAGTGGTTTTATTTTTTGTAGCGGATCAAAGGGTAGGAGCAGTTTTTGCATAAAAGTTCTAACGCTTCGCCCTTTAAAAAATGGGTTTTGATAGCTATAGCTTTTTGGCTGTTTAAAATATTTTTTAAAGGCGTATGGTTTAAATCGCCAAGGTTGATATGAGCTTGCGTGTCCATGCAGCATGGCACGACAACGCCATTAGATAAAATAGCGATTTGTTTAATAAGCCCATAACAATAGGGGATTTTTGATTCCTGGTTTAAAGGGTTTGGGGCGTTCAAATCCGGCCATTTAAAGGTCTTTTGGATATTCAAAAAACTTTTTTTAAACAAACGAGCGCGGCCTTGCGATTTTAGTGCCTCTAAAGAAACGCATTCAAAGCTTTCTAAAAAAGGCTTGATCAAATTCTGGTGTTTTTCAAGGGTGCCATCTTGAATGCGTAAATTCAAAAACACTTCGCTATTTTTTTCAAATTTATAGCGGCAAAATTCTAAAATTTTTTGGATATAGCGGTGCTGGTTGATTTTGTTATGATTGTCTAGCCCTGCGTCTAAAGAAATAGAAATTTGATAGATTGCATCTTGTAATAGCGTCTCAAAATCGCGCAAATACACCCCGCTAGTAACCAAATCCACTTTTAAAGAAAAGCGTTTAGCGGTGCTTAAATAGTGGTTTAAATTTTTGAGCTTGCAAGGATCGCCTAAAACATGAAAGGTGATGATTGGGGTTAAGGGGGCCGCTTCTTTGCAAACTTTTTCAAATAATTCTAAAGGCATCACGCCTCTGACATTTTTAGGGTTAGGGCAAAAACTGCATTGCAACCCGCAAATATCGCTTAACTCTATATAGATTTTTTTAAAAAGTTTCTTGTTGGGTGTCAATTCTTATGAGAAACTAGCAATAAGACAGACTAGACATTGAAGCGAAAATGCAACACATCGCCATCTTGAACGATATAATCCTTACCTTCAATGCGTAACGCTCCCTTTTCTTTCGCTCCGGCTTCGCCCTTATAAGCGATAAAATCATCGTAACTGATGGTTTCAGCTCTGATGAAGCCTTTTTCAAAATCCTTATGGATCACCCCAGCAGCCATAGGCGCACTAGAGCCTTTTTTAATCGTCCATGATCGCACTTCCTTGACTCCAGCGGTAAAATAATTGATCAAGCCTAATTCCTTAAAACTCAAACGAATGGTCTTTTCTAGCCCGCTTTCTTCTACGCCTAAACTTTGCAAAAATTCTTTGACTTCATCTCCACTCATAGAAACCATTTCTTCTTCCAATTTAGCGCACAAGACGACAAACTCGCTATTTTGGGCTTTCGCATGGTTTTTGACTTTTTTGGCATGCTCATTGAGAGCGTTTAAATCTTCTTCGCCCACATTAGCAACATAGATCATTTTTTTATGGGATAAAAAACGCAATTCCTTGTCCAATTCTAAAAAAGCCTCGCTTGTATTCAAGGCAAAAGTTTTCGCCGGCTTTAATTCTTCTAAATGCGTTTTTAAACTCAAAGCGCATTCTAAAAGATTTTTAGCGTCTTTTGAGCTTTTTAGGGCTTTTTGCAAGCGTTCGATCCTTTTGTCTAAAGTGGCAATATCCGCTAAAATCAACTCCAATTCAATGGTCTCTATATCATTCAAAGGATCAATCTTGTCGTTCACATGCGTGATATTGTCATCTTCAAAACAGCGCACCACTTGCAAGATCACTTCGCATTCCTTGATATTGGCTAAAAACTGATTGCCTAAACCCTCCCCTTTGCTCGCTCCCTTAATCAATCCGGCAATATCCACAAATTCCACCACAGAATGCAAAATGCGTTCAGGCTTTACGATTTGAGCCAACGCATCAAGCCGCCTATCAGGCACATTCACAATGGCTTTATTGGGTTCAATGGTGCAAAAAGGGTAATTCGCACTTTGGGCGTTTTGGGTTTTAGTGAGCGCGTTAAAGGTGCTGGATTTGCCCACATTAGGCAAACCCACAATGCCTACAGACAAGCCCATTTCAAGCCTTTTTCAAAAGCTCTTCCACAAAAGCTGTGCAAGCTCTCACGCCAGCCCCACTCGCTCCAAAGCTATTCACATCCCATTCTTTTTCCACATAAGCAGGACCTGCAATGTCAATGTGCAGCCATTTGTCTTTAAATTCATCTCTAATAAATTCATTTAAAAACAAGCCCGCTGTGATCGCACCGCCATAGCGTGAAGAAGAAATATTGCACACATCAGCGATTTTAGATTCAATCAATTTCTTTAAATGGCGGTTAAAGGGGAGTTTGGCTAATAATTCGCCGGATTCTAACCCTGAAGTTTCAAAGAGGTTTTTTAACTCTTCATTATGCCCCATGATCGCTGAAGTGAATTCGCCTAAGCCTACAACGCATGCCCCAGTAAGGGTTGCAAAATCCACGATCACATCAGGGTTCAAGTCTTGAGCGTAGCTCAAACAATCCGCTAAAACCAAACGCCCTTCAGCGTCAGTATTACGGACCTCTATGCTCTTGCCTTCTTTAGAGATTAAAATATCATCTGGTTTATAGGCGGCCGGGCCTATCATGTTTTCTGTAGCCCCAATAATGCCATGCACTTCAGCTTCCACGCCTAGTTTGGCTAATGCATTTAAAAGCCCGATCACCGCAGAGCCACCGCCTTTATCCGCTTTCATGGTAACCATGTAATCGGCCGGTTTCAAGCTCAAACCCCCACAATCATAAGTCAAGCCCTTACCCACTAAAGCGATTTTTTTCTTCGCTTTTTTGGGCTTATAGACTAAATGGATCAAGCGGGGAGGATTGATAGCAAGAGAGGCTTTATTGACCGCTAAAAAGGCGTTCATTTTCTTTTCTTCTAAAAATTTTTCATCATGAACATGGATTTCTAAATGGTTTTCTTTAGCCACTTTTTGCGCCACTTCAGCCATATAAACCGGAGTGCCAATCATAGGGGGGTATTGACTAAATCTTTAACGATATTCAAGCTTTCTGTCATGATTTCAGCGTATTTTAAAGCTTCTTTCGCGCTCTTTTCTAAAGAATTCGTGCAAGTTTTTTCGCAAGGTTTGTGCAATTCTAAAGCGACAATGGCTTCTTTTAAAACGCTTTCTTTTTTGTTGGATTTAAAAGTGTCGTATTCATACAAGCCTAATTTTAAGCCCAAGAACAACGCTTTCAGGTTTTCTAAAAGTGCGTTATCTTTAGAATGCGTCCCGCAAGTATAAACGCCCACTTTAACGCTTTTAAAAGCGAGTTTTTTAAGGGTGCGAACGGCTAAACACGCGCTCTCTCTCAATAAATGCACATCGTCTTCTTTAACGCCCACATACAGGATTTTATTTTCTTGGTCTAAAAATACGCCTTCGCCTTCGTATTTAAAGGTTTCTAGCAATTCTTTATTTTTGACCCAAGCGTGATCAAAATCCTTATTGACAATAAAAACTAAACTGCATTCAGCTTTTGCGTTTTCAAAAGTGGTTTTTTCTAATTTGATTTTTAACATAAAGTCTCCTTTTTTAATTTCATATCTTTCAAGAATTGTATTGCACTCTAGCGGTTTTTCTTACTATAGTATTGGAAATACCACAGCACTAACGCCAAGAAAGATACTAATAGTAATATTAGCGCATAAGGGTGTTTTTTAAGCCACCCTAACGCATGCAATAATTCTTCTCCTAAATACCACGCTAGAATAATAGTAATGCTCGCCCACACCATTGCGCTAATGAGATTGATGATAGCGAATTTTAAAGCGCTATAGCGCGTGAGGCCTATGCTAATGGGAATGATGGTGCGCATGCCATACATGTAGCGTTGGATAAAAATGATAAACCAGCCGTGTTTTTGCAACAATAAATGGGCTAGGGCTAGTTTTCGGCGTTGTTTTTCTAGCTTTTTTTGGATGTAAGCTTTATTGGTGCGCCCGATGTAAAAATAGATCTGATCCCCCACAAAACCCCCAATCCCTGCGACTAAAATGGCTAACCCTAAATGCATATGACCGGTATAGCTGGCAATCCCTGCTAAAATTAACCCGATTTCGCCTTCTAAAATGCTCCACCCGAATAAAATGAGATACCCCCAAGTCGCTGCATGCTGATTCCATAAGTCAATGATGTATTCTTCCAAAATTCACCCTTATTCTAGCACTCTAACAAACAAAAGGTTTTCACTCGCTCTTCTAAAAGTTGGATACCCGGTAATTCTTTTAACCCTATCAAAAAGCATGCTTCTATGCATTCGGCTTGTAGGGCTTTGATAAGTTCAAGGCTCGCTAAAGCTGTGCCTCCAGTGGCTAATAAATCATCAATCAACACCACTCTTACCCCCTTAATTCCCCTAAAAGCGTCAGAGTGGATTTCTATGCTATCGCTCCCATACTCTAGGCTGTAGCTTTGAGACAGGGTGTGTGCGGGGAGTTTGCCCTTTTTCCTCACAGGCACAAAACCCACCCCAAGCGCATAAGCGAGAGCAGAGCCTAAAATAAACCCCCTAGCTTCAATGCCCACGATAAAGTCTATATTGAGAGCGAGATAGCGTTTTTTGAGCGCGTCAATGAGTTTGTTAAAGAGTTTAGGGTAGTTGAGTAGCGTGGTAATGTCTTTGAATAAAATCCCTTTTTTAGGGTAATCTTTCACTTCTCTGATGCTTTGTAAAAGTTCTTCTTTGAGCGTTTCATTCATTTTGATTTCCTTTAATATAACGGATTGGTTGTAGAATTTTGATTTATTATAGCGTTTTTAAAGGAGAGCTTCTATTTTTTGCTCCAATTCTTTAATACGATTTTTATATTTATCCGATTCGCCTTTGTATTCAGAGTTGCGCTGTTTAAGGGCTTTTAATTCTGTTTTTAACGAGCTCATTTCTTGGGTAAGAATGTCAATATTGCCTAAAGCCCTTTGGAGTTGCAACTGGTGTTTTTGGATCAAAATTTCAGCTTCTTGTAAGGTGAGCTTCATGGATGCGTTGGTGCGTTCTTGCCGTTTAGCCACGGTTTTAAAAAAGAAAGTGCGCACACCCATATAAAGGATAAAAACAATAGCGATAGTGATGATAAACCATTGGGTAAACATTCTATTAAAATATCCTTTTAGCGAAACGATGCAATTATACTACATTAGGTTGATGATTTCAGCGATTCATCTAGCTTTTGGATGCGCAACGCATGACGGCCTTGTTCAAATTCTGTAGAGAAAAACGCTTCCAAAATGCTTTCTGTTACGCCAATACCGCTAATCTTTTCACCCAAGCACAAGACATTAGCGTTATTGTGCAAGCGAGTCATTTTGGCCATGTAAGCATCAAGGCACAAAGCGGCTCTAATACCCTTAAAGCGATTAGCGCCCATGCTCATGCCTATCCCTGTGGCGCACACTAAAATGCCATAGCTTTGCGGATTTTCTAAGACCTTTTGGCACACTAATTTGGCGTAATCAGGGTAATCCACCCTCATAGTGGGTAAAAAAGCTTGGATCTTAAAATCCTTGTCTTCTAAAAAATGTTTAACAAATTCTGCAAGATGCAACCCTGCATGATCGCTTCCTATAAAAACTTGAGCAATATTCAAAGGCTTATTCATCAGCCCTCCTTGATAAAAGATTAAGAAAGGAGTAAGGAAAATAAAAATCTTGTGGGCGCATGGATAAAAAACTCCGATAAAGGGGGGATAAACAAAAAGACAAACACTACCAACATGCCATAGCGTTCCATTTTAGAAAACCATTCCAATAAAAACGCACTTTTAAAATACAACACCAAAAAGCCTAACGCTTTGGATCCGTCTAAGGGCGGGATAGGGAGGCTATTGAAAACGCCTAAGACAAGATTATAAAGAATGCCTTGAATGAGAAAGGTTACTAAAGCGAGCTGATAAAGATTCAATTCATTGATGCTTAAAGCGTTGATCCCTAGTTGTTGGAAGCTCCAATGCGTGATGGAAGCGAGCAGAACGGCCAGGGTGAAATTATAAGCCACCCCGGCTAAACTCACCACTACGCATGCCAAAGAGCCTTTTTGAGAGACAATATAGCGCATATCCACCGGCACGGGTTTAGCCCACCCAAACAAAAAAGGGGCTTGAAAAATGAGTAATAAAGCCGGTAAAAGCACCGAACCCATCATGTCTAAATGCCTGATAGGGTTTAAACTCAAACGATTAGCGTCTTTAGCGCTCCTGTCTCCAAATAAAAACGCGCTCAAGCCATGCATGATCTCATGCCCTATGATAGCGATTAAAAGGGCTAGGATTTTCATTAAGGTGGTGATAAAACTTTCTAAAGAGGAATCAAAAAATTGCACAAAAAACCTTAATGCGTTGCGTTTTCTTTTTTAATGATTTTTTCTAAGCCTTCAACGCTTTTAAACATGCGTTCCCAACGCACCAGATAGCGTTTTTTAGGGTTATTTTCTGCATCCATTTCCAGGCTATTTTTTAAACTCAAACTGAAATAAACAAACCAAGGCGAACCCACGATGTTTTTATAAGCCACACTCCCCCAAAAGCGCGAGTCGCTAGAATTATCCCTGTTATCGCCGATCATGAAAAATTCATCGTCATTGATTTTTTATAAAACACCTTTTCGCCCTCCATTTGAATGAGTTGCATGCTGATATTAGCTTCTGCGCCTTGAGTGGCTAACTGCTCCATTAAGTGGAAGGTTTCGTTGTCTTTTTGGTAATGGATACCCGGATGCTTACTTTTATAAGGGTTTAAAACAAAAATTTTACCCATAAATTCTTTAGTCATGGCGTTAGGGTAATGTTTAGCGATGTAATTTTTGTCCGTGTCGCTCTCAAAAGGGTGCAAATAAAACCCCTCATTAGTGAATAGCACCTCATCGCCCCCAATAGCAAAATTCCTTTTGACATAGTAAGATTTTTTTTCATGGGGCGGGATAAACACCACCACTTCGCCGCGCTTGGGGCGATCCCCCTCTATCAAATGCCCGTTATTTTTAAAATCAGGCATAACAGGAAGCTCAATCCATGGGATTTTAGGAATGGGTATGCCGTAAGAAAACTTTTTGACAAAGAGCATATCGCCCTCATAGAGCGTGCCTACCATAGAGCGAGAGGGAATGATAAAGGCTTGTGCGACAAAAAAGATAACCAACAGCACAATAACAATCGTCCCCACCCAACTGGAGCAAAAAGCATAAACAGAGCGTAAAAATTTCATTAAAATCCCTTCCTTTGTTGTTTTTCAAAAGCGATTAGAGTGTTTTCTAAAAGCGAGACAATCGTCATAGGCCCCACGCCTTTAGGCACAGGGGTGATAAAACCGGCGACTTTTTGCGCATTGTTAAAATCCACATCGCCCACGATACGCCCATCATTTAAATGGTTGATCCCAATATCCACCACTACAGCCCCTTTTTTTAACATGCTCGCTTTAATCAAATCAGGCTTACCCACGCCCACGCAGACAATATCAGCGTTTTGGGTGTAAAAACTAATGTCTTTAGTCAAAATATGGCACACGCTCACGCTAGCCCCAGCGTTTAACATGAGCATGCTCAAAGGTTTGCCAATGATATTACTCGCCCCGATAATCGCCACATCCTTACCCTTGATTTCAATATGGTAATGCTCTAAAAGACGCATCACGCCCATAGGGGTGGCTGGCAGAAACGATTCTTTTTGGGTGCAGAGTTTGCCGATATTAAGGGGGTGGAAACCATCCACATCTTTACTAGGATCAATGGCTTCTAAAATCATTTTAGTATCAATGTGTCTGGGCAAAGGGAGCTGGACTAAAACGCCTGAAATGTTTTGATCGGTATTGCAATCTTTAATCAAGGACAGCAATTTAGCTTCAGTAATATTTTCTTGGAGGGTTTTTAAATCAAAATCCATGCCCACCCTTTGGCATGCTTTGATCTTCATATTGACATAAGTGATACTCGCAGGGTCTTTTCCCACTAAAATCACGGCTAGTTTGGGGCGTTTATGCGTTTGTGCGGTTATTGTTTGGATTTTATTTTTCAAATCTTTTTCTATATTATCAGCTAGCGCTTGCCCGTCTAATAAAACAACGCCCCTATTTGACATGCCTATTTGTCCTTTATCCATTAAAATCCTACTATTGTAGCAAAAATCATGCGTTTAAGGGAATAAAAACCCAGTTTGTCAATCTTTAAGATTAGCCCCATGATAGAGCAAGTAAAAACTAAGGGCTTTTAAGGATTCTAATTGCTGGTAAAACTTAGAAGCTTCTGTTTTGTCGTTTTGCTTATCCTCTTGATCTTTGTGGTTTTTGTTCAAATACCTTAACCCCAAACTCGGGTTATAAAAATAATCTTTGGTAGCGATCGCTTCATAACCTAGCGCGTAATTGGGGTGGCTTGGGGGTTTATTGTATTGTTAGAAAATAAAGGCTTCCCAAAACTCACGAATTGAAAGCCTTTAGGGGCGACTAATTCAATAATCGTAGGGGCGATGTCTAAATGCGAGCCGACTTGACTGATTTTTTTAGGCTTTAAAGTAGGGGCGAACAAAATAAGCGGCACGGATTTAATGATATATAAATCGTTTTTAGCGTATTCATAGCTCCTGTCAAAATGATCCCCTGTGATGATAAAAAGCGAGTTAGGGAATTTTTGGCTGGCTTTTTTGATGAAATTGACGATTACTTTGTCATACCAGTAAATATGCCCTAAAGAATTAGCGTCCGGTAGATTTTCTGATTTGGGGGTTTTTTCCACAAATTGTTGGATTTTTTCTAAAGGCACGCCAAAGGCTTTGAGATTCACGTTTTTGATCGCATGGTTGCTTAAAGTCATGACCATGCTGAAAGTTTTTTCATGGGGGTTGGTGTTTTCTAAAATATAGTCAAATAAAATATTATCATGCACTCCCCAGTTGCTCTCTATGGGTTTGGGGTAGGGCTTGTTTTTAACAAATTCTAAGAGGTGATTGTTAAAATAAAGGGCGTGAAAACCTTGTTTTTTGGTGAAACTGGTTAATTTATTCCAAATCCCGCTGCCTCCATAATAAAAGTTGTTTCTATACCCTAGAGTCTTCATGATATTGCCGATTGCCATAGGAAAACTAGGGAGGATCACCCCTGAATTGACTAAGTTATTATCATTGATATAGGGCAAGCCTGTGATCTGAACATCCAGGCTCTTAACGGTCCGTGGGGCGCTTTCAATAAAAGCAGAAAGCATGTGAGCATGTTCTTTTTTAACCAAGTCTTGTAAAGCGCTCGTTAGCCCTATGGAATCAAATTTTTTATCAAAATGCCATGAGCTTAGGGACTCTGAAACGATATAAAAAACATGTTGAATGGTTTGAAGAGAATTGTTGTGGCTTGTCTGAGTTAGCAACTCATAGAGGTTGTTTGAAGGGTTATCTTTAAGATGGAAATAATTTTTCGCCACTTCTAAAGGCGTTTCTTTAGCAAAATCGCTGAATTTAAGGTTATGGCTTTGTCTGTAATTGCGCGCCAAAAGATAAAGGTTGCGAAACGCACCGGGGGTAATTTTCATTAAAAAAGGATCTTTGGCTGGCTCTATGCTGAGATCTAAAGACGCGCCCACAAAACTCAATTGCGCGTTAATGTAAAACATTTGCGTGAGGGAAAAAAGCGCAAATAAAATGAAAGTTTTAAGGGGTTTGGTGGTTTGATAAACATTTGTGGGCTTAAAAAGGGCGTTTTGGAGTTTGAAATAGATAAAAGAAATTAAAACGCTAAGGATTACAAAGAGTGAAAAACTAGAAAGAATAGGGTATTCCCCGCTCATTTTTAAAATCGTGAGCGTGTCTTCATGCAAAAATTCCAATAAATTTTCATCAAACACATTCCCATAAATGCCATAATAAACAATGTTCGCAATATTTAAAAACAGAATAATAGCGATAGAAAAACACGTCACAATATTAAGCATTTTTACTTGGTGTTTAGGGGCCAATAACCCTAATAACCCGATGATGATAAAAAGAATCGCTAAGCTTGAGACCACACGATTATCGTATCTGGCTCCATTGAATAGGGTTTTGATGATTTCATCAAAAATAGGGTTTTTTAAAGCATGCTTATAATAGCCAGTATAAAGGATAAAGCCGATACGATTAAACACAAACAACAAGCTCATGAAAAAGGTGAAATAAAAACCTTTTAAAAAGAGCGAAAAAAGGGCATGGGATAGGGATTTCATAAGCGTTAATACAACCTTTTTTTAACAAGAGATAAAGTCTTAAAAAAGACAAAAAGAAGCAAGGGGAAATCCAATAAAGAATCTAAGATTTGAAAATTAGAACGCATCAAAAGCGAACTGGATAACGCTACTAAAGCGATCACACCTAATAAGGGGCTGCTCAAAAACAAACTGCCGCAAAAAAGCGCGCTAAAAATCAGAGAAGCCATGAAATGATGGTAGATTGAAAAAGGCAAAAACCCTAAAATATCTGTCAAAAGCAACAGATTGAAAAACAGCATGACGCTATAAGATTGCAAGGTTTCTAAAGGGGGTTTTTGGAGGAGACGGCAAGAAAAGAGCGCATAAGCAAGGATCAAAAGACAGCTAAAGGGGCTTAAGGGGGCTGTAAAACTGCTTAAAAATTCATTGAGCGATAGGGAGTCTTTCAAAGCGATATTGCTTAAAATCACGCTTATCAAAGAGAGCGAAAACTTTAAACCCAATGGCTTATTTTTGAAAAAAAAGAAAATTAAAAAAACCCATACAAAACTCAGCGTGTAAGAAGAATATATAAACATGATTGATTACTTGAGAAGGGAATTTAAATAAGCCATATTGAAACGGATGTGTTTGATATGAGAGCGGTTATAGGTATAGACAATATCTATAAAATGCGGATTAAGGCTATAGCTTGGGTAACTCACTTCATTGGCTTTGTCTAAAACTTTTAAGGTTTTAAAAGAGTTGGAGTTTTCTAATTTAGAAAGCAAGAGTTCCTTACGACGCAAAGATAAATCGCTAGGGTTGTGGATCAAATACAATTCTTTGTTTAAATTGATCAAATTCAAAGCGTCATTCAAGTTTTTCAAATTCGTAAGCATGGGTTTTTGCCAAGCGGTGGGTGTTTTACAGGTTTCTAGCATGAGGCTATCTTTAAAAGAATGGTTTCTAAACGCCATGACAGCGCAGTCTTTAAAGGGGGTTAGGCTTGGCTGGAGCTGGTGGTTTAGGGTATTAGGCCTTAAAAGTTCTCTTGGGTTATTTTGTTGGTCAAATTTCAACAACAAGGGGTATTGGGTGGCTAATTCGTGATAGAGCGGTAGCATAAACCCGCCATCAGTGGTGTTTAAAGGCTTATTTTTTATCAAATGGCTTAAATTTAAAAAAGGGCTTAAAGAGAGTTTTCGCGCAAACTTAAAATGAATCGGCTCTAAAGCGCTTTCAAGTTGATAGATTTTAGAAGTGGCCCATCCGCCCATGCTCACCCCTACGACAAACAACAAGATTTTATCGTCATGCAAAAAAAGCAAGGGGTTACCCAGTTTTTTGATGTATTCATGCGAATGATGAGAAAGCTCTTCTTTGGTTAAAATAGTGAAGGCTTCGCTCCAGCGATTAGTCTTGCCATCAAAAAGATTTGCGCTGATTTTCACATCCCTTGCCCCTTCTTTAGTGCCGCTAAAATAAGCGCTCAAAAGATTATCATTAGGCAAATTGATTAAAGAGCTCGCATGCACGCTTAAAGCGTCATTTGGTTTAGGGATAGTGAGTTGCATGAAATAGGGGGGGTTTGAGTAACAAGGGTTTGATTGTGCGTGAAAGCATAGGGGGGGTTTGGTGCTTCATTATAATTAAAAATAAAACGATAAAAAGCCCCACAAAAAAGGCGGCATGCTTTAGGCGATTTCTTGAAGGTTCCAAGATAGCGTTTCGCCCCCTCTTAAGATAGCGATTTTTTCATTCAAACAAAGCGTGTGCGTAGGGACTATAAAGGGTTTTTTAGACAAATGCGCTTTTTTGCTGGGTAAATTGTCTAGTGCGTAGATTTTTTTAGCGTTATCGCTGATAAAGGCTTGCAAATTTTCTAAAGCGTTGTGTTTTTCAAAAAGTTCGCATAATGCAGGCAACAAAATAGGGGCAGAAAAGATGCCTGCCGGGATGTTAGCGCTATGCTTTTTAGAAATGAAATGCGGAGCGCTATCAGAGCCAAAAGAGATTTTAGGGTGGGCTTTTAAAGCAAGGGATAAAAGCCTTTCTTGGTCTTTTTTGGTTTTGATTAAAGGCTTACAAAAACAATGCGGGTCCAAACTCCCCCCTAATAAGTCATCTAAAGTCATGCTGATATGGTGTAAAGTTAAAGTCGCATAGAGGTTGTCATGCTTTTCAATTAAAGCGATACTGCGCCAATCGCTCAAATGCTCTATAATGATTTTGAGTTTGGGGAATGAAAGGGCGAAAGTCTCTAAAACGCTATGGCATAAAAATTCTTTATCCAAACAAAACCCAGCCTGTTCTGCATGGATGCATAAAATAAAGCCTAATTTTTGGGCGTTTTCTAAAATCTCTAAAGTTTTTTCACCCAACAAATCCGAAGTGCCGTTTTGCGCGTTTGTGGTCATGCCTTTGGGGTAGAGTTTTAAAAATCTGATGCCTTTTTCTTGGGCATGTTGCAATTCTTCTAAAGTCAAGCCATCATTAAAATACAAACTCATTAAAGGCTTGAAGTTTGAAGAATGGTTTAAAATTTCTTCTTCGTATTCAAGGGTGGTTGGAGTGTTGATTAAGGGCTTACTGAGATTAGGCATGATCACTGCAGCGCTAAAAGGTTCGCTAGAATATCTTAACACCGCTTTTAAAAGCGCGTTTTCTCGCACATGCAAGTGGGCGTCTATGGGGTCAAAAAGCGTGATTTCCATTTTTAATTGCCCCCTAAGTAATAACGCACTCTGATGCGAATGAGCGTTTTGGTTTTGGGGCGTGGGTAATCCTTATAAGCGATCTGAATGGTCTTTAAGGTGTTGTCATCAAGCATTTTGTATTCAGAGCCAATGATGATTTTAAGATCGGTAATATCGCCATTAGGGTGCAAGTAAAACTCTACCGCATTCGTCCCGTCTTGCCCTAAATAAGCCGCTACTTGAGGGTATTCTAAATATTTTTGCGTGATGCGTCCAATATCCCTTAAATTATTCCTGATGAAATCTTTTTCGGCTGTGCCTAAATCCCCAAATTCTTCGCCATACAATTCATCAATATCCCTCCTGGTTTGGTTATCCAAGCCTTTATTATTTTCTTGTCTGGGTGGCGCAACTTCTTTAGGCAAGAAAGAAAGCTGATTAGGGTCAAATTCTTTTTTGACAGGTTTTTTCTCTTCTATTTTTTTCTGCTCTACTTTTTGCTCTACTATTTTTTCTCTTCTTTTTTCTCCTCTACTACTTTTTTCTCTTCCACTTTTTCCACTTTTTTAAGAGCCTTATGTTTGTGGTTGGGCTTTTTGGGTTCAGATTTGGGCTTTGGTTTAGGCTCAGGCTTAGGCTTTTCTATAGGTTTTGGCGGGGTTGGCGGAATGGGTGGGGTTGGGGGTGTGGGAGGTTTTTGGGGGCCAGCCAGCGTGGGTTTAGGAGCGCCTTGGGTGTTTTTACTGGGATCTTGCGAATGGCCTCTTTTTAAAATCAATAAATTTTCAGGATTTAATTTAACGAGCTTGGGTTTTGAAGGAAAAAAATCCTCTCTGTGTTCAAATAAAAAATAAATCAACCAGTGTAACAATACAGACAGAATGAGAGAAAAGAAAAAATTCCTGTTAGAATGATCCACAGGGTCAAAATTTTTCCCTAACTTAGCAGGTTGTAGTTTAGAATTTTCTGGCATATAAATTTCCTAATTTTGAATTCTTTATATTATTTTCAGCTTCTTTAATCAGTTCTTCTTTAGATGTTTTTGGGCTTATTTTGTCTAAAAGCAGGCCGTATTTATCGCTCAGTAAGACCAAGTAACGCTCCTTATTGGTTTCTATTGAAATGATTTTATGGTTCGCATCAACACGACCCAAAACACTAACTTCTAACTTAAAATCTTTTGTAGAAAAAGACCTTTGTGTGGGAACAATTTTTTTTTTGATTACATACAATATTAAGAGTAAGGCAGCAATAACCGCTAACGCCTTATAAGCATGGCTTAAATCCAGTGGGGGTTTTAACTCTAGAGTGTTTAAGGGGCTTTGGGGTTGCTCGTTGGTGTCTTTTTGTGTAAGGTTAGTTTGCTGAGATTGTTCTTTCAAGCTAGGCGGTGGGGCTAAATGAAAACCTTTAGGCAAAAAAAGAAAGCGGAGTTGCTTTTTATCCTTGCTGCTTGAAGCTTGGATTTCTAATTCTGTTGTGGCTTTTTTAGACAAGAGGTAGATGTCATTTTGGTAGGAAAACATTTCTAAAGCATTCAAAGAAGCTTCTTTAAAATCCATGGTTTTTTTAGAATCCAGTTTAGCGTTTTTAAAAACGATCACCTTTTGCCCTTCAACTTCCATGATTTTAGGCGTTTTGTTAAACGGCGTTTCAAAAGTGAGCGTGGTTTGCACGGCTTTTATGGGTGGTGTTGCCGGAGCGTTTGAATCGGGTTGGATTTCTTTTAACGCATTTTGCCAATGAACCAATTTAATGGGGGCGTCATCATTTAAAGGTATTTTTTCTTCAGCCAGTAACATCAAAGTAGCGCTCAGTAACAAGAATAACAATCTCATGAATTTTTAGCGAGATAATACACAATGGCGTTAGAATCAAGGATTTCATTCAAACGAATGGCTAAATTCCTTTCAAAAACCATCACCTCACCCTTACCAATAACCCGCCCGTTCACAAAAGTATCCACGCTCTCTCCGGCGGGTTTTTGCAAATCAATCACAGAGCCTTTTTCAAAACGCAAAATTTGCAACAAAGGGATTTGCGTAGAGCCAAGTTCTGCGCTAAAAACAATCTCCATGTCTAAAAGGTTTTTATAATCGCAGATGAGTTCTTCTAAATAAGTGGAAAGCTCTAGTTCTCTTTCTTTATTCGCTTTCTCTTTTTCTTTTTCGGCTATTTTTAACTTATTAGATTCTGTTTCTGGCATAAAACTCTACTCTTTCAAGAATGATTTGACTTTGATTATAAAATCTTAATTCTACTATAAATTTTATAACAAATAAAGCCACTACGCTTTAAAGCGAGCTTTAGAAACGCAAAATTCTTTTAAAAAACACGCATCGCATAAGGGGTTTTTAGCCTTGCAGGTGTAACGGCCAAACAAGATTAAGGCATGGTGGAGTTTGGATAGGTTGTCTTTAAACAGATCGCTCAATTCCTTTTCGGTTTTAATAGGCTCTTTAGCGTTACTTAAGCCTAAGCGGTGCGTCGTGCGGAACACATGGGTATCTACCGCCATATAATTTGCGTCAAAGCACACTGAAAGCACCACATTAGCGGTTTTTTGCCCCACGCCATCCAGGCTCATTAGTTCTTTTTGCGTAGAGGGGATAACGCCCTTAAAATCTTTAACCACTTTTTGCGCCATGCTGATTAAATGCTTGCTTTTGTTGTTGGAATACGAAACGGATTTAATGATCTCTTTAACCTCTTCTAAAGAAGCGAGGGCTAAATCACTCACGCTGGGGTATTTTTCAAATAGCTTGGGAGTTATTTGATTCACTCTAGCGTCCGTGCATTGAGCGCTTAAAATGGTAGCCACCAATAATTCGTAGGGGTTTTTATGGTGCAATTCG
Organism: Helicobacter pylori; assembly: GCA_008032935.1. Classification (NCBI taxonomy): domain Bacteria; kingdom Pseudomonadati; phylum Campylobacterota; class Epsilonproteobacteria; order Campylobacterales; family Helicobacteraceae; genus Helicobacter; species Helicobacter pylori. Next base: position 1,278,126 of record CP032039.1, on the reverse strand, counting down.
GTGGTTTGGTTGGGGTAATGTTTTAAGAGCAGTTCTTTGATCTGTTGGGCTTTTTTAGCGCGTTTCAAGCTCATTCTTGCACGCTTTCTTTGATGACAAGGTATTGCGCTTCATGGGATCTTAAAGCCACTTGAATGCGGTTGATTTTAATTGAAAGCGTGGCTTTTTTCATGGAATAATGCAAAAGGGTGCATTGAACCCCTTCATGGATACCAAAAGAGAGGAAGCGTTTTTTAAGGGCTTCATCGCAGTTAGCGATTTCTACAATTTCATAAGTTTTGTCTTTAATGGCTTCATTGAGCGTCATTTTAATTTCCTTTTTGAATCAATGTTTTTTTTGACTTCATCCACGATGATGTCAATAGGCGTGAAAATACGGCGCAAGATTTTAAAAGGCGCTTGGATAATATCTGACGCTAAAGTTACTTGGGTTTTAGGCTTATCCAGCGTGCCTTTGACATTCACATTAGTGGTGATTTTACCTCCTTTTCCTAAAACGAGATAGCCCACAATAGGGATTTTATTTAAGACATTGCTCAAAGCCTTGATAGTGGAAACTTCTAAATTCAAATCTAATTTGTTTTTGTCTAATTCAATGATCCCATTGCCAGCAATATCAAGCGTTTTGCCGACAAGATCAATTTTTTCTAACCCTAAATATTCTTTAGTGATCCCAAAAACAACAGACCCCTTTTTGATTTGATAGCCATTAGCCCCTAAATGAGGGTTCCTAAAGACAATGAGGGAGGGAATGGTGTTGATGAGATTGATCATGTTTTGCATGAGAGCGAAATTCTTTAAGCTTGTGTTTTGGAATTTCAATTCGCCATTGAAAACCTGATCTTCAAGAGCCCCAATAAGCGTGAACAAGCCCCCTTCTACGAAATCTTTTTGGAGGATGGTGTTGATATAATCTCCGCTAAAATTATGAGCCTTAAGATACAAAGCCCCATGCACTAAATCCGCCATGATCATGGCGTTTTTATAATTGCCATCAATTTTCACTCTGTCGTCTTGAGCGACAATATCAAGATTTTCTAAAGGAAAAGGCATTTTTTTATAGATCAGCACGACATCTTTAGCATGGATGCGTGTAGAAATAGGGATAATTTTGTGGGCTTTTTCATAGCGTTGTTTAGCGCTAATGAAAACATCTTCATCTTGGATTTCTTTAGAACTGGGCTTTTCTTTTCGTTCTTTTGAGAATAATCCCGCAATAGCTGGCATCTTGCTATCTAAAAAATCATCAATACTCAAATCAATGTTATTAAGGGTAATATCCTTTTGATCCCCCTTAACTTTTATAGATATGCTTTTGCTTGGAGTATAGACAGAAATTTCATCTTTATTGATAGAGCCAAATAAAGAGAGGGAATCAAATTGCTTGCCGTTGCTATGATAAATGGGTAAAGTGATTTTCAAATCTTTAGCGAAAAAATCAATATTAATAAAATCGCTCGTAGAAACTTCTAAAGAGCCATCTTCTAAGGCGAAATATTTCATAATAGGGGAATAGGGCTTGATTTTTTTCAAATCTTTGATCCTAAAAACATAGGCGTTATCTTTAAATTCGCCCTCTAATAAGAGTTGTGGAACGCTCCATTGCATGTGGTTGGGGTTAGAAAAATCAAAATTCAAAGAAAGGTTTTTAAGAGTGTCTCCTGTAGCGTAGAAAACATCTTTAGTGAATTTATCTTCGCTTTGGGCTTTAATGGTGTCTATGATTTTTCTCCTAAAAACCTCTGAGTTTTCACCCTCTTGAATGATAGAATGCAAGCTTTTTAAATCTAAAGAAAATTTAGCAGGCTGTGGGTTATCTTGGGCGTTATTCAGGCCATAAGAACGCATGTTGATATTATTGTTAGTGTTGAATCGTATTTTATGGACTAAAGAATCTAAAGAAAGGGTTTTTTTGTTTAAATCTAAAGCGATTTTAGCGTCTAAATCCAGCATGTTTTCATAGCGGGTGTGGGTAGTTTCTATGTAGATGTATTGGTATTCTTGGGTAATATCTAGGCTTATATTAGCGTTTTGCGTATAAAGGGGGATATTATAGAGCGAGAGGGCGCCTTCTTGCAAATTAACGCTGCCTTGAACGCTAAATAAGGGGGCGGTGTTTTTCAAGAATTGTAAGGTGAGTTTCAAATCCGCGCTAGATGGCATGCTGATTTTATCCAAAGGTAAAACGACTTTATAAGCGCTCAATAAATCCTTAATGCTATCGCCATAATAATTAGGGGTCGTTTTTAAAAAAACCTCCAACTTGGGGGCTTCTAACAAATTGGAAAAAGTGGCGTAAGAGCCGGTTAATTCCATGGTTTCATAAGTGATTTTTTGGGGCTGTATGAGGAGTTGTTTGTTTTTGAAAATCAATTCGGTTTTATCCATTTTAATGGGCGATAAGCCATCATTAAAAACGACTGAAGGCTTAATCAAAGTGGCTTTAACTACAGAATTTTCCAAAAGCGATGGGACAAACTCGCTAGGAGTGAAATTAGCCTTGATTAAAGCGTTATCAATCTTAAAGCTAGCAAATTGAATCTTATCAAAAATCCATGTTTTTAAATTTTTTTGCGATTGGCGTTGGAAAAGGGGCTTTAAAAACGCTAGGCTTTTCATTGGGGAAGTGTTAATTTTTAATTCTATGGTTTTTAAATCGGTTAGCCCTTGCAAATAAATTGCAGCGCTGGGTTCAACTAAGGGCTTGACAATCAAATTAAACGCCATTTTCCTGGCTTTAGGTGAATAGTGGGCGTTGCCATCCACTTGGACTTTAATGTCTTTAAAAAGCAAATTGATGATTTTAAGCTTGATATTTTTATCGTCTTCTAGGGAAAATTCCCCTTTGATTCCTGGAAATTCTAACTCGTATTTACTCCCATCAAAAAAGATATTGGCTTTATTTTTATCGTCTAAAATGATTTCTTTGACTTTAAGCTTTTCAAAATAAGACACCGCCCAAATGCCATAACGGATATTTTTAATCAAATCAGAAACTTCTAAACGCTTTTTAGTGGGTTTTTGATGGAAGAAAGAAGAGAGATCAACCCGCTCAACTTCTAAAGAAAGCTTGTTATTGAGTTTTAAGTATAATTCAGAAATGCCAAGCTTTCCAATTTTTAAATTTTGTATGTGAATGCCGTTTGAAAGGGTTTTGTGAATGACGACTAAAAGAGTGAATACTGCCACAAACAAGATAATGACATTAAACACTTTCTTGGATACATGTTTTCTTTTATTCATCAGTATTCTTTTTTATTTAAGTATACCAATTTATCCTAACAAAGTGGTGGTTGTCCCGCAAGGTTCGCTCAAAAAAGTGTTTTTTTCTTTGAAAGAGCAAGGCGTGGATATTAACGCTTTGGATTTGCTTTTGTTGCGCCTAATGGGCATGCCTAAAAAAGGCTATATTGACATGGGCGATGGGGCTTTAAGGAAGGGGGATTTTTTAGTCCGTTTGATCAAAGCAAAAGCGGCACAAAAAAGCGCGACTTTAATCCCTGGAGAAACCCGCTATTTTTTCACGCAAATTTTGAGCGAAACTTACCAATTAGGAGTTGGCGATCTCAATGAAGCTTATGAAAGCATCGCGCCACGATTGAATGGCGCTGTGATAGAAGATGGGGTGATATGGCCAGACACTTATCATTTGCCCTTAGGAGAGGACGCTTTTAAAATCATGCAAACTTTGATCGGTCAATCCATGAAAAAACACGAATCTTTAAGCAAACAATGGCTTGGATACTACCATAAAGAAGAGTGGTTTGAAAAAATCATTCTCGCTTCTATTGTGCAAAAAGAAGCCGCTAATATTGAAGAAATGCCCCTGATTGCGAGCGTGATTTTTAACCGCTTGAAAAAAGGCATGCCTTTACAAATGGATGGGGCTTTGAATTACCAAGAATTTTCACACGCTAAAGTGACCAAAGAGCGCATTAAAACCGATAATACCCCCTACAACACTTATAAATTTAAGGGTTTGCCTAAAAATCCTGTGGGGAGCGTGAGCCTAGAAGCGATTAGGGCGGTGGTATTCCCTAAAAAAACTAACTTTTTGTATTTTGTGAAAATGCCGGATAAAAAACATGCTTTCAGCACGACTTATAAGGAGCATTTAAAAAACATCAATCTTTCTAATAATCATTTTTAAAATTAGGGTTAATGGGGCGTTTTTTCTTTTAAATTGGTTAAAAAGTGTTTAGTATTTTCTCATTTTAATTTTAAGTTCTTACTATTAAAGCATTTTAGATTTTATTAAAAAAGGCTTGCTACAATTTTAGGCAAATTTTGATTGCTAGGGCTTAAAACAGCTTTTAGCACAAAGGAGAATGAATGGCTAAAATGAACGCTCCAGATGGGGTTGCCGTTTGGGTGAATGAAGACAGGTGTAAGGGTTGTGATATTTGCGTGTCGGTATGCCCGGCTGGGGTTCTTGGCATGGGGATTGAAAAAGAAAGGGTGCTTGGAAAAGTGGCTAAAGTAGCCTACCCAGAGAGCTGTATCGGTTGCGTGCAATGCGAGTTGCACTGCCCGGATTTTGCGATTTATGTGGCTGACAGGAAGGATTTCAAATTCGCTAAAGTTTCTAAAGAGGCTCAAGAAAGAAGCGAAAAGGTTAAGGCCAATAAATACATGCTCTTAGAAGAGACTATTTTAGAAGGGAGAGGCAAATAATGCGCGAGATTATTTCTGACGGGAATGAATTAGTCGCTAAAGCGGCGATTGAAGTGGGGTGTCGGTTTTTTGGGGGCTATCCTATCACGCCGAGTTCGGATATTATGCATGCGATGAGCGTGGCTTTACCCAAATGCGGCGGCCATTTTATCCAAATGGAAGATGAAATCAGCGGGATTAGCGTGTCTTTAGGAGCGAGCATGAGCGGGACGAAGTCTATGACAGCAAGCTCTGGGCCTGGTATTTCATTGAAAGTGGAGCAAATCGGTTATTCTTTCATGGCGGAAATCCCTTTAGTGATCGCTGATGTGATGCGTTCAGGCCCATCAACCGGAATGCCTACTCGTGTGGCTCAAGGCGATGTGAATTTCTTAAGACACCCCATACATGGGGATTTTAAAGCCGTTGCGCTCGCTCCTGCCAATTTGGAAGAAGCTTACACAGAAACCGTTCGCGCGTTCAATTTGGCTGAAATGCTCATGACTCCTGTATTCTTGCTCATGGATGAAACCGTGGGGCATATGTATGGCAAGGTGCAAATCCCGGATTTAGAAGAAGTGCAAAAGATGACCATTAATCGTAAGGAATTTGTGGGCGATAAAAAAGACTACAAACCTTATGGGGTCGCACAAGATGAGCCGGCTGTTTTAAACCCGTTCTTTAAAGGTTATCGCTACCATGTTTCAGGCTTGCACCATGGGCCTATTGGCTTTCCTACTGAAGACGCTAAAATCGGGGGGATTTGATTGACAGATTATTTAATAAGATTGAATCCAAACAAGACATTATCAATGAAAATGAGGAAATGGATTTAGAGGGCGCTGAAATTATTATCATCGCTTATGGTTCGGTTTCTCTAGCGGTTAAAGAAGCCTTGAAAGATTACAACAAAGAGAGCAAGCAAAAAGTCGGCTTTTTCAGGCCTAAAACCTTATGGCCAAGCCCGGCTAAACGCTTGAAAGAAATAGGGGACAAATACGAAAAAATCCTTGTGATTGAATTGAATAAGGGGCAGTATTTAGAAGAAATTGAAAGGGCTATGCAAAGAAAGGTGCATTTCTTTGGGCAAGCCAATGGGCGCACGATTTCGCCTAAACAAATCATCGCAAAGTTGAAGGAGCTTTAAAATGGCGTTTAATTATGATGAATATTTGCGTGTGGATAAAATACCCACTTTGTGGTGTTGGGGCTGTGGCGATGGCGTGATCTTGAAATCCATTATCCGCACGATTGACGCTTTAGGTTGGAAAATGGATGATGTGTGTTTGGTGAGTGGGATTGGTTGCAGCGGGCGCATGAGTTCGTATGTGAATTGCAACACCGTTCACACCACGCATGGTAGGGCTGTAGCGTATGCGACAGGGATTAAAATGGCTAACCCTAGTAAGCATGTGATTGTGGTTTCTGGCGATGGCGATGGCTTTGCGATTGGAGGCAATCACACCATGCATGCATGCAGAAGAAACATTGATTTGAATTTTATTTTAGTGAATAATTTCATTTATGGTTTGACCAACTCCCAAACTTCGCCCACCACGCCTAATGGCATGTGGACAGTTACGGCTCAATGGGGGAATATTGACAACCAATTTGACCCATGTGCTTTAACCACCGCTGCCGGGGCGAGTTTTGTGGCTAGAGAGAGCGTTTTAGACCCTCAAAAATTAGAAAAAGTGCTTAAAGAAGGTTTCACGCATAAGGGCTTTAGCTTCTTTGATGTCCATAGCAATTGCCATATCAATTTAGGGCGTAAGAATAAAATGGGCGAAGCGTCTCAAATGCTAAAATGGATGGAAAGCCGATTGGTGAGCAAACGCCAATTTGAAGCCATGAGCCCTGAAGAAAGGGTGGATAAATTCCCTACAGGCGTTTTAAAGCATGACACGGACAGGAAAGAATATTGCGAAGCGTATCAAGAAATCATTGAAAAAGCACAAGGAAAACAATAATGGAAGTGCAATTACGATTTACGGGCGTTGGAGGGCAAGGCGTGCTGTTAGCGGGAGAGATTTTAGCTGAGGCGAAAATTGTGAGTGGGGGCTATGGCACTAAGACTTCCACCTACACTTCGCAAGTGCGTGGAGGGCCCACTAAAGTGGATATTTTGCTGGATAGAGATGAAATTATTTTCCCTTATGCTAAAGAGGGCGAGATTGATTTCATGCTTTCAGTCGCTCAAATCAGCTACAACCAGTTTAAAAGCGATATTAAAAAAGGCGGTATCGTTGTCATTGATCCCAATCTAGTAACCCCCACTAAAGAAGATGAAGAAAAGTATCAAATTTATAAAATCCCCATTATCAGCATCGCTAAAGATGAAGTGGGTAACATTATCACGCAATCTGTGGTGGCGCTAGCCATTACCGTGGAGCTTACCAAATGCGTAGAAGAAAATATCGTGCTAGACACCATGCTTAAAAAAGTCCCTGCAAAAGTCGCTGACACGAACAAAAAAGCCTTTGAAATTGGCAAAAAACATGCTTTAGAAGCTTTGAAAGTTAGGGCTTAATGGCTCTAAACTCTTGTTTTGAATTGATTTTCTTAATAAATTTTTGAGAACTTGATTGTGATGGGTTCAAGATAACTCAAGCTCTAAAAAGGGGCTTTGTGTTTTTACCCATTTTAGATTAAGACGCTCGCAAACACCAAAGGCAAAAACACCAATGATTTTTGAAAAGCAAGACTACCAGCAAGAGTGTATTAATAACATTATCACGCTTTTAGATGGCTTTGATTTTAAGCGCCACGATGCCTTAAATCTAAAAGATTGTTTAAATCAATTTCACGCCGCATGCGAAATTCCTGTCAAAAATTTAAGCGGCAAGCTCAATGTTGATGTTTTAATGGAAACAGGCACGGGCAAAACTTTCACTTATTTGAATTTGATTTTTGCGCTCCACAAGGCTTATGGGCAAAATAAATTCATCATCTTTGTCCCGCGAAAAGCCATTTTAGAATCAGTTAAGCAAAATATCCGCCTTACGAAAGATTATTTTTATTTAGAATTCAAACGCCACCTGAAAACCTACACTTATGAAGGGGTTAAATCGCCAAGCAATATTATCAACCATTACCTTAAAAACCAAGATGAGCTGAGCGTTTTGCTCCTCACTAACAGCGCAATTGACAAGGAGGGAAACATACTCAATAAAAACAGCGAAAACCTTTTTAACACCAAAAGCATTTTTGAAAATATCGCTGATTTAAAGCCTATTTCTATCATAGACGAGCCGCATTTGCTTAAAGGTGAGGCGTTTGGTAAGTATTTTAGTAAAATAGGCGCACTTTATTTTCGCTTTGGGGCGACTTTTGCCAAAGAAAAAGAGCATGCTTTAAGCAATGTAGCCTTTTGTTTGGATTCAATCAGCGCGTTTAGAAATTACCTTGTCAAACAAATCCGCATCCATTCTGTCATGCAAGATGCGCAAAGCCCGTTTTTGCTCAATGCGGATTCAAAAAGCGCAAAAATTGCCTTTTACAAAGCGGGCATTCTTAAACAAATCACGCTTTCAAAGGGAGAGGATTTAGGCAAAATTAACGCTTCTTTTAACGGCGTTAGCTTGGTTAAAACCACCAAAGACAAGGCTTATTTGAGCGATGGCGCTACGCTTGAAAAGGCTTCTTATAAACTCACGCAAGATGAAATCAGCACTCTTTTAGAAAAAGCCATTGCCTTGCATTTTAAAAAAGAGGCGTTTTTATTTGACCAAGATATTAAAGCGTTAAGCCTGTTTTTTATCCCAAAAATTGAGGATTTTAGGCAAATTGATAACAAAGGCACGCCCTTTATTAAAACCGAATTTGAAAGGCTTTACAAACTCAAACGCGCTTCAATTCTAACAAAGGAAAATTTATCGCCAAGCTATAGAGAATATTTAGCGAGAGATTTTGATGAGAGCGGTAATTTACGCGTCCATCAAGGCTATTTTAGTGGCGATAGCGTAGCGTTCAATAAGGGCAAAAAAGAAAGCAGCAAAGAAAATATTGAAGCCAACGATATTAAGATGATTTTGAGCGAAAAAGAAAAACTGCTTTCGTTTCAAACGCCTTTGCGTTTTATTTTTAGCGTGTGGGCTTTGCAAGAGGGTTGGGATAATCCAAACATTTTTACTCTTATTAAATTGGCAAATTCCACTAGCGAAACAAGCCGCCATCAGCAAGTGGGGCGCGGGTTAAGGATCGCGCTTAATCAAGAGGGCAAGCGCGTTACGCATGGATTTTTAAAAGGCAATGACAACGCTTTTTATGAAATAAACTACCTTGATATGCTAGTGAGCGGCGAAGAAGTGGGCTTTATAGAGGGTTTGCAAAAAGAGATTGAAGCGAGCAACTTTATTGGTGGTGGCAGTGCGCTAGACAGAGAGAATTTAGCCAATTTAGGGCTTAATGAAAGAAAGATCAATCAATTTTGCGATGCATTAGAAATATTAAACGCCGTAGAATTTGACGAAACAAACAACACTTACAAAATCATTGCCCCTATTTGCGAGATAATGCAAAACAACGAAGAAAGGATAAAAAGCTTTTTAAGCGATGAAGAATATCACGCTGTTTTAAGCGCCTTTAAAATGGCTGAAGATCTAACCAACAAGCGCAATCAAATTATAAACGCCAATCAGCCCCCAGAAAAAGTCAAAATCCGCCAAAATTTAGCTAAGGAATTTAAAGAGTTATGGCAAACCATCAACGCTCAAAGCCAATTAAGCTATCAAAATATCCAAAAAAACAAGCTGATAGAATCTATCGCCAAAGCGTTTAATGAAAGCCATGTGATATGTGAGGCAATCATCTTTGAAAGCAAAAGGTATGATGCAAAAACAAATCAAATCATCACAGAGCAATCAAACACCCTAAAAGTCAAAAACTACGCTAATGCCCTACAAAAAGAAATAAACGCGCTTCTGCTTGACTTTGCCAAAGATGAGCGCTTACCCTTAAAATTCACGCTTGAACTCTACAACGCTTTAAACAAAGAGCATTTTACAAACTCACCCAAAAAAGCCTTTAAATTGCTTAAAGGCATCATTAAAGATAAGTTGCATGAAAATTTGCTTTCTTGCGTGAGTTATGAATTTTGCCAAAACGCCTTTTCTAATACGGCTTTTGATAAAACCGATCCGCTTTATTGTGAAGATGGCTCGCCCAAAAATGAGATTGAAAAACACAAATTAGGCAAATACAAAAGCGCACAAACTCCAAGCCAAAACTATCTTTATGAGACGATCATTTATGATTCTAAAATTGAAGAAGAAGTGAGTGAAGAGGGCGTGCAAACACTGGAAGGTAAAAGCATAGAAGTTTTTGCCAAGCTCCCTAAATTTAAAATCCCAACGCCTTATAAAAACTATGAGCCTGATTTTGCTTATTTGCTTAAAGATGAAAAGGGTGCAAAAATCTTTTTTGTTTGCGAAACCAAAGGTTATGAAAAAGAAAGCGATATCCCACCAGATGAAAAGCGTAAAATGGACTACGCTAAGATCTTTTTTGAAACGCTATCTCAAAATCTAAAGAACGCGAAAAAAGAAATACGAGTTATTTTTGCCACACGCATTAACAAACAAGATTTATTAAGTGCGCTTAAAAGCGCATTAAAGGAAACGCCATGACAGACAAAAATCAAGCCAAAAAAATGGGTGTCAACATTATCCAAAGCCAGCAAGAAAATAACCCCCTTTTTGACATGCTTTTAAAGAATTTCCCACAAACGATAAAAGACGGACAAGTGAGCTTAAGTGCTATCAAAATGCTTTTAGGCTTTAATGAAAGCATGAATGATATCAGCGGCTATGAGCTCACTTGGACGGGCAAAGGGCTTGCTAACGCTCTTTATTCTGAACCTTGCCAAAAACAACTCAAATTACAAGAAATTTTTACGCCCCAAACTTCAGCCAGCAAACACCCCAACAACGCTATTATCATAGGCGACAATCTTGATGCACTCAAACTCTTAAAATCCGCTTATAGCGAAAAAATCAAAATGATTTACATTGATCCGCCTTACAATACGACAAACGAAAATTTTATTTATCCGGATAATTTCAGGAAAGATTATCAAAAGATTTTAAGGGAAGTGGGCTTAATGGAAATAGATGAAAACGGAAAGGAGATAGAAAGCGAGAGCTTGAAATTTTTTAAAAACACTCAAGGGAGCGGGACGCATAGTGGGTGGCTCTCTTTCATGCTGCCTCGCTTAAAATTAGCACGCGATTTGCTTAAAGAGGATGGCGTGATTTTTATTAGCATTGACGATAACGAATGCGCGAATTTAAAAATCTTGTGCGATGAAATTTTTGGGGAGGATAATTTTGTTGGAGACTTTATCCGTAAAACAAAATCCACAACAAATGATGCAAAAATCGGATTAAATTACCAGCATGAATTTTTACTTTGCTATGCTAAAGATAAAAATTATACAAATCTCTTGGGAGGAGAAAAGAATTTAGAGAATTACAAAAACCCCGATAACGATCCTAATGGAGCGTGGACATCAGGTAATCCTACAAAACCAGGTTATGCTAAAATACAAAATTTTCCACTTACTAATCCATATACTAAAGCTATTGAATATCCTCCAGAAGGTAGGTCTTGGGTTTTTACAGAAAAAACAATACAAAATTTTATTGATGAAAGGCGTTTAGTATTTAAAAAAGAACATAAAGAAAACGAGCGCATTTTTATATATAAACACTATTTGAAGGATTTAAAAACCACAAAAAAGACTTTTGATAGTTTGATATTTAGCGATAATTGTTATATGAACCAAGCGGCGACTAAAGAGCTTTTAAGTTTGGGAATGGGAGAATATTTTCCTTATCCAAAAGGCGTAGAATTTATGAAAAAAATTATTTTGCATTCAACTTCTACAAATTCAAACGACATCATCTTAGATTTTTTCGCTGGGAGCGGGACGACTGCGCATGCGGTGATGGAATTAAACGCAGAAGATCAAGGCAATAGGGAATTTATTTTAGTTCAAATTGATGAAGAGATAAAAGAAGATAAAAGCGCTTATGATTTTTGCAAGAATGTTTTAAACAGCGCAAAGCCTGTCATTAGCGATATTACCATAGAAAGGGTCAAAAGAGCCGCTCAAAAAATAATCTCAAAAGATAGCGGTTTGGATTTGGGCTTTAAAGTTTATACCTTACAAGACAAAGCGCAAATTACAAACGACAAAGAAGAAATAACGCTTTTCAACCATTCCCATTTAACGCCCTTTGACAAAGCCCTAAATTTAGCCTTACAATGCGGCAAAACGCTCAATTGTGCGCTAGAGATTATCATCAAAGACAAACTCTATAAATGCGAAGACGCTTACTTTTGTATCGTGTGCGATGAAGAAGTGCAAGAATATTTAGCCAAAAGTAAAAACGAAATGATATTTTTAGACGGCTATGAAGAAATAGACTTGCAAGCCTTTCTCAATCTCAACGCTAGCTTTAAAGAGCGTTTAAGCGTGGTGTATTGATTGGAAATAAAAGGGGTTAAAACCGCTTGAGTGGTCTCGCTTCTAATCTTTTATTTATCCAATAGTTTGTTTTTGAGTATAATCCTACGAAAACTTTAAGGAACGGCATGGAGTTTTTGGGACTAATCTTAAGTCTAGCCGCTATTTTGATAGCGTTTAAAAAGCCTGAAAAAGAAAATTGGGCGTTTGGGATTTTGATGGTGGTGTGGTTGGTGGAGTTTATTATTTTTATAGCCCACAGCTCTAGCGTTTTGCCTAACATGAATCTATAAGGGGGATGCATGGATAAAGAAACCCGATTTTACAATCTTTTTTCTTTGGCAATTTTAGGGATTTTGATCTTTCCTGTGGGTTTGGCGAATTTTTATTTTGGCTATGTTTTGAAAGATTCGCCTTGTATTTTTTGCTGGGCGCAACGTATCAACATGATTTTAATAGGGGCGGTGGCGCTTTTGGTGGTGCGTTTTGGGTTTAAGCCTAAATACATTGCTTTGCTGTTACTTATGGCTAGTAGCGGGTTGTATGAGAGCTTCTATCATACCGGTAGCCATGCCTTAGAAGATGTGGGGCAGGGCTTTGCGCTCGCTATTTTGGGCTTGCACACGCAGTTTTGGGCGCTTTTTGTCTTTTTTAGCGTGGTGGCGCTTTTAGCGGTTTTGCTCTTTTTTGCCCCTAATACCCAACCTTTTAAAGATCGTTTGTTAAACGCACTCCAAAAAAGCGCTTTTTATGTTTTCTTTATGGTGGTGGGTTCTAATGCAATACAGGCGTTTGTTTCTACCGGGCCTTTCCCTTACATAGGGCAAAGCGATCCGGTGCGGTTTTCGTGGAATTTGAAAGAATCGGTCTGGTCTATGGAGAATTGGGATCATTTGAAATTCCCAAGAAGCGTTTTAGGCAGAAGAGGTGTGGGCGAGCCTTTGAAATTGAGCGCTTTGCCTAAAGATAATGATTATGAGCGTTCGCCTTTAGAAATTACAAAAACTCTAAAGATTGGAAAAAAAGAAGAACTTCCCTTAAAACTGAATGGAGCGATCACGGATTTGAATTTCAATGAAGACAGGGCGATTCTTACTACAGAAAACCAAGGGCTTTATCTTGTGGGTAACGATTTGAAAACCATTCATGGCCATATGGTGTTGGATAGCTATTATAGCGCGACGGTGGGGGCGTTCGTGGGGGCGGATTTTAACGAAGATGAAAACATTGTGATCATGGGTAATAATAAAACGAGCGTAGAAATCACTCCTAACAAAAACGCTAATGCGCTTAAAAATTTCCCTTATTTTTTAGAAGGGGCTAACTCTTTTGACGAAGTGGAACGCAGCCGCTTAAAAACTTCTAGGGCGAAAAACTATTATATTAGCACTGCAAGAAGGGGGGCTAAATTCACTTATTTGATCACCGCTCCTAACAAGCGCTATAAGGATTTGATGATTATCTCCATGCTCAATAGCGACAAACAGGTGCATGGGGAGTTTTTACTGGAACTGGGTAATGCCAAACTTAAAGAAAAAAGGGAACTGGGCGAGTTAGTTATCAGCGCGTTGGCTTTAAAAGATAACAAGCTTTATGCGTTCAGCAAAGAATTTAACACGCTTTTAGTTATAGACCCTATAAAAGAAGAGATTCTTGAAGTTTATGGCTTGCCTAAAGAGATTAAAAATATCAGCGCTGGGGGGTTTAGGGATAATGAGCTTATTCTTGTGAGCTATGAGAATACTAAAAATATTCTCTATACCCTTAATTTTTAAACTCTTTTAAAGCTACTTTTTTCTAATATACTAACGCATTAGAAGATGGTCGCTATTTTAGAATAGAGGAAAGTCCGGGCTACATTAGACAAAATTCCATCTAACGGATGGCTAGCGCAAGCTAAGGGAAAGTGCCACAGAAAGCAAACCGCCTTTTTAAGGTAAGGGTGAAAGGGTGGGGTAAGAGCCCACCAGAGCTAAAGCAATTTAGCTTGTTTGGGTAAACCCAATTTGTAGCAAGAAGCGCATGGTAAGTCTAAATTGATACGTGCTTCGCTTGAGGAATATTGCAAAATATTTCCCAGATAAATGGCCATCCATTGACAGAACCCGGCTTATTCTAATGCTCAACTGCGTGTTGATTTTTTTAACAATTATTTAATCGTTTTATTTTTTTTATTTTTTTACCTAATTATTGTTTAAAATCTTAAAGATTTATGTTACACTCTGTAAAATCAAAATCAAAGGGGATAGCGTGTTAGAAAAATCTTTTTTAAAAAGCAAGCAATTGGTTTTATGCGGGTTGGGTGTTTTAATGTTACAGGCTTGCACTTGCCCAAACACTTCACAAAGAAATTCTTTTTTACAAGATGTGCCTTATTGGATGTTGCAAAATCGCAGCCAGTATCTCACGCAAGGGGTGGATAGCTCGCACATTGTAGATGGTAAGACAACTGAAGAGATAGAAAAAATCGCTACCAAGAGAGCGACAATAAGAGTGGCACAAAATATTGTGCATAAACTTAAAGAAGCTTACCTTTCCAAAACCAATCGCATCAAGCAAAAGATCACTAATGAAATGTTTATCCAAATGACACAGCCCATTTATGACAGCTTGATGAATGTGGATCGTTTAGGGATTTATATCAATCCTAACAATGAGGAAGTGTTTGCGTTGGTGCGTGCACGTGGTTTTGATAAGGACGCTTTGAGCGAAGGGTTGCATAAAATGGCCTTAGACAATCAAGCGGTGAGTATCCTTGTGGCTAAAGTGGAAGAAATCTTTAAAGATTCTATCAATTACGGAGACATTAAAGTCCCTATAGCCATGTAGGCTTAGAACAATAAGGGTTCTTCGCCATCGTCGGTTTTTTTAGGGGTGGGGGTGATGGAATTGGGGGTTGAATAGTAGGGGATTTTATCCACGATTTCTTTACGCAAGCCTTTGGGGACATCAAACTTTCTTTTTAAAGAGGGTTCAATCGCTAAAATATTACGCATGAAATACGAATACACAGGCGCACTCACAACGCCTCCTGTCGCTCCTTTGCTAATAGGCGTGTTATCGTCCCTCCCAAACCAGATCACGCTTTGTAAGGTGGGGGTAAAGCCAATGAACCAAGCATCAATATTGTTGTTAGAAGTCCCAGTTTTACCGGCAATTTCTAAACCTTTAATGCGAGCCAAACGCCCCGTGCCGTTTTCTACCGCATTCATCAGCACTGAAAGGGTTAAAAAAGCCTGTTCTTTGGAGGTGATCTTTTTGGTTTCCATAGGCGTGAAAGTTTTGACATCGTTTTGTTGGTTAGTGATGCTTTCAATGAGCATGGGTTTGAGCATGGTGCCGTAATTAGAAAATAGAGAATACTTTTCAGCTGCATCAATGGGTGAGATAGCAAAGCTCCCTAACACGATAGATAAATCTTTAGGGAGGTTTTTAAACCCCATATCGCTTAAAGATTGATAAATTTTTTCAAAGCCAAGCTGATCGCTTAAATTAATCGTAGCCAGATTTAACGAATGGCTCAAGGCTTCTTGCAAGGTTACAAGCCCTAAAAACTTGCGAGAATAATTGCTGGGGTGCCATGCGTGGTTTTGTTCGCTGTTTTTACTATAATTGCCATTTTCAAAGTTTCGCGCGGTATCAGGGATTTTGGAAGTCGTGGAATAGCCATTATCAAAAGCGATTTGATACACAAAGGGTTTTATCGCGCTCCCAAATTGCCGTTTGGCTTGCGTGGCGCGATTGAAAGCACTTTTTTTATAATCAATCCCCCCACTAAAGCTAAAATCTTACCGGTGCTCGTTTCTGTAACTATCATGCTGGCGTTCAAGTTGTCTTCATCTTCATCATTAGAGGCGTTAGTTTTTGGCTTCTCTTTAGCGATTTTTTCTAAGATTTTTTGATGCCCAAAACGCAAAGACTCTAACGCTAAGCGTTGGTAATCCAAATCTATCGTGAGCTTTATGGTATAGCCTTGAGTTTTTAACCCGTCTAATTGATCCAATTGCTTCAACACTTCATCCACGACATAGGGAGCGATATTTTGCGTGGAAGTTTGGTTATAAACGATTGGCACTTCATTGAGAGCGCCTTTGAGCTCGTTAGAAGAAATCCAGCCTAAAGAATACAACCGCCTTAAAATATCATTAGCCCTAGAGAGTGAAAATTCTAAATTTTTGGTAGGGTCATAAAAACTTGGGGCTCTGGGTAAGGCGACTAACATGGCGATTTCTTTAAGCGTGAGTTTGTCAAGAGGTTTTTTAAAATACCCTAAGCTTGCGGTTTTCACGCCATAATACCCATGCCCAAAAAAAGTTTGGTTCAAATAGCGCTCTAAAATTTCTTCTTTGCTTAAGACTTTTTCAATGCGTATAGAAATGATGGCTTCTTTGAGCTTTCTGGTCAGGGTTTTTTCTCGCGTGAGCACCATGTTTTTAACGAGTTGTTGGGTTAGAGTGCTACCCCCTTCGGTGTAACGACCGCTTTTAGCGTTTTTAATCATAGCACGCATGATAGCGTCCAAATTAATCCCCCATGCTCAAAAAAGAGGGTGTCTTCTACCGCTAAAAGGCTTTCAACAAATCGTGGGGGATTTCTTCAAAACGCGCATAAAAACGGAATTCCTTATCATAAATATTAGCGATCAAACGCCCTTTTCGGTCTAAAATCTGTGAAGCGACGCCCGGGCGATAATCTTTAATTTTGGCAATATCCTTATCCGTAGTTACCCAGACTTGAGCGATAAGAATGGCCAATAACCCTATGATAATCAAAAATAAAACGATAAAACCATAAAAAATCTTTTTTAGCATTTAACCACTCTTAAAAGAAGATTGTATTTTAGAATAATCTAAAAGGGTGTTTGCAAGCTCTTTAGTGTCTTCTAAGCTGTTTTTGAGAGACAAAGAGACGCGCAAAAGGGGTTTAGAAACCGTGGGAGGGCGGATAGCTCCCACTAAAAACCCTTTTTCTTTCAAAAAATGATGAGCGTTTAAAAGAGCGGGATTGTTTTCAAACTCTAAAGTAAAAAATCCTGCGAGCGTTCTAATACCTAAAGTTTCAAAAATAATCTGTTGGTGTTTGCTAAGCTCATTTTTTAATTCTTGTTTTTGCGCGATAAAGTATTCTAAATGGGCTAAAGTTAAAGCGGTGTCTAACAGGCTTAAAGCGGTGGTGTAAATCACGCTTTTAGCGCGATTAGTTAAAAACTCTATGACCTGTAAAGGGGCTAAAATACACGCCCCATAGCTCGCAAGGGCTTTAGAAAAAGTGCTGAGTTTAATGATTTTGTCCTTTTCTTTGATGCGATAATATTCT
This sequence comes from Helicobacter pylori, assembly GCA_008032935.1. Lineage (NCBI taxonomy): Bacteria > Pseudomonadati > Campylobacterota > Epsilonproteobacteria > Campylobacterales > Helicobacteraceae > Helicobacter > Helicobacter pylori. Next base: position 1,260,689 of record CP032039.1, on the reverse strand, counting down.
AAAAAACCCAATAAATTCTCGCCGATAGTCCCAAAACTATGGGCTTCATCTACGATTAAAAAAGCGTTAGGAGTCTCTTGAACGATTTCATAAAAATCATAAGGAGCGACGCTCGCATCCATAGAATAAACCCCCTCAATGGCTATGAATTTGAGCTTGTTTTTAGGAGCGTTAAAGAGTTTTTGTTGTAAATCTTTAGCGTCATTGTGCGAGAAAAAAACCACTTGATTAGGTTTAGCTTTGGTGCTAAAAATCCCGCTTGCATGGTAGTGTGCGTCCATGAATAAGAGGGCGTTTTTGACTAATAGGGTGTCTATTAAAGCCAGATTGCCCAAAAAACCACTCCCCACTAAAAGAGCGCTTTCAAACCCCAACAAACTTGCTAATCGTTCTTCTAACTCTGCATGCAAAGAGTGGTAGCCATTCACTAGCATGGAAGCCTTGGGGGAATGAGAAACAAAGGATTGGAGCTTATTAAAAGCGTTTTGAAGCAAATCTTTTTTAACGCTCAAACCCAAATAATCATTAGAAGCGTAATCCTTTAATAAAGGGTCAAACAACTCTCTTTTGCGGTAGCGTTTGGCATGGCGTAGGGCTTCTAAAGATTTAGAAAACATCAAAACACTTCATTGAATAAAATCATTCGCCTTTTTGGATTTTTTCAATGATCTTATTGAGTTCGTCTTGTTTTTCGTAAAACATCTTATCAATATTTTCTTTGACATGCTTAGCGCTATCTTCCATTAAATGCACTTTATGCTCTAGGTATTTTGAATCGGTAATGTGGTCTTCTTGAACGGCTTTAACCAAATCATTAGCTTCAGCATGCACGCTCGCATGGTGGCTTTCTAAAGCTCTATAGCCTGAAGTGTTGGAAAAATTCTCTTTGCCCGCGCCCTCATAATACCATTTGCCTAAGCGGCAATTCTTATGGCTAGTAATATCAAAGGAGTTGAGACCAAAAACCATGCCATAAAGATTGTTTTTAAAGACCACATGATCCAGTTTAGCCAGACCGCAAAACACCCGGTTATTGACATTGTAGATGGTGTATTTTGCCGCTTGCGCGACAATCATGTTATTTTTTACGGTGGATTTAAGCTCTTCCACATCGCCTTTAATAGAGCCTACAATAGAATTAATATCGTGGGTATTGGTTTGAATATCGTTCGCTTCTTGTTGCATGCTTTTAACGACAACAGCGATTTCTTTAGTGGCTTTTTGGGTTTTTTCAGCGAGTTTTCTCACCTCATCAGCCACCACCGCAAACCCTCTCCCATGCTCGCCCGCTCGCGCAGCCTCAATAGCGGCGTTTAGGGCTAAGAGATTGGTTTGTTCTGCAATATCATCAATCAAAGAAATGACTTGAGTGATTTCATTGCTCCGTTGGTTGAGAGAGTCCGCTAGCGAAGTGGCGTTTTGCATCTTTTCATAAAGCGATTCAATGTCTTGACCCGTTTTATTAACGGTCCCTAATCCTTCAGTAGAATGCGCTTCGCCATTTTTAGCCGCATTTAAGAGCAAGCCTGTTTCTTGATGGAAATACTGCATGCTTTCTTGCGCGTTCTCTAAGCCTTCTTTTAAGCTCGCGCAAAAAGTCTTAAACAAATCATTTTTATGGTATTCCCCCACACCCCCTGTTTTTTTGGCTAGTGAAAAATACTGCACGCCATCAATATTTTGGCTTTTTAAAGAATAAGAAACCCCTTGCAAATTAACGCTCTCTGCATTTTCTTTAAAATGAACGCTTTGTTCTTCTAAATTGTTTAAGCTTGCAAGATTCCCGCTTTTAAAAACGACTTTATTGTTTTTAATACCTACAAAACCTTCATGCAAGCACAAATTTAAAAGGCTTTGATAGAGATTGACTTCTTTTTTTAACTCCGCAATCTCAGAATCTTTCTGACTGATTTGAAGCTGTAACTGCTTATTCCCAAACATGGTGGCATTCCTTGTTTAAATTTGAATCTTTTGAGATTATACCCAAAATTACCAAACATTTTAAGCGCTCGTTAGTATTGTTGCTTCAAATATAATTCAGAAAATAAGCCCTGTTTCTTTATAAGGGTTTCAAAGTTGCCCTGTTCTATAAGTTTGCCTTTGTCTAACACAATAATTTCATCAGCCTGTTTGACGCTACCCATGCGGTGTGTAATGATTAAAGCCATTTTAGATTGCGATTTTTTAAAAATAAAATCTAAAAACTCTTTTTCCATAATGGGATCGATGGCACTGCTTGGTTCATCTAAAACAATGCAATTACTTGGTTTTAAAAAGGCTCTTATGGTAGCTATGCGTTGCTTTTGGCCCAAAGAAAAATCTACCCCATTATATTGCGCTCCAAATAATGCGTTGCTGTAATCATTAAGACAATTTTGAAAATTCTCATCAAAAGATTTTAGCATTTCTCTCTTTTGTTTTAATTGCTCTTTAGTGATATTGTTTTGCATAAAAAGATTATCATTAATGCTATACCCAGCATAAAGAGAAAAATCTTGGAATACAGCGCTCATTTGTTGGTGGTAGCTGTTTAGCTCTAAATCTTGTAATGAGTATTTATTATTGATAATAATTTGACCTGAATTTGGGGTATAAAAACCTAACAATAGTTTAATCAGCGTAGTTTTTCCGCTAGTATTCTTGCCGACTAATGCATAAATTTTATCAGAGTGTAAAGAGAGATTAAAATTTTCAAAAATAAGCTTTGAATTAGGATAAGAGAAACTAACATTTTCAAATGTAATGCTATGGATTTTTTCTTCTAATTTGATTTGTGTTTCTGGTTTTGGTGTTTTGTAATCTAATATATAAAAATAATTTTCAAAATATTTATTGATAGTAAAAAACCACTTTCCATAAAACGACAAATCTTGTAGTTGCTGCTCAGTAGAGCTAAATACTTGGATATATCCAGCAATTGCTCCCACACCAATGGATTTTGAAAGAATAATAAAAACCATTAGAAAAAATAGTGCGATACTTAGAGTGGTGGTTAAAATATCAGCATATATGGTAAGCATTAAGTTTTTTTGGGCGATTTTCACAAAATGATTGATATATAATTCTTTGTTTTCAATAAATTTATGATGAAAATTTAGCATGAAGTTAAATAATAGGTTGTCCTTGTTTTTTTGGTTATCTAATCCAGAGTATAGGTAATTTTGCATACTCTCTTTTTGGTCTTGAAGCTTATCTATGGAAGCGCTATGTTTTTTTGCTATATGGTTGGATATGAGAATACAAGGCATTGTTGCAAAAATCATTATAAAGGGTAGATAAATACTAATAGAAAATAATATCCCAAACAGACTCACAAGCCCTATAATGCGTTGCAAGTTAAAAAATAGATTACTGACATAATTTAGGGGACGGATGTGCAGTCCATTATGGATAGCGTTAAGCTTAATAGTGTGATCTTTGTTTTCAAAAAAATTTAGATTTTTAACTTTTGTGAGTTTATTAGCAAGCTGAGTGATGATGTTTATAGAAAATTGTTCAGCAATAATGGTTTGCAAGCTTGATGAAATTCCTGAGAACACATGCGTTAAAAACAGCAAGGCTCCCCATAGTAGCAAAGTTGGTAACAGCAAGCTGTATTCAAAATGCGTATGATTTTGCAATAGGTCTACCACAATATCAATCAATCTTATCATAACAAAATATTTAGAGATGGAATAATGCCGACAAATAGCACTATAATTGATGCCAACACAACACATTTTGGTGAGCTTTTATAGAGTAAAATGAAAGTCCTTAGGGGAATGTTTTTTATGGTATCCCTTAGTGTTTGCATTCAATAATCAAATTTTCTTTATTATAACCCATTTTCATGCTCCTAATTTTGCTTTTAAAATAAAGCCCTTTAAAATTTCAAACTTTAACCGATAATAGTTCCAACCAAAAGCAAGGATGCCTTTGGGTTTTTTATAACAAGGAGTTACAACAATGGCTTTTCAGGTCAATACAAATATCAATGCGATGAATGCGCATGTGCAATCCGCACTCACTCAAAATGCACTTAAAACTTCATTGGAGCGATTGAGTTCAGGTTTAAGGATTAATAAAGCGGCTGATGACGCATCAGGCATGACGGTAGCGGATTCTTTGCGTTCACAAGCGAGCAGTTTGGGTCAAGCGATTGCCAACACGAATGACGGCATGGGGATTATCCAAGTTGCGGATAAGGCTATGGATGAGCAATTAAAAATCTTAGACACCGTTAAGGTTAAAGCGACTCAAGCGGCTCAAGACGGGCAAACTACGGAGTCTCGTAAAGCGATTCAATCTGACATCGTTCGTTTGATTCAAGGTTTAGACAATATCGGTAACACGACTACTTATAACGGGCAAGCGTTATTGTCTGGTCAATTCACTAACAAAGAATTCCAAGTAGGGGCTTATTCTAACCAAAGCATTAAGGCTTCTATCGGCTCTACCACTTCCGATAAAATCGGTCAGGTTCGTATCGCTACAGGCGCGTTAATCACGGCTTCTGGGGATATTAGCTTGACTTTTAAACAAGTGGATGGCGTGAATGATGTAACTTTAGAGAGCGTGAAAGTCTCTAGTTCAGCAGGCACAGGGATTGGCGTGTTAGCAGAAGTGATCAACAAAAACTCTAACCGAACAGGGGTTAAAGCTTATGCGAGCGTTATCACCACAAGCGATGTGGCGGTCCAGTCAGGAAGTTTGAGTAATTTAACCTTAAATGGGATTCATTTGGGTAATATCGCAGATATTAAGAAAAATGACTCAGACGGACGGTTAGTCGCAGCGATCAATGCGGTTACTTCAGAAACCGGCGTGGAAGCTTATACGGATCAAAAAGGGCGCTTGAATTTGCGCAGTATAGATGGTCGTGGGATTGAAATTAAAACCGATAGCGTCAGTAATGGGCCTAGTGCTTTAACGATGGTCAATGGCGGTCAGGATTTAACAAAAGGCTCTACTAACTATGGGAGACTTTCTCTCACACGCTTAGACGCTAAGAGCATCAATGTGGTTTCGGCTTCTGACTCACAGCATTTAGGTTTCACAGCGATTGGTTTTGGGGAATCTCAAGTGGCAGAAACCACGGTGAATTTGCGCGATGTTACTGGGAATTTTAACGCTAATGTCAAATCAGCTAGTGGCGCGAACTATAACGCTGTCATCGCTAGTGGCAATCAAAGCTTGGGATCTGGGGTTACGACCTTAAGGGGTGCGATGGTGGTGATTGATATTGCCGAGTCTGCGATGAAAATGTTGGATAAAGTCCGCTCTGATTTAGGTTCTGTGCAAAATCAAATGATTAGCACCGTGAATAACATCAGCATCACTCAAGTGAATGTTAAAGCGGCTGAATCTCAAATCAGGGATGTGGATTTTGCTGAAGAGAGTGCGAATTTCAATAAAAACAACATTTTGGCGCAATCAGGCAGCTATGCGATGAGTCAAGCCAATACCGTTCAACAAAATATCTTAAGGCTTTTAACTTAGTTTTAAGAAAGGTGTTTGTATGGGGCTAACGCTTTAAGCGTTGGCTTTTTGTTTTAATTTTTACTTCTTTTTCAATAAAATACTCTTTTTTATTTCTTTTTATTACAGGCGGTTATTGTGTTGGATAGTTTTGAGATTTTAAAGGCTTTAAAGAGTTTGGATTTATTGAAAAACGCCCCTGCTTGGTGGTGGCCTAACGCTTTGAAATTTGAAGCTTTATTAGGGGCGGTTTTAACGCAAAACACTAAATTTGAAGCCGTTTTGAAATCTTTGGAAAATCTAAAAAACGCTTTCATTTTAGAAAATGATGATGAGATCAATCTTAAAAAAATCGCTTATATAGAGTTTTCAAAGCTTGCAGAGTGTGTCCGCCCTAGCGGGTTTTATAACCAAAAAGCCAAACGACTGATTGATTTGAGCAGGAATATTTTAAAAGACTTTCAAAGTTTTGAAAATTTTAAACAAGAAGTTACTAGGGAGTGGCTTTTAGACCAAAAGGGTATTGGCAAAGAAAGCGCGGATGCGATTTTATGCTATGCGTGCGCTAAAGAAGTGATGGTGGTGGATAAATACACCTATCTTTTTTTAAAAAAATTAGGCATAGAGATAGAAGATTATGATGAATTGCAACATTTTTTTGAAAAAGGCGTTCAAGAGAATTTAAATGCCGCCTTAGCGCTTTATGAAAACACCATTCCTTTAGTGCAACTTTATGCGAGATTCCATGGAAAGATCGTGGAATTTTCCAAACAAAAATTGGAATTGAAGCTTTGATTTTTAGATTTTTCTTAATCTTAAGCCTTTTGAAAGGGGTCTTGTTAGCCAAAAAGGATTTAAAATTTTTCAAACCCCTAGAGCCTACTAAAAAATATTTTGGCTCTTTTAAGATCGGCTATCTTTACCAGCACGCTCAAACGACTAAAAGATCCCCCATCCGCCCTAAAAACCGCCCGCCTATTTTAATGGATAAAATTTACCATGACGCTTCTTTAGGCTTTCAGGCAGGGTTCGTTTTAAAAAAGAAAGCTTTATTGGGGGGGTATTTGGATGCAGGAATGGGCGATTCGTATTTCATGAGCGCTGGGCTAGTCGCTGGGGTTAGGCTTTTTAAAGGGTGGGTGATCCCTAAAATCGCCTTAGGCTATCAGCTCCAAATTTTAGGGGCTAAGATTGATAAGTATCAATTCAATATCCAATCAGCAGTAGGGAGTGTGGGCTTGTTTTTCAATGCGGCTAAGAATTTTGGCGTGAGCGTAGAAGTAAGGGGCGGTATTCCTTTTTATTTCATCCAAAGCAAATTTTCTAAAGCCTTTGGCACGCCACGACTGAATATCTATTCTATTGGCATCGCTTTCACTTTTTATGATTTTACTAGATTTTTAGGATAATGTGATAAAATACCCTTTTTTAAAACTACAAAGTATAAAAACAAACCACTAAACAAATTTTCAAGGATTTATGATGATTTTCATTGATGCATGTTTTAGAAAAGAAACGCCTTACACGCCCATTTGGATGATGAGGCAAGCGGGGCGTTACCTTAGCGAATACCAAGAGAGTCGTAAAAAAGCGGGGAGTTTCTTGGAATTGTGTAAAAATAGTGATCTGGCCACAGAAGTTACCTTACAGCCGGTAGAGATTTTAGGCGTGGATGCGGCTATTTTGTTTAGCGATATTTTAGTAGTGCCTTTGGAAATGGGCTTGAATTTGGAGTTTATCCCCAAAAAGGGGCCGCATTTTTTAGAGACGATTACGGATTTAAAAAGCGTGGAAAGCCTAAAAGTAGGGGCTTATAAACAGCTGAATTATGTCTATGATACGATTTCTCAAACGCGCCAAAAACTTTCTAAAGAGAAGGCGTTAATTGGTTTTTGCGGATCGCCTTGGACTTTAGCGACTTACATGATAGAAGGCGAGGGGAGCAAATCGTATGCCAAAAGCAAGAAAATGCTTTATAGCGAGCCTGAAGTTTTAAAAGCGCTTTTAGAAAAATTGAGCCTTGAATTGATAGAGTATTTGAGCCTTCAAATCCAAGCAGGAGTCAATGCGGTGATGATCTTTGACTCATGGGCTAGCGCTTTAGAAAAAGAAGCGTATTTGAAATTCAGTTGGGATTATTTGAAAAAAATCTCTAAAGAGCTTAAAAAACGCTATGTGCATATCCCAGTTATCCTTTTCCCTAAAGGGATTGGCGCTTATTTGGATACCATAGATGGGGAATTTGATGTGTTTGGCGTGGATTGGGGCACGCCTTTAGAGGTGGCAAAAAAGATTTTAGGCGATAAATATGTTTTGCAAGGGAATTTAGAACCCGCCCGCCTTTATGATAAAAACGCTTTGGAAGAAGGCGTTGAAAGGATTTTAAAAGTCATGGGCAATCAAGGGCATATTTTCAATTTAGGGCATGGGATGTTGCCGGATTTGCCTAGAGAAAACGCAAAATATTTAGTGCAATTAGTGCATGCCAAAACCACCAGGCGATAGGGGGATTGATGAACACTATTATAAGATATGCGAGTTTATGGGGCTTGTGTGCGGCTTTAACTCTAGCGCAAACCCCCTCTAAAACCCCAGATGAAATCAAGCAAATCCTTAACAATTATAGCCATAAGAATTTAAAGCTCATTGATCCGCCGACAAGTTCTTTAGAAGCGACACCGAGTTTTTTATCCTCGCCTAAAGAAACAGCGACCACGATCAATCAAGAGATTGCTAAATACCATGAAAAAAGCGATAAAGCCGCTTTGGGGCTTTATGAATTGCTAAAGGGGGCTACCACTAACCTTAGTTTGCAAGCGCAAGAACTCAGCGTCAAGCAAGCGATGAAAAACCACACCATCGCCAAAGCGATGTTTTTGCCCACTTTGAACGCGAGTTATAATTTTAAAAATGAAGCTAGGGATACTCCAGAATATAAGCATTATAACACCCAACAACTCCAAGCTCAAGTCACATTGAATGTGTTTAATGGCTTTAGCGATGTGAATAATGTCAAAGAAAAGTCTGCGACTTACCGCTCCAATGTGGCTAATTTAGAATATAGCCGCCAAAGCGTGTATTTGCAAGTGGTGCAACAATACTACGAGTATTTTAACAACCTCGCTCGCATGATCGCTTTGCAAAAAAAATTAGAGCAAATCAAAACGGACATTAAAAGGGTTACTAAGCTCTATGACAAAGGGCTAACCACGATTGATGATTTGCAAAGCCTAAAAGCGCAAGGGAATTTGAGCGAATACGATATTTTGGACATGCAATTTGCTTTGGAGCAAAACCGCTTGACTTTAGAATACCTCACTAACCTCAGTGTGAAAAATTTGAAAAAGACCACGATTGATGCGCCTAATTTGCAATTAAGAGAAAGGCAGGATTTAGTCTCTTTAAGGGAGCAGATTTCCGCAATCAGATACCAAAACAAGCAACTCAATTATTACCCCAAGATAGATGTGTTTGACTCATGGCTTTTTTGGATCCAAAAACCCGCTTATGCCACAGGGCGTTTTGGGAACTTCTACCCCGGTCAGCAAAATACGGCTGGGGTTACTGCGACTTTGAATATTTTTGATGATATAGGGTTGAGCTTGCAAAAACAATCCATCATGCTAGGCCAATTAGCGAATGAAAAGAATTTAGCGTATAAAAAGCTAGAGCAAGAAAAAGACGAACAGCTTTACAGAAAGTCGCTTGATATTGCCAGAGCCAAGATTGAATCTTCCAAGGCTAGTTTGGATGCGGCCAATCTTTCTTTTGCCAATATTAAAAGGAAATACGACGCTAATTTAGTGGATTTCACCACCTATTTAAGGGGCTTAACCACGCGCTTTGATGCAGAAGTGGCTTACAATTTAGCGCTCAACAATTATGAAGTGCAAAAAGCCAATTACATTTTCAACAGCGGGCATAAAATAGACGACTATGTGCATTAAGGGAATGAAAATGATACGAAAAATTTTAATAGGACTTTTTTTGAGTTTTTTGAGCATGGAAGCTGGCGAAAGAGTGTATGCGATTTTCAATGTGAAAGCGATGCAAGATTCCAAGCTCACCTTAGACAGCACAGGGATTGTGGATAGCATTAAGGTTACTGAGGGGAGCGTGGTCAAAAAGGGCGATGTTTTGTTGCTTTTGTATAATCAAGACAAACAGGCTCAAAGCGATTCTACCGAGCAACAACTCATTTTCGCTAAAAAGCAATACCAACGATACAGCAAAATTGGGGGTGCTGTGGATAAAAACACTCTAGAGGGTTATGAGTTCACTTACAGGCGCTTGGAGTCTGATTACGCTTATTCTATTGCGGTATTGAATAAAACCATTTTAAGAGCCCCTTTTGATGGCGTGATAGCGAGCAAAAACATTCAGGTGGGCGAAGGGGTGAGCGCGAATAACACGGTGTTATTGAGACTGGTCAGCCATGCTAGGAAATTGGTTATTGAATTTGATTCTAAATACATTAATGCAGTCAAAGTGGGGGATATTTACACTTATTCTATAGATGGGGATTCCAATCAGCATGAAATTAAAATCACTAAGATTTACCCCACGGTTGATGAAAACACCAGGAAAGTGAGCGCTGAAGCCCTTTTGTCTAAGCCTATGGCAGTGGGGCTTTTTGGCGACGGGTTTATCCAAACGAAATAATAGGATATTTTGATGTATAAAACAGCGATTAATCGTCCTATTACGACCTTGATGTTTGCTTTGGCGATTGTCTTTTTTGGGGTGATGGGTTTTAAAAAATTGAGCGTGGCGCTTTTCCCTAAAATTGACATGCCTACGGTGGTGGTTACTACGACTTATCCTGGGGCTAGCGCTGAAATCATAGAGAGTAAGGTAACCGATAAGATTGAAGAAGCGGTGATGGGGATTGATGGGATCAAAAAGGTTACTTCTACGAGTTCTAAAAATGTGAGTATTGTCGTCATTGAATTTGAATTAGAAAAGCCTAATGAAGAAGCCTTAAACGATGTGATGAATAAAATTTCTTCGGTGCGTTTTGATGACTCTAATATTAAAAAACCCTCTATCAATAAATTTGATACCGACAGTCAAGCCATTATTTCATTGTTTGTGAGCAGTTCAAGCGTGCCGGCTACAACCCTTAATGACTACGCTAAAAACACCATCAAGCCCATGCTCCAAAAAATCAATGGGGTAGGGGGCGTGCAGCTCAACGGCTTTAGGGAGCGCCAGATTAGGATTTATGCCGATCCCACTTTGATGAATAAATACAACCTGACTTATGCAGATCTTTTCAGCACGCTTAAAGCGGAGAATGTGGAAATTGATGGCGGGCGCATTGTCAATAGCCAAAGGGAATTGTCTATTTTAATTAATGCGAATAGTTATAGCGTGGCGGATGTGGAAAAGATTCAAGTGGGTAATCATGTGCGTCTTGGCGATATTGCAAAGATTGAAATCGGTTTGGAAGAAGACAACACTTTTGCGAGCTTTAAAGACAAACCCGGTGTGATTTTAGAAATCCAAAAGATTGCCGGAGCGAATGAAATTGAAATCGTAGATAGAGTGTATGAAGCGTTAAAGCGCATTCAAGCCATTAGCCCCAGCTATGAAATCAGACCTTTTTTAGACACCACGAGCTATATCCGCACCTCTATTGAAGACGTGAAATTTGACTTGATTTTAGGGGCGATTTTAGCGGTTTTAGTGGTGTTTGCGTTCTTGCGTAACGGCACGATCACCCTCGTTTCAGCGATCTCTATCCCTATTTCTATCATGGGGACTTTTGCGCTCATTCAATGGATGGGCTTTTCATTAAACATGCTCACCATGGTGGCTTTAACGCTAGCGATAGGGATCATCATTGATGATGCGATCGTGGTGATTGAAAACATCCATAAAAAGCTAGAAATGGGCATGAGTAAACGAAAAGCGAGCTATGAGGGGGTGAGGGAAATTGGTTTTGCTCTAGTAGCGATTTCAGCGATGCTGCTCTCTGTTTTTGTGCCTATAGGGAACATGAAAGGCATTATCGGGCGCTTTTTCCAAAGCTTTGGGATCACGGTGGCTTTAGCGATCGCTTTATCGTATGTGGTGGTCGTTACGATTATTCCTATGGTAAGCTCAGTCGTGGTCAATCCCAGGCATTCTCGTTTTTATGTGTGGAGTGAGCCTTTTTTTAAGGCTTTAGAGTCTCGTTATACCAAGTTACTCCAATGGGTATTAAACCACAAGCTCATTATCTTTATAGCGGTGGTTTTGGTGTTTGTGGGTTCGCTTTTTGTGGCTTCTAAACTCGGCATGGATTTTATACTGAAAGAAGATAGGGGGAGGTTTTTAGTGTGGCTTAAGGCTAAACCGGGTGTGAGCATAGATTACATGACACAAAAGAGTAAGATCTTTCAAAAAGCGATTGAAAAACATGCTGAAGTGGAATTTACCACCCTGCAAGTGGGTTATGGCACCACGCAAAACCCTTTTAAGGCTAAGATTTTTGTGCAACTCAAGCCTTTAAAAGAGCGCAAAAAAGAGCATCAATTGGGGCAATTTGAGTTGATGCGCGCTTTAAGGAAAGAGTTGAGAAGCTTGCCTGAAGCTAAAGGTTTAGATACTATTAATCTTTCTGAAGTTGCTCTTATAGGGGGCGGTGGGGATAGTTCGCCCTTCCAAACCTTTGTGTTTTCCCATTCTCAAGAAGCGGTGGATAAAAGCGTGGAGAATTTGAGAAAATTCTTATTAGAAAGCCCTGAATTAAAAGGCAAGGTTGAAAGCTACCATACAAGCACGAGCGAATCGCAACCGCAATTGCAACTCAAAATCTTAAGACAAAACGCTAACAAATACGGCGTGAGCGCTCAAACCATTGGCTCGGTGGTGAGCTCTGCTTTCTCTGGGACTTCTCAAGCGAGCGTGTTCAAAGAAGATGGCAAAGAATACGACATGATCATTAGAGTGCCTGATGACAAGCGCGTTTCTGTAGAAGACATCAAACGCTTGCAGGTGCGTAACAAATACGATAAATTGATGTTTTTAGACGCTTTAGTGGAAATCACAGAAACTAAAAGCCCGTCTAGTATTTCTCGCTACAACCGCCAACGCAGCGTTACGGTGCTTGCTGAGCCTAATAGGAATGCGGGCGTTTCTTTGGGCGAGATTTTAACGCAAGTGAGTAAAAACACTAAAGAATGGCTGGTTGAGGGGGCGAATTACAGATTTACCGGTGAAGCGGATAACGCCAAAGAGAGCAATGGGGAGTTTTTAGTCGCTTTAGCGACAGCGTTTGTGCTGATTTATATGATTTTAGCGGCGTTGTATGAGTCCATTTTAGAGCCTTTTATCATCATGGTTACCATGCCTTTAAGCTTTTCAGGGGCGTTTTTTGCTCTAGGTTTAGTCCATCAGCCTTTGAGCATGTTCTCTATGATAGGCTTGATTTTGCTCATTGGTATGGTGGGTAAAAACGCCACGCTTTTAATTGATGTGGCGAATGAAGAGCGTAAAAAAGGTTTGAATATCCAAGAAGCCATTTTATTTGCCGGCAAAACCCGTCTAAGACCGATTTTAATGACGACCATTGCGATGGTTTGCGGGATGCTGCCTTTAGCGTTGGCGAGTGGGGATGGAGCGGCGATGAAATCCCCTATAGGGATTGCGATGAGTGGAGGCTTAATGATTTCTATGGTGTTAAGCCTACTCATTGTGCCGGTGTTTTATCGTTTGCTCGCTCCCATAGACGACAAAATCAAGCGGTTTTATCAAAACCAAAAAGCTTTAGAATGAAAAAGATTGTTTTCATTTTGGCTTTATGGGTGGGCTTGTTGGGGGCGTTTGAGCCTAAAAAAAGTCATATTTATTTTGGGGCTATGGTGGGTTTAGCCCCCATTAAAATAACCCCAAAACCGGCTAGTGATTCTTCTTATACGGCTTTTTTATGGGGGGCTAAAGGGGGGTATCAATTCGCTTTTTTTAAAGCTCTAGCGTTAAGGGGTGAATTTTCCTACCTTATGGCAATCAAACCCACCGCATTCCACACGATTAACACTTCTTTATTGAGCTTAAATGTAGATGTGTTGAGCGATTTTTACACTTACAAAAAATACAGCTTTGGGGTGTATGGGGGGCTTGGGATAGGGTATTTTTATCAAAGCAACCATTTAGGCATGAAAAATAGTTCGTTTATGGGGTATAACGGCTTGTTTAATGTGGGGCTTGGCAGCACGATCGATCGCCACCACCGCGTAGAGCTTGGGGCTAAAATCCCTTTTTCAAAGACCAGAAATTCTTTTAAAAATTCTTATTTTTTAGAGAGCGTTTTTATCCATGCGAGTTATAGTTACGCTTTTTAAAGGAGGTATATTACAGAAAGTAACTAACCGATGGTTTTTATAATGAGATTGGTTACTAACATATAAAAGGATTTGTTTTGTTTTCTTTTAATTAATATAATGAAAATTTCGTTGTGGATAGTGTTAAGAAATGTAATTATATAATATAATAGAAAGGGTTCAAAATATGACTTATAGAAATGGCAAAATAGATTTAAAGAATGAACGCTTTAGTAAAAACCGCTCGTTTAAGGGTGTTAAAAAGAAAATCGCTAAAAAATACAAAATCAAAAACTCGCCTTTGACAATCTATTCCTTAAAAACGCAATCAAATCTTTCTGCATCCTTTAACAAAAAAATCTTCTTAGGGCTAGGGTTTGTTTCAGCTTTGAGCGCTGAAGATTATAAGAGTTCGGTGTATTGGCTCAATAGCGTGAATGAAAATAACAGCAACAAATCCTACTATGTCAGCCCTTTACGCACTTGGGCTGGGGGGAATAGGAATTTCACGCAAAACTACAACAACAGCAAATTGTATATAGGGACAAAAAACGCTTCCGCAACACCTAATAATTCTTCTATATGGTTTGGGGAAAAGGGCTATATCGGTTTTATTACAGGGGTTTTTAAGGCAAAAGACATTTTTATCACAGGAGCTGTTGGCTCAGGTAATGAGTGGAAAACCGGTGGGGGGCGATACTGGTTTTTGAAAGCTCAAACGAATTAAACACTAACGGAGCTTATTTTCAAAATAACAGAGCTGGGACACAAACTTCTTGGATCAATTTGATTTCCAATAACAGCGTGAATTTGACAAACACGGATTTTGGCAACCAAACCCCTAATGGGGGCTTTAATGCTATGGGGCGAAAGATCACCTATAATGGCGGGATCGTCAATGGCGGGAATTTTGGCTTTGATAACGTGGATAGCAACGGCACAACCACCATTAGCGGGGTAACTTTCAACAATAACGGCGCGCTCACTTATAAGGGTGGGAATGGTATCGGGGGGAGCATCACTTTCACTAACTCTAATATCAATCATTACAAACTCAATCTTAATGCTAATAGCGTTACCTTTAATAACAGCACTCTGGGGAGTATGCCTAATGGCAACGCTAATACTATAGGGAATGCCTATATTCTTAATGCAAATAATATTACTTTTAATAATTTGACCTTCAATGGGGGTTGGTTTGTTTTTAATAGAACTAACGCTAATGTTAATTTTCAAGGCACAACCACGATCAACAACCCCACTTCGCCTTTTGTCAATATGACCGGTAAAGTTACTATTAATCCTAATGCGATTTTTAACATTCAAAATTACACGCCTAGCATAGGGAGCGCTTACACGCTCTTTAGCATGAAAAATGGCTCTATCGCTTATAATGATGTGGATAATTTATGGAATATCATCAGGCTTAAAAACACGCAAGCCACAAAAGACGCTGATAAAAATCATACAAGCTCAAATAACAACACCCACACTTACCATGTAACCTATAATTTAGGCGGCACGCTCTATCATTTTAGGCAAATTTTTAGCCCTGATTCTATTGTTTTACAATCCGTCTATTATGGCGCGAACAATCTTTACTACACCAATAGCGTGAATATCCATGATAATGTCTTTAATTTAAAAAATATCAATGATGATAGAGCTGATGCGATTTTTTATCTTAACGGCTTAAACACTTGGAATTACACTAATGCGAGATTTGCTCAAACCTATGGCGGGAAAAACAGCGCTTTAGTCTTTAACGCTACGACCCCTTGGGCTAATGGTGCGATCCCTAAATCTAACAGCACGGTGCGTTTTGGGGGGTATGAGGGGGTCAATTGGGGGAAAACGGGCTATATTACTGGCACTTTCACAGCCGATAGGGTTTATATCACCGGTAACATGATGACTGGTAACGGCGCTCAAACCGGTGGGGGGGCGACTTTGAATTTTGTGGGCGCGACTGAAATTAATATCGCTGGAGCTGATTTTAAAAACCTAAAAACCACTTCACAAAATTCTTACATGACTTTTATCGCTTTAGGGAATGGCTCTGGGAGCGGTAAGATCAATGTTTCTCAGTCTGATTTTTACGATTGGACGGGTGGGGGGTATGATTTTACCGGTAATGGCGTTTTTGATAGCGTGAATTTCAACAAGGCTTATTACAAATTTCAAGGCACTGAAAATTCTTATACTTTTAAAAACACGAACTTTTTAGCAGGGAATTTCAAGTTTCAAGGCAAGACCACCATTGAAAAATCCGTTTTAGATGACGCTTTTTATGCTTTTGATGGCATAAATAACGCCTTTAATGAAGACAAATTTAATAGCGGTTCGTTTAATTTCAACCACGCAGAGCAAACAAACGCTTTTAATAACAACTCGTTTAATGGCGGATCGTTTAGTTTTAACGCTAAGCAAGTGGATTTTAGTGGGAACTCGTTCAATGGGGGCGTGTTTAATTTCAATAAAACTTCTAAAGTCAGTTTTACTGATGACACTTTCAATGTGAATAACCAATTTAAAATAAATGGCGCTCAAACGGATTTTGCTTTCAATAAGGGCGTTGTTTTCAACATGCAAGGGCTTTTGAATAGCCTAAGCGTAGGCACGACTTATCAATTGCTTAACGCTAAAAGCGTGGATTATAAGGATAATAACGCTTTGTATCAAATGCTGCGTTGGATTAGTGGGGAAAACCCTAGCGGCACGCTAGTAAATAAGGATCAATCCACGCCAGACAGCACTAAAATTTATAATGTCCAATTCACCGATAACGGCTTGACTTACTACATCAAAGAAAATTTTAATAACGGGATCACGCTCACTCGTTTATGCACTCTAGGGTATACGCATTGCGTGAATATCCATAATGAGGTATTTCATCTTAAAAATGTCAATAACAACGCCAGTAACACCGTGTTCTATCTCAACGGCATGACGACTTGGAAGACTGCTGGCACAGGCGTTTTCACGCAAGATTATAGCGGCGCTAACAGCGTTTTAGTGTTCAATCAGACCACCCCTTTTCTTGCTGGGGCGAATCCCACTTCTAATAGCGTGGTGGGTTTTGGGAAAACTTCAGGGGCTGAATGGGGGCTAGTGGGCTATATTCAAGGCGTTTTTAAAGCCAATCAAATTGATATTACCGGCACCATTCGCTCTGGTAATGGGGCCAAAACCGGTGGGGGCGCGACTTTAGTGTTTAACGCTCAAAAGCGTTTGAATATCGCTAACGCTCATTTGAATAGCGATAAAGCCGGTTTGCAAAATTCATGGATGAATTTCATTGTGGATAATGGCAACTTGAATGCAACAAACGCAAATTTTAGTAACCAAACCCCGCATGGAGGCTTTAACCTTAAAGCCAATGACATCACTTGGGATAAAGGCTCTGTGAGTGGAGGGGGGAATTTTGGCGTGGATAACGCTAGCGCTAATGGGAAGGCGGTGATTAAGAATGTTAGTTTTAGCGATAACGGCACCTTGATTTATAAAGGGGGCGAAAACAGTGCCGGAAATTCTTTAACCCTAGAAAACAACACTTTCAATTCTTACAATATCAACGCAAAAGCGCAAAATCTAATTTTTAACAACAACTCGTTTAATGGCGGTAGCTATTCGTTTAATGACACTAAAAACACCACCTTTAAAGGCACAAACACGCTTATTAATAGCGATCCTTTCAGCCGCCTTAAAGGCTCAATCGCTATTGACAATAATAGTATTTTTAATATTGAAAGGGATTTGACTGACAACACCACCTACACGCTTTTAAGTGGGGATAACATTAAATATAATAATGAAATTGTGGCGGACAATGCTTTTTCAAAAAATTTATGGAATTTGATCCATTATGGTGGCGAACAAGGGACTTTATTAAGGACGGATAACAACACTTTTTTTGTGCAATTCACCCAAAGCAACGGCCAAAAATTTGTTTTTGAAGAGACTTTTAATCCGGGCTCTATCACTTATAAATATTTCACTATCCATTCTTCGCCTTTCCACACAGACGCTGATTCTAAGGATATTTGGAGTCAAGTGAGGAAGCAATTTGATTTCATTCCAGGAAAAACCCCTGTGTGCGTTGGCGTGTGCTATATCGCGCCTTATAAAAATCAAGACCTTATTGGCTCTAGCGCTTTTGCATGGTCGCTGAACTTTGGGGCTACGGTGGTAGGGACTTTGCTTTTAGGGAGCGCTCAAGAAAAGGCTAATGACAATGGCGGATCGATCTGGTTTGGTAAGAATAATTTGCTGTATTTGCATGGCAATTTCAACGCGACTAATATCTTTTTAACGAATAACTTTAATGTCGGCAACCCTAACGCTGGCGGTGGGGCAACGATCAATTTTAACGCTGATGAAACCTTGAACGCTGACGGGTTGGATTACACGAATTTTCAAACCGTGGCTATGGGCTTACAAACCAGTGCGAGCCAGCATTCATGGGCGAATTTTAATTCCAAGCTTTCTATGGAGATTAAAAATTCTAACTTTAGGGATTTCACATGGGGAGGCTTTAATTTTAATTCAGGGCGTATCGCTTTTGAAAACACCACTTTTAGCGGTTGGACTAATATTAACGGAGCGACTGAAAGCGGCTCATCGTATGTGAACATGGTTGCGAATACGGATTTGATTTTTACTAATTCCATTTTAGGAGGGGGCATTCGTTATGATTTGAAAGCTAATAACATTATTTTCAATAACTCTCAAATAGTCATTGATGTGTCTAAAAATGTGAATCAGTCTTCATTGAATGGGAATGTTACTTTCAATCATTCCAGGCTTTCAGTCAAACCCAATGCGGCTATCAATATTGGGGGGGATCAGACTCAAACGATTTTAGAAAACGCTTCAAGCCTTTCTTTTTATAATAATAGTGTGGCTAATTTTAACGGCACGACTGCTTTTAACGGGGTTTCTTACTTGAATTTAAACCCTAACGCTCAATTAAGCTTCAATCAAGCGAATTTCAATAACGCTAATGTAACCTTTTATGGCATCCCGCTATTTGGTAAAACGCCTGATTTTGGCAACTCTGCACGCCTTATTAATTTCAAAGGGAATACGAATTTTAATCAAGCGACGCTCAATTTAAGGGCTAAAAATATCCATATCAATTTCCAAGGCACTTCTACTTTTGAAAATAACTCTACGATGAATTTAGCTGAAAGTTCCCAAGCGAGTTTTAATACGCTTAGCGTAGAGGGGGAAACGAATTTCAATCTCAATAACTCAAGCTTATTAAATTTCAATGGCGATAGCGTTTTTAACGCTCCTGTGAGTTTTTATGCCAATAATTCTCAAATTTCTTTCACTAAATTAGCGACCTTTAATGCAGACGCTTCATTTGATTTAAGCAACAACAGCACCCTGAATTTTCAAAGCGTTCTTTTAAATGGCGCTCTAAACCTTTTAGGCAATGGCACTAACGCTTTATCCATTAATGCAAGCGGGAATTTCAGCTTTGGAACTCAAGGCGTTTTGAATCTGTCTAATGTGAATTTATTTGATGCAAAAAACAAGCCCTTAGTTTATAATGTTTTACAAGCTCAAAATATTCAGGGTTTGATGGGGAATAACGGCTATGAAAAGATCCGTTTTTATGGCATACAGATTGACAAGGCTGACTACTCGTTTAATAACGGCGTTCATTCTTGGAGTTTCATTAACCCGCTCAACACGACTGAAACGATTACAGAAACCTTGCATAACAACCGCTTGAAAATTCAAATCTCTCAAAACGGCGTTTCTAATAATGCGATGTTCAATCTCGCTCCTAGCTTGTATTTTTACCAAAAAAACCCTTATGATGAAAGCTCTAATTCCTATAATCACACAAGCGGCAAAGCTGGCACTTATTATTTGAGCAGTAATATCAAAGGCTTTAATCAAAACAATAAAACACCCGGGACTTATAACGCGCAAAACCAACCCTTACAAGCCTTACATATTTATAATCAGGCTATCACTAAGCAGGATTTAAGCGTTATTGCCAGTTTGGGTAAGGAATTTTTGCCTAAAATAGCCAATCTTTTATCTTCAGGGGATTTGGACAATCTCAATATCAATAGCCCGAATGGTTTTGAAACTCTTTTTGGTATCTTTGAAAAGTATGGTATCACTTTAAACCAAGAAAATTGGAAGAGCTTATTAAAGATTATCAATAATTTTTCCAACACGGCTAATTATGATTTCTCTCAAGGCAATCTCGTGGTAGGGGCGATCAAAGAAGGGCAAACGAACACGAATAGCGTGGTGTGGTTTGGAGGCGATGGCTATAAAAATCCATGCGCGGTTGGGGATAACACTTGCCAGATGTTCAGACAGACTAATTTAGGGCAATTGCTTAATTCTAGTGCGCCTTATTTGGGCTACATTAACGCTAATTTTAGGGCTAAAAACATTTACATTACCGGAACCATCGGCAGCGGGAACGCTTGGGGGAGTGGAGGGAGCGCGAATGTGTCTTTTGAAAGCGCGACGAATTTAGTGCTCAATCAAGCCAATATTGACGCTCAAGGGACTGATAAAATCTTTTCTTATCTAGGGCAAGGTGGCATTGAAAAGCTTTTTGGAGAAAAGGGCTTGGGGAATATCCTTTCTAACATGGTTTATGAAGAGAGCTTGAACAATAACGCTATCCCTAAAGATTTAGCCAGCATGATCCCTAAAGATTTTGGATCTAAGACTTTAAGCTCTTTGCTTAGCCCTACTGAAGTGAATGATCTCTTAGGCGTGAGCGCTTTTAAAAACGCGATCATGGAAATTTTAAATTCTAAAACGGTGGGCGATGTTTTTGGTGAAAACGGGCTTTTAAACGCACTAGATCCTACGGAAAGAAAAAAAATTGATCAAATGCTTTTAGAGCAAATCCAAGCCCATTCTTCAGGGTTTGAAAAATTCATCGTGAAAACTTTAGGGATTGAAAATGTAGAGAATTTCATCAATAACTGGTATGGCAAGCAAAGTTTGAGTTCTTTTGCCAATAATTTTGTGCCTGGAGGCTTGAATCAAGCCCTGGATAAAATAGGCTCTAGCGCTGATGCCAAAGACTTACAGAGTTTCTTGGATAAAACGACTTTTGGGGATATTCTCAATCAAATGATTGAACAAGCCCCCCTAATCAATAAGCTCATTTCTTGGCTCGGCCCACAGGATTTGAGCGTGTTAGTCAATATCGCTCTAAATAGCATCACTAACCCTAGCGAAGAGCTAACTAACACCATTTCTAGCATAGGTGAAAAAGCGTTAAATGACTTATTAGGCGAAAGCGTAGTGAATAAAATCATGAGCAATCAAGTCCTAGGGCAAATGTTCAATAAAATCGTCGCTGATAAGGGATTAGGAGGCGTTTATCATCAAGGTTTAGGCTCTATACTGCCTCAATCTTTACAAGATGAGTTGAAACAATTGGGCATGGGATCTTTACTCAAACCTAAAGGCTTGCACAATCTCTGGCAAAAAGGGAATTTCAATTTTGTGGCTAAAAACCATGTGTTTGTGAATAACAGCTCGTTTAGTAACGCCACAGGGGGGGAATTGAATTTTGTGGCGGGCAAGTCCATTATCTTTAATGGGAAAAACACGATTAATTTCACGCAATATCAGGGCAGGCTTTCTTTTGTATCTAAAGATTTTTCTAACATTTCATTAGATACCTTAAACGCTACCAACGGCTTAACGCTTAATGCTCCTAAAAATGACATTAGCGTTCAAAAAGGTCAGATTTGCGTGAATGTTTTAAATTGCATGAGCGAGAAAAAAACTAATTCTTCAACTTCAAGCGTTCCAACCGATGAAACGCTAGAAGTGAATGCCAATAACTTCGCTTTTTTAGGAACCATTAAAGCTAATGGATTAGTGGATTTTTCAAAAGTCTTACAAAATACGACTATTGGGACTTTAAATTTAGGGCCAAATGCTCTTTTGAGGGCGAATAATTTGATCGTGAATAACGCTTTTAATAATAACTCTAATCATAGGGCTGATATTAGCGGTAATCTCAATGTGGTAAAAGGAGCGACTCTCAGCACGAATGAAAATGGTTTGAATGTGGGGGGCGATTTCAAGAGCGAAGGGCCATTAATCTTTAATCTTAATAACCCCACCCATCAAACGATTATTAATGTAACGGGCACTTCTACGATCATGTCTTATAACAATCAGGCTTTAATCCATTTTAACACTCAAAAACAAGGCACTTACACGCTTATAGACGCTAAACGCATGGTTTATGGCTATGATAATCAAACGATTCTTGGAGGGAGCTTGAGCGATTACCTCAAGCTTTACACCCTCATTGATTTTAACGGCAAACGCATGCAATTAAAGGGCGATTCACTAAGCTATGACAACCAACCGGTCAATATTAAAGATGGGGGTCTTGTGGTGAGCTTTAAAGACAATCAAGGGCAAATGGTGTATTCATCTATCCTTTATGATAAAGTTCAAGTTAGCGTCTCTGATAAACCCATGGATATTCATGCCCCTAGTTTGGAGTATTACATCAAATACATTCAAGGCAGCACTGGTTTGAATGCGATCAAATCTGCGGGCAATAATTCCATTCTGTGGTTGAATGAGCTTTTTGCGGCTAAGGGGGGTAATCCCTTGTTCGCTCCTTATTATTTGCAAGACACGCCCACTGAACACATTGTTACCTTAATGAAAGATATTACCAGCGCTTTAGGCATGCTTTCTAAACCCAATCTTAAGAACAATTCCACCGATGCTTTACAGCTCAACACTTACACGCAACAAATGAGCCGTTTAGCCAAGCTTTCTAATTTCGCTTCCTTTGATTCAACGGATTTTAGCGAACGCTTGAGCAGTCTTAAAAACCAAAGATTTGCTGATGCAATCCCTAATGCGATGGATGTGATTTTAAAATACTCTCAAAGGGATAAACTAAAAAACAACCTTTGGGCGACCGGCGTTGGGGGCGTGAGCTTTGTGGAAAATGGCACAGGAACGCTCTATGGTGTCAATGTGGGCTATGACAGATTCATTAAGGGTGTGATTGTTGGAGGGTATGCGGCTTATGGGTATAGCGGTTTTTATGAACGCATCACTAATTCTAAATCCGATAATGTGGATGTGGGCTTGTATGCGAGAGCTTTCATTAAAAAGAGCGAGCTGACTTTTAGCGTCAATGAAACTTGGGGGGCTAATAAAACCCAAATCAGCTCCAACGACGCTCTGCTTTCTATGATCAACCAGTCTTATCAATACAGCACATGGACGACGAACGCAAAAGTTAATTACGGGTATGATTTCATGTTTAAAAACAAAAGCATCATTTTAAAACCTCAAATTGGTTTAAGGTATTACTATATTGGCATGACCGGTTTAGATGGGGTGATGGATAACGCGCTTTATAACCAGTTTAAAGCGAACGCCGATCCGTCTAAAAAATCCGTTTTAACGATTGATCTTGCTTTGGAGAACCGCCATTATTTCAACACAAACTCTTATTTTTATGCGATTGGCGGCGTTGGTAGGGATTTGCTTGTAAGGTCTATGGGGGATAAATTGGTGCGTTTCATTGGTAACAACACTTTGAGTTACAGGAAAGGCGAGCTTTATAACACTTTTGCGAGCATCACTACAGGCGGGGAAGTGAGGTTATTTAAAAGCTTTTATGCGAATGCTGGGGTGGGGGCTAGGTTTGGACTAGATTACAAAATGATCAATATCACCGGAAATATTGGAATGCGTTTAGCGTTTTAAAAGTAGGGGGCTTACCCCTTTTTGAGCCATTAAGCGAATTAATGGTGGGACTAAGGGTTTAACGCATGCGTTCTTTTGGTGTTAGTAACATGCGATTAGCGCTTAGTAAAAATAAAATAATGCCACCAATAATGAAAAATGTTGAAGTTGCTAAAACCAGTATAGTATCAATCCCTTGAAAAGCTTTGATTAGAAGTTGATTAAGGTAGTAAAAAATAGATGTTTTGATAAATAATTGACCAATATTAGGTAAGTATTCTAAAGGAACAAAAACATTACAAGACATTAGCGCATAGAGATTGATGATATTACAAAATCCTAAGATGCTTTGTTCGTTTTGAAAAATTCTAGCTACAAAAATGGCCAAGCAAAAACAAAACAATGCGCTTGAAAAAACACTAACAAACCCCAAAATAAGCGCTTTAAAATTAAGAATAGTGATGATATTGAGCATATAAAAAGAGAGAACAATAAAGATAAAAGCATATAGGATTACAACGATTAGTCTTGAAGCGATTAATGCTAGAGTTATTTGTTTGAAAGTTGCTGGTGATAGCATGTAGAACAAGAATATATTATGCGATTCTCAAGCTTGTTATAGCTTGTGTGAGACCAAAGATCGCGCTAGAAATAATAAGAAGTCCCATTAGACCTATAATGTTATTAAAGTAAAAAATTTCAGTGGTATTTTTTGAAAAAACAAAAATTAGTAATAGGAGCATTAAAATAGGATAAATAAAAGTCCAAAATAGCGTGCTTGTATTGGTGAGATAAGATTTGATTTCAAGTTTTAGGATAGATAGAATTGCTCCCACTAAATATCCTTTAGTAATGCTAATAAGTCTTTTGTGGTTGGTTTTTCTTTAAAGTTAAAAGTTTTAGCTACAGATTTTAATATAGAATTTAAAGGTTTGTATTGAGCAATGTTGCCATTCTTAAGGAACAATACCCATTCGCAACTATCTAAGACAATAGGATCATGAGTGGCGATGATACTTGTAAGTTGTTGGGTGTTGCACAAGCTTATGAGATTTGATAGTCTTATAAGAGCGTTTTGCTCTAAACTGGTTTCTGGTTCATCCATAATAATTAATTGGGGGTGGTGGCTAAGAGCTAAATCAATCTTTAAGCGCTGTTTTTATCCATCGCTTAGGTGTTCGTAGGTTTTATTCAAAAGATTTTTTTCAAATAGATTTGGAGTGCAGTTTTTGTGAAAAAATTGATAGAATTTAAAAAGGTCGTTTGCGTTTAATCCAGGTGGGTAGTTGAATAGGTTAGAGACAACTCCCAATTGCTTGCGTTGTGGTATAACATTGTCGTGGTATGGAATATTATTGTTTTGTGCTTTAAAATTATAGTCTGATCTAATGCCTAGAATAGTGTTGATAAGCGTTGATTTTCCAGCACCATTTGTGCCAATAATGGCTGTACTAGTATGACTTTTAAATGAAAAATCTTGTATATTTAAAGCGTTTTTAAACATGGTTTTTGGGTGTATGCTGATGTTAGAAATCATAAAATCCCCTTATTAGAAATGATTTAAAATCCTATTTAGGGTTATTATATTAAATGATGGTTTTATTGAGTGCAGTGTTACTAAAAAATTAACTAATCTTTATTAAAACGAGACAAAAGCGTTACTGATAGATACGCTCTAAGCGAGTGAGATTTTAAAAAGCATTCCAAACTCTCAAAAATAGACAAAGCCAAGGCTTTGAATAAAAAGATCAATAACCTTAAAAAACCAAAGGAACCGAGCTTTTGATTTTCCATTCTCAAAACCCTAAATACCCTCTCATTTTTTGTCCGTTACTGGTTTATGGGTGTTTTAACATGTAAAATTCCAGCGCTTTTTCAAAGAGGAGCGAGCGGTTAGAAAAACCTTTCTCTTTCATGTATTCATCCACTTTAGCCATAAAACTGGGCGAAAGTAAAACGCTATGATTGATTCTTCGCTCTTTACTTGTTTTTTCTTCGTATTCTATTTCTTCTATTTCAGCTAACAAACTGGGCGAGAGCGAAATGTTAAAACTGCTCCTTCGTTCATTGCCCACTTTTATTTCTGCTTCTAACTCGGCTAATTCGGTTAGCAACCTTTTGCGTTTGGCTTGTAAAGCCTGAACGGTTGTGTGCGCTTTATGGTGTTCCATCATTGTTCCTTAAAATATATTCATTTTTCGCATTCTACTATAAAATAGGATTTTGTGAGTAAATTCATTAAGAATGAAAATTGGAATTTTTCTTTAGAATTTAACTGGATATTTGATTTTAATTTTAATCCAATTCCTTAAGGCGCTTTAATAATTCTTCTTCATTCAAAACGCTCACGCCATGTTTTTTTGCTAGAGCGAGTTTTGAGCCGGGGTTTTCTCCAGCGATTAAAAAATTGGTTTTAGCGCTCACGCTTGAAGCAATTTTTGCCCCTAAATTTTCTAACATTTGAGTGTATTCTTGCCGTGGTTTAGAAAGCGTGCCGGTTAAAACAATCGTTTTATCACTGAAAACAGAAGAGCTTTTTTGCTTTTCTTCAGCCATATCGCTGTTTTTAGGGTTCAATAAATCAAATAACGATCGGATAAATTCCTGATTGCTCGCATAAAAATTGACTAGAGAGTGCGCCATTTCCACCCCAAAGCCTTCCATTTCTAAAAACTCAGCTTCGCTTTTTTCTAACACATTTAAGCCGTATTTGGCTAGCGTTTTACTCGCTCCCTTACCAATATGCTCAATCCCTAAAGCGTTGATCAAACGCCATAAGGGAGGGTTTTTGCTCTTTTGAATAGCGTCTAATAGATTTTGAGCTTTTTTGATTTTGAATTTGTCTAGCCGCATTAAATCTTCTAATTTTAAAGCATACAAATCCAGGGCGTTAACAATGAGTTTTTCTTCAAAAAGTTGCTCTATGACTTTATCGCCCAAGCCTTGAATGTTTAAAGCGTCCTTAGAAGCGAAATGAATCAAGCTTTCTTTCAACCTTGCCGGGCAATTAAGGTTTTGACAATAGGTAAAAATCTCTTCGCACAAAAGCTCATGCGAACATATAGGGCAAACTTTGGGGCGCATGATTTTTTGTTGCGAGCCGTCTCTGTAAGTTTCTAAAGGTTTGATGATTTTAGGGATCACGTCGCCGCTTCTAATGACAACGACCCTATCATTGAGCATGATATTTTTTTTTTCAATTTCAGAATAATTGTGTAAGGTCGCTTTCGTAATTATAGCTCCAGCAATTTCTATAGGTTCTAAAAGAGCGACCGGCGTGATTGCCCCGCTACGCCCCACTTGGTTAATGACTCCTACAATTTTGGTGTGTTTTTCTAGAGCCGGGAATTTATAAGCGCAAGCGAATTTAGGGGATTTTTGCGTGTAACCTAGCTCCTTTTGAATATCCAATTCATCCACAACGATCACCATGCCGTCTAAAAGGGCAAAAAAGCCCTCCCTTTCTTTAATCAGGGTGTGGTAATTTTCTTCTATTTCTTGGTGGTTTTTGTTTAGGCTTAAGTATTCAATAGCGTTAAAACCTAGCGAAACAATAAAATCCAAACACTCCTTAAAGCTTAGGAAATTTAAAGAATGCTTGCCCACGCCCCAAGGAATGAATTGCAATTTACGCTTTTTAGTGATTTTACTATCAAGCTGCCTCAAACTCCCTGATGCGGCGTTTCTAGGGTTAGCGAATAGGGGTTCATTAGCGTTTAAGCGCTCTTTGTTTAAAGCGTCAAAATCCTTTTTAGAAATGATCACTTCGCCCCTGATTTCTATTTCTCCATTATAAGCGATAGTGTGGGGGATATTAGCGATGTGTTTAGCGTTTGCGCTCACTAATTCCCCTTCTAAGCCGTTGCCCCTAGTGGTCGCCTTCACTAGCTTGCCATGTTGATACAAAAGATTGAGCGAAACCCCATCAAGTTTGGGCGAACACACGAACGAAGCGCTAGGATAGGCTTTTAAAATGCGTTGCAACCACGCTTGCAATTCATTTTGATTGAACACATCATCTAAGCTCCACATCCGCATTAAATGGGGGTTTTTATTGAACGAATTGGGGGTAGTAGCCCCCACTTTTTGGGTAGGGGAATTGGCTTGAATGTTATTAGGGTTTTTTTCTTCATAAGCTTTTAATTCTTGATAAAGTTCATCATAGACTGCATCGCTCACGATGGGATCATCAAGGTTGTAATAATGGTGCGATAGGGTGTTTAAATATTCAATTCTTTCTAAATATTCTTTTTGGCTTTTTATCATGTTTGTAAAAACCTTTTAAACTAAATTAGGGTAGTATTATAACATTTAATCTTTGATAGGGCTTTAGGGGAAATTAGGTGGTAAGAGGCATTGACAAAACGACTTCGTTGCACTTAAACAACGAAGCGCAATTTCTGTGCTTTAGATTAGATGCAGAAAAAGACGCCCAGCTTTATGGCATGAATATTTTTAAGATCCGAGAAATTATCCATTATGACGGGGAGGTTACAGAGATTCTTGGGGGGAGCGATGGCATGATGCTCGGGTTTCTTAGCGTTAGGGGCGAATCCATTCCTTTAGTGGATGTGAAAAGGTGGTTGCATTATAACGCTAATGATCCGAGCCGCAATTTGAAAGAATGCAGCGTTAAAGATGACCATAATTTAGTGATCGTGTGCCATTTTTCTAACCATTCCATCGCTCTAAAGGTTTTAAAAATTGAAAGGATCATCCATAAAAATTGGACTGAGATTAGTGCTGGGGACAAACAAGGCATTAATGAAGAAGGTAAGCTTAGCGCTATCACTCGTTTTGATGGAGAACAAGTGGTGCAGATCTTAGATGTGGAAAAAATGATAAGCGATGTTTTCCCTAGCTTGAAGGATTTAGACGACTTGACTTTGCGTTGCATAGAAGCCATTCAAAGCCAAAAACTCATTTTAATCGCTGAAGACTCCTTAAGCGCTCTTAAAACCCTAGAAAAAATCGTTCAAACCTTAGAATTGCGTTATTTAGCCTTTCCAAACGGAAGGGAATTGTTGGATTATTTGTATGAAAAAGAACATTACCAACAAGTCGGCGTGGTCATTACGGATTTAGAAATGCCTAACGTTTCAGGGTTTGAAGTGCTAAAAACCATTAAAGCTGATAGCAGAACCGAACACATTCCTGTGATTATCAATTCGTCCATGAGCAGCGATTCTAACCGCCAATTAGCCCAATCTTTAGAAGCGGATGGTTTTGTGGTAAAATCTAACATTCTTGAAATCCATGAAATGCTTAAAAAAACGCTTTCATAAATTTAATTTTTGTTTTAATTTAAAG
This sequence comes from Helicobacter pylori, assembly GCA_008032935.1. Lineage (NCBI taxonomy): Bacteria > Pseudomonadati > Campylobacterota > Epsilonproteobacteria > Campylobacterales > Helicobacteraceae > Helicobacter > Helicobacter pylori. The sequence continues at coordinate 1,231,887 of CP032039.1, read as the reverse complement.
GGATAAAACATGCGAAGTCATTTCTGCACAGAAATTAGTGAAAAAGATGTGGGTAAAACCATCAAAGTGGCCGGGTGGTGTAACACTTATAGAGACCATGGAGGCGTGGTTTTTATTGATTTAAGGGATAAGAGCGGTTTGGTGCAATTAGTCTGTGATCCTAGCTCTAAGGCTTATGAAAAGGCTTTAGAAGTCAGGAGTGAATTTGTGCTAGTGGCTAAAGGGAAAGTGCGTTTGAGAGGCGCTGGGTTAGAAAACCCTAAACTAAAGACCGGTAAAATTGAAATCGTTTTAGAAGAGCTAGTCATTGAAAATAAAAGCGCTACCCCACCGATTGAAATCGGCAACAAACATGTGAATGAGGATTTGCGCTTGAAATACCGCTATTTGGATTTGCGCTCTCCTAATTCTTATGAAATCTTTAAATTGCGCAGCGAAGTGGCTTTAATCACTCGTAACACTCTAGCCCAAAAGGGTTTTTTAGAGATTGAAACCCCCATTTTGTCTAAAACCACGCCTGAAGGGGCTAGGGATTATTTAGTGCCAAGCAGGGTGCATGAGGGCGAATTTTTCGCGCTTCCCCAAAGCCCGCAATTATTCAAACAGCTTTTAATGGTGGGGGGAATGGATAGGTATTTTCAAATCGCTCGTTGCTTTAGAGATGAAGATTTGAGAGCGGACAGGCAGCCAGAATTCACGCAAATTGATGCGGAAATGAGTTTTTGCGATGAAAATGATGTGATGGGCGTGGTGGAAGATTTGTTGCAAGCGATTTTTAAAGCGATTGGGCATACTATTTCTAAACCTTTTAAACGCATGCCTTATAAGGAAGCGATGGAAAATTACGGGAGCGACAAGCCGGATTTACGCTTTGAATTGCCTTTAGTTGAAGTGGGGGATTGTTTTAGGGACAGCTCAAATTCTATTTTTTCTAATATCGCAAAAGATCCTAAACACAAACGCATTAAAGCTTTGAACGTTAAGGGGGCTGATGCGCTTTTTAGCCGCAGCGTTTTAAAAGAATTAGAAGAATTTGTGCGCCAATTTGGGGCTCAAGGCTTGGCGTATTTGCAGATCAAAGAAGATGGGATTAAAGGGCCTTTAGTTAAATTTTTGAGCGAAAAAGGGCTTAAGAATATTTTAGAAAAAACTGGTGCAAAAACTGGGGATATTGTCTTTTTTGGAGCTGGGGATAAAAAAATCGTGCTAGATTACATGGGACGCTTGCGCTTGAAGGTGGCTGAAACGCTTGATTTGATTGATAAAGACGCTTTGAATTTCTTATGGGTGGTCAATTTCCCCATGTTTGAAAAAACCGAAAACGGCTATCATGCTGCACACCACCCCTTTACGATGCCTAAAAATATAGAATGCGAAGATATAGAAGAGATTGAAGCGCATGCGTATGATGTGGTGCTTAATGGCGTGGAGCTTGGTGGGGGAGCATAAGGATTCATAAAGAAGAAATGCAAAAAAAAGTCTTTGAAAAAATCAATATCCACGAAGAAGAAGCGCAAAAGAAATTTGGCTTTTTACTAGAAGCGCTAAAGTTTGGCGCTCCTCCTCATGGGGGCTTTGCGATAGGCTTTGATCGCTTGATCATGCTCATGACTAAATCTAGTAGCATTAGAGATGTGATCGCTTTCCCTAAAACGCAAAAAGCTTCATGCTTATTGACTGACGCTCCTAGCCCCATTAATGAAGAGCAGCTAAGAGAATTACACATTCGCTTGAGAAAATAATTTAAAAGGATACGATATGAAACAACTATTTTTGATTATTGGAGCCCCAGGGAGTGGTAAAACCACTGATGCAGAGCTTATCGCTAAGAATAACAGCGAAACAATCGCTCATTTTTCTACCGGGGATTTACTCAGGGCTGAGAGCGCTAAAAAGACTGAGCGAGGCTTATTGATTGAGAAATTCACTTCTCAAGGCGAATTAGTGCCTTTAGAAATTGTGGTAGAAACGATCCTTTCAGCGATTAAAAGCTCTAGTAAAGGGATCATTTTAATTGATGGCTATCCTAGGAGCGTGGAACAAATGCAAGCTTTGGATAAGGAATTGAACGCTCAAAACGAAGTGATCTTAAAAAGCGTGATTGAAGTAGAAGTGAGTGAAAACACCGCTAAAGAAAGGGTTTTAGGGCGCTCTAGGGGGGCTGATGATAATGAAAAGGTGTTTCATAACCGCATGCGGGTGTTTTTGGATCCGTTGGGTGAGATCCAAAATTTTTACAAGAATAAGAAAGTGTATAAAGCGATCAATGGGGAGAGGAGCATTGAAGAGATTGTGGGCGAAATGCAAGAGTATATCTTGTCTTTCGGTAATTAAAATGCACTCTCAAGGAGAATGATCTGTGATTTCTGTTTATATCATTTCTTTAAAAGAAAGTCAAAGGCGTTTGGATACTGAAAAACTCGTTTCAGAATCCAATGAAAAATTTAAAGGCCGTTGTGTTTTCCAAATCTTTGACGCTATTAGCCCTAAACATCAAGATTTTGAAAAATTCGTTCAAGAGCTTTATGATTCTTCAAGTATGTTAAAATCCGATTGGTTCCATTCTGATTGGTGTTGTGGAGAATTATTGCCCCAAGAATTTGGGTGCTATTTAAGCCATTATCTTTTGTGGAAAGAATGCGTCAAAACAAACCAACCGGTCGTTATTTTAGAAGATGATGTAGCCTTAGAGTCTAATTTCATGCAAGCCTTAGAAGATTGCTTGAAAAGCCCTTTTGATTTTGTCAAGCTTTTTGGGTGGTATTGGAATTTTCATAAAACCAATTTGCACACGCTCCCCCTAGAGAGAGATGCTGTAGAATCTGTGGGAGAGACACCCATTGAAGATCATGCAAAGGCTGAAGAGGCTGAAACGCCTATTGAAAATTATGAAGTTACCCCCCCCCCCCCAATCCCACACAAGATGCGCAACAAGATTGTATTATTGAAACGCAACAAGACCCTAAAGAACTATATGAGCCTTGCAAAATAGCGCCCCAAAAAATCTCTTTTAACCAAGTGGTTTTTAAAAAAATTAAAAGAAAACTCAACCGCTTTATTGGAAGTATTTTAGCTCGGACAGAAGTGTATAAGAATATCGTAGGAAAATACGATGAACTCACAGGAAAATACGATGAACTCACAGGAAAATACGATGAACTCACAGGAAAATACGATGAACTCACAGGAAAATACGAATCCTTATTGGCAAAAGAGGCAAACATCAAAGAGACCTTTTGGGAAAGGCGTGCTGATAGTGAAAAAGAAGCCTTATTTTTAGAGCATTTTTACCTCACTAGCGTGTATGTGGCTTCTACGGCAGGCTACTATATCACGCCTAAGGGAGCTAAAACTTTTATAGAAGCCACGGAGCGTTTTAAAATCATAGAGCCGGTGGATATGTTCATAAACAACCCCACTTACCATGATGTCGCTACTCTTACTTACTTGCCTTTGCCTGTTTCTTTGAACAAGCATTGCAAAATCAGCACCATCCAAAATCTAAAAAAATCCGACATTTCATTGAGCGGCCCTAAAAAGTCTTACTTGGATAATCTTCTTTATGATCAATTAAACACTAGAAAGTGCTTAAAAGCCTTTCACAAATACAGCAGACGATACGCTCCTTTAAAAACCCCTAAAGAGGTTTAAAAAGAGCGGGCTTTATGTTAGAATAATTCATGGAATGACATATTTAGGAGTTCATTTGACGCAAGTTTATATCATTTCTTTAAAAGAAAGTCAAAGGCGTTTGGATACTGAAAAACTCGTTTTAGAATCCAATGAAAAGTTTAAAGGCCGTTGTGTTTTTCAAATCTTTGACGCTATTAGCCCCAAACACCAAGATTTTGAAAAACTCGTTCAAGAGCTTTATGACGCGCAAAGCATGTTAAAATCCGATTGGTTCCATTCTGATTATTGCTATAAGGAATTATTGCCCCAAGAATTTGGGTGCTATTTAAGCCATTATCTTTTGTGGAAAGAATGCGTCAAATTAAACCAACCGGTCGTTATTTTAGAAGATGATGTAGCCTTAGAGTCTAATTTCATGCAAGCCTTAGAAGATTGCTTGAAAAGCCCTTTTGATTTTGTGAGACTCTATGGGCATTATTGGGGAGGCCATAAAACCAATTTGTACTCTCTCCCTATCTATACAGAGGCTGAAGAGGCTGAAGCGTCTATTGAAGAAACGCCTATTGAAAATTATGAAGTTACCCCCCCCCCCCCAATCCCACACAAGATGCGCAACAAGATTGTATTATTGAAACGCAACAAGACCCTAAAGAACTATATGAGCCTTGCAAAATAGCGCCCCAAAAAATCTCTTTTAACCAAGTGGTTTTTAAAAAAATTAAAAGAAAACTCAACCGCTTTATTGGAAGTATTTTAGCTCGGACAGAAGTGTATAAGAATATCGTAGGAAAATACGATGAACTCACCAAAAAATACGATGATCTCAATAAGAATATTGCGGAAAAATACGACGAACTCATGGGAAAATACGAATCCTTACTGGCAAAAGAAACAAACATCAAAGAGACTTTTTGGGAATCTCGTGCTGATAATGAAAAAGAAGCGCTATTTTTAGAGCATTTTTACCTCACCAGCGTGTATGTGGCTACTACGTCAGGCTACTACCTCACGCCTAAGGGTGCTAAAACTTTTATAGAGGCTACGGAGCGTTTTAAAATCATAGAGCCGGTGGATATGTTTATGAATAACCCCACTTACCATAATGTTGCGAATTTTACCTATTTGCCTTGCCCTGTTTCTTTAAACAAGCATGCTTTCAATAGCACCATTCAAAATGCGAAAAAGCCTGACATTTCATTAAAACCCCCTAGAAAATCCTATTTTGATAATCTTTTTTATCATCAATTAAACACCAAAAAGTGCTTGAGGGCGTTTCACAAATACAGCAAACAATACGCTCCTTTAAAAACCCCTAAAGGGGTTTAAAAAGAGCGGGCTTTATGTTAGAATAAGTCTTTTTTATTTCAAAGGAGATTGCAATGAATTTAGACCAATTAGAAGTGAGCCATGACGCTGATTCTTTGTGCGTGGTGATTGAAATATCCAAGCATTCTAATATCAAGTATGAACTGAATAAAGAAAGCGGGGCTTTAATGGTGGATAGGGTGCTTTATGGGGCGCAAAATTACCCTGCGAATTACGGCTTTGTGCCTAACACTTTAGGATCTGATGGCGACCCTGTAGATGCACTGGTTTTAAGCGATGTGGCTTTTCAAGCCGGAAGCGTAGTGAAAGCGCGCTTGGTTGGGGTTTTGAACATGGAAGATGAAAGCGGAATGGATGAAAAATTACTCGCTCTACCCATAGATAAGATCGATCCCACGCATTCCTATGTCAAAGATATTGATGATTTATCCAAACACACTTTAGATAAAATCAAGCATTTTTTTGAAACTTACAAAGATTTAGAGCCTAATAAATGGGTGAAAGTCAAGGGGTTTGAAAACAAAGAGAGTGCGATTAAGGTTTTAGAAAAAGCCATAAAATCCTATCAAGGCTAAAGATTTTTAAGGGTTTTGACTCAATTAAGCGATAAAAACCCTTTTTCAACGCTCTTTTAAAAGGCTTTGTCCTCATTGGGTGCTGGTGTAAAATAGGGTAGTTTAAAGCGGATTTTTGTATTCCCCATAAAAAGTGCCAAAAACTACAATTTAACGATTTTAACCCCACTGCCGCCTAAATTAATGGGAGCGTCGCTAAAGCTCACCACTTTGGGGTGGTTTTTTAGAAATTCTTTCACGAACTTTTCTAAAATCCCGCTCCCCTTGCCGTGGCAAATAAGCACTTCTTCAAAGCCCCCTAAAAGCGCATCGTTTAAAAAAGCGTCTAATAAATCCAGGGCTTCTTCGCTGCGTTGCCCTCTTAAATCAAGGCGTAAGCTTGCCTTTTGGGGTTTAGGAACGATGGTTTTAGGGGGTTTGAATTTGTTTTTAGAGGGTTTTTGGATTTGTTTCAACCAACTCCCATGCGCTTTTAGGCGCATGCCAAGCTCGGTTTCTACCAAATAATAGCCCTTGTCTAAAATTTGTGCTATCAGCACGCTTTCATTTTTATAGCGCGCTTTTTCGTTAATTTGAAAGCTTGTTATTGTTTGTGGGATCTCTTGGTCTGTTTTATGCTTGTTTAAAATCTCGCTCGCTTTATGGATTTCTTTATGCATGGAGCTGGTATCTTTTGAAGCGACTTCGCTTTTTAAGATATTTAGGGCTTGTTGGTAGGATTTTTCCAATTCCAATTTTTTATTATGAAAGATTTCTTTTTGTTTTTCCATTTCTAAAAGCCATGCGTTTTTTAAATCTTCTTGCTCTTTTAAAGCGTTCTCTAAACGTTCATTTTTTTGCTTCAATTCCCTTTCTAACGCGCTGGAATTTTCAATCAAAACGTTCAATTTTTCCTTATCTTCGCCATAGAAGGCTTTCGCTTTTTCAATCAAAAAAGGCGGCACGCCATAGCGCAAAGCGGTTTCAAACGCATAGCTTTTGCCAATAACCCCCTTTAAAAAAGTGTAAGTGGGCCGTTCTTTTTCTTCGTCATAAAGAGCGGCCAGTAATTCCACTTCCTTGTTTTCTGCCATTAACACGCTCAAGCGTTTGTGGTGCGTGGTGATAACGATTTGGTTGTTTTGTTTGAGTAATTTTTCTAACAGGGTTTTATACAAACTGCTCGCTTCATCAGCGTCAGTCCCTAGCTCAATTTCATCAACGCCTAAAAGCATGTTTTCTTTGGATAAAAGAGCGCTAAATTGCTTCATTCTGCCTGCAAAAGTAGAGATATTGTTCGCGCTGTTTTGGGGGTCATTGATAATGGCGTGGATTTCTTTAAAATAGGGGATAATGGAATGATGGGCGTTGATTTTCATAGGAATGAGATGCTTGCTCAAAAAAGCCGCGCTTAAAAGCGATTTTAAGAGCATGGTTTTCCCGCCCGCATTCACGCCGGTAACAGCGAGCATGGATTTTTCAAACTTCAAATTTAAGGGCTTTGGCTCTTTTAAAATGGGGTGCGAAAAGTTTTCTAAAACCATTTTTTTTGTGTAAAGCTTGGCATGACAAATTCTAAATTATAAGCTTTAGCGAAATTAAGCCTGGCTTGCAAGCTGTCTAAAAAATCAAATTCTTTAAAAAGGAATTTTAAAAATAAAAGGTGTTTTTGCAAGCTACGGCTTAGAGTTTGACACATTTCAACAATACAGCAATCTATTTCATTACCAATTTGCGCGATTTTTTGGGCGATTTTTTGCGCGCTTTCAGGCAAGAGGTAGAAATAGCCATTAGCGCTCCTTTCTAGCACAACGCCCTTAATCGCGCTAGAAAACCCGCTCTTTAATAAAAGGCATTCATAACCATGCTTAAGGTGGCTTTGCGTATCCACTAAATAAGGGGCAAGCTCTTTAGAGTGGGCGTAATGGTGAATGATTTTTGCGCTCTCTTTTTTAAGGCGGTTCAAACTTTCATTCAAAGCGTCTAGGGTAGCGTTCGCCCCTTGTTTGATTTGCCCTTCATCATCCAATAAAGCGATCAGATCATTAAAAAAAGGGGGTAAAATAATAGCGTTAAGGCGTTCATGAAATTTTAAATGCGTGAAAGTTTTAAAAGCGTTTTGTAAAATGACAATGTAGCGCAATCGTTTGACAATCTCAAAAATTTCATCTAAATGGAGCGTCCCTAATTTGGTGAGTTTGATGACAATAAGATCGCTTTCTTTCACGCTTTTAGGGGTAGGCAAACCGATCGAATCCACTTCAGTTAGATAAGTGAAAGCTTGTTTGAGATCGTTTTCTAAAGCAATAGAATCTCTTTCTTTGGCAAAAAAGGTTTTAAAAAGAGCGATAAACTCTTTTAAATCCAGGCTTTCTTCTAGGGGTTTGGGTAGGGTATTATTATTATTCATCATTCATTGGGTATTCATTGGGGTTGGATTAAGGGATCTTTTTGAAGCGTCTGACAAGAATCCAAATCCACAAGAACGTCTTTCATAGGGGTTTGTTTTTTGCCTAAAAAGCTCAAAGTCCCGCTCACTAAATTAAAGGTTTGGTTATTGACTTTAATGCCTTTACACAACAAAGTTTCCCCCCTTAAAAACGCTCTTTGCAAAGCGATTTCTCGTTGGTTTTGTTGGTTTTGTTGGTAAGTATAAACGCTGATGCTCGCTCCTATAATCCCCACGATTAAAAAAGCTAAAATCTTTTGTTTGGGGCTAACTAAACCAAAATCCCTTAAAACTAAAAACAATAAAATCAGCGTTAAAAATAAAACAACCGCTGCACCCATTACATTTCGCCTCTCAATTGATAGGTAATATCCCCCGCTCCAAAGCCTATCACAAAGCCTTTTTCAATCGTTTCTACCACATTATCATTGACTAACAGCTCTAAAAAATCCCCCTTTTTACGCACCCTGTCTATAAAGGTGGGGTTATAATGTTTAAAATGGGCTTTCAAATCAATGTCTCTTTTAACTTCACTCGCGCTATAAACGGGTAAAATGATCAATCTGTCGCAATGCTCTAAAAAACATTTTTTAAATTCTTCTAAATTGTCCATTAAGCGGGAGTATTTGTGCGCTTGCCAGATCACAATAATTTTTTCTTGCGTGTCCAATAAGTTAGCATAAATCCTAGCGCTCTTTAAAGTGGCGTTAATTTCAGTAGGGTGGTGGGCGTAATCATCAATGAGGATGAGCGCGTTTTTTTGCAAAATATCAAAGCGTTTTTTAATGCCTTTGAAATTCAATAAATTATTTCTAATTTCTTCTAAATTCAATTCATCTAAAGCGCTTAAAATCGCCAAACTCGCATTCGTGGCGTTGTGTTCGCCTAACCCCCACACCAAAAAAGCCCCCAAATCTTTCAATTCAAATGAAGTGTAAGGCTCGCCGTCTTTTAAAATGTATTGGATATTATAAATGTCTTTTTTTTCTAAAACAATGGCGTCTTTAGAATAGCGGTTTAAAAAAGGATCTTCTTTATAAATCACTCTTTTTTGAGCATGGTCTAAAAAATATTCATAAGCGAAGAAAAAGCGTTCTAAATCGTGATCATAATGTTCCAAATGTTCTGGCTCTGTGTTAGGCACAATCGCACAAAAAGGGTTGGAAAATAAAAAACTTGAATCGCTCTCATCGGCTTCAAAAACCAAGCTATCATTCGCGCTCTCTCGCACATTGGAATCAAACTCTTTAGAATGCGCCCCAATAATCGCTCCAAAAAAGGGGCAAATCGCGCTCAACATGGCCGTGATACTGCTTTTTCCATGAGCCCCGCACACGCTAAAAACGCGCTTGTCTTTAAGGATAGAATACAAAGCGTCTTTGCGAGACAAAATAGGGATTTCTAATTCCTTAGCCCTTTGTATTTCGGTATTGTCTTCTTTGATAATGGCTGAATGAATGATGACATCTTGATGGTTAATCGCTTTTGGATCATGCGGGATATTAACCTCTACACCTAAAGCTTTCAAATACTTAACGCTAGGGCTTATGGCAATATCAGATCCGCTGATCTTAGCCCCTTGCGCTTTAAGGTATTTGGCTAAGCCTGAAATGCCAATCCCCCCTATACCGATAAAATGGATCTTGCAATCTTGTAAGTTTTTGAGTAAAACTTTTGGGGTTTCAAGCATGGTTTTCTCGATAAGTTTCTATGATTTCTAAAGGCTTTTCTAAAAGGGGGTGTCATAGACAAGGGCTAAACGCACGTAGTCAGCGCCGATATGATTACGCCCTAAATACAAAGCCGGTAAGGTAGTAATGCCTTCGTTTTGATAAAGTCTTTTAGCAAAATTTTCGCCATTTTGAACGGGCAGATACACATAAAAACTATAAGGATAAATGAGCGTGTCTTTAAAGATTTTTCGCGCCAGTTTCAAATTATTTGCATAAATATTGCGGAAAAATTCTGCATGCCTATCATCTAGCCAAGCCGCTTCACTAGCCTTTTGGATCGCATTAGCGCTCGTATAGCCTAAATAGGTGCGAAACGCTTTGTATTTTTCTAAAATGCTGCTATCCCCAGCGATAAAACCACTCCTTAGTCCTGGAGCGCTGGAGCGTTTGGAGAGCGAATGGATCACTAAAACATTTTTAAACGCTTCATTACTAGCTAGCATGCAAGCTTCTAAAAGCGAAGGGGGAGGCGTGTTTTCATAAATTTCACTATAGCATTCATCATTGATTAAAATAAAATCATGTTTTAAAGCGAGTTTGACCCAATTAATCAGCTCTTCTACAGAAAGGGTTCTTCCGGTGGGGTTGTTGGGGGAATTTAAGATCACTAAATCCACTTCTTGCAACTCTTTTTCATTCAAGCTTGGCGTGAAATCATTTTCTTTTACTAAAGGCATTAAAAGGCTTTTGGCTCTAGCGAATTGGGCTGATCCTTCATAGATTTGATAAAAGGGGTTAGGGTAGGCGATAGTGGGGTTTGGATAATCAAATAAAACAAAACTAGGGAAATTGAATAACACTTCCCTAGATCCTAGCGTGGAAACTAATTCGTTTTCTTTCAATTCTATCTTAAAACGGCGTTTAAAAAAACCCCTTTGAGCCGCTCTTAAACCCTCTTCAAACGCGCTTTTAGGGTAGATATTGAGCGAATGGGTGTGCTGTTTGAGAGCGTCTTGAATGAATTTGGGCGTTTCAAATCGCGGCTCGCCGATGCCTAAATCCAACCCCTTTTTTTTAGGGGTGATCTCTTTAAACAAGGCTCTTAATCGTTCAAAAGGATAAGGCTCAAAAGTCATAGGGCTACTTTAATTTAAAATGGAATGGTTAATCTTATCTAAAATTTAAGCGTTTATCATTGAAAGCGCTAAAAAAGAGCGAAAGAGAACATAAAAGAGAGAGCATAAAAGAGTATAATAGCGCATAAGAATTTAACTGATGAAGAGGTTTGATGCTAGAAAACAGAGTTAAGACCAAGCAAATTTTTATCGGTGGCGTCGCCATAGGGGGTGATGCTCCCATAAGCACGCAAAGCATGACCTTTAGTAAAACCGCTGATATTGAAAGCACTAAAAATCAAATTGACCGACTCAAACTTGCTGGGGCTGATTTAGTGAGGGTGGCGGTGAGTAATGAAAAGGACGCCCTAGCCTTAAAAGAATTGAAAAAAGCGTCTCCTTTGCCTTTAATCGCTGATATTCATTTCCATTATAAATTCGCTCTCATTGCCGCTCAAAGCGTGGATGCGATCAGGATTAACCCCGGAAACATCGGCTCTAAAGACAAAATTAAAGCGGTGGTTGATGCTTGTAAAGAAAAAAACATTCCCATAAGAATTGGCGTGAATGCCGGGAGTTTAGAAAAGCAATTTGATCAAAAATACGGGCCGACCCCAAAAGGCATGGTAGAAAGCGCTTTGTATAACGCCAAACTTTTAGAAGATTTGGATTTTACCAATTTTAAGATTTCTTTAAAAGCGAGCGATGTGATTCGCACCATAGAAGCTTACAGGATGCTTCGCCCTCTTGTGATCTATCCTTTCCATTTGGGGGTTACGGAGGCGGGGAATCTTTTTAGCTCCAGTATCAAATCCGCTATGGCTTTAGGGGGGCTTTTAATGGAGGGCATTGGGGATACGATGCGCGTATCCATCACAGGGGAGTTAGAAAATGAAATCAAAGTGGCTAGAGCGATTTTACGCCATAGCGGGCGTTTGAAAGAAGGGATTAATTGGATTTCTTGTCCCACTTGCGGGAGGATTGAAGCCAATTTAGTGGATATGGCGAGCAAGGTAGAAAAACGCCTAAGCCACATTAAAACCCCTTTAGACATTAGCGTGATGGGTTGCGTGGTGAACGCTTTAGGTGAAGCCAAGCATGCAGACATGGCGATCGCTTTTGGGAATCGCAGCGGTTTGATCATCAAAGAGGGTAAGGTCATTCACAAACTGGCTGAAAAGGATTTGTTTGAAACTTTTGTCATAGAAGTGGAAAATTTAGCTAAAGAAAGAGAAAAGAGTTTAAAGGATTAGGCATGATCAATAAGTTTAAAAATTTTGTGAGCAACTACCAGCAATCTAACCACTATAAAGAGCCTTTAGGCTTTGGCATTGCCAGAGTGGATATTGCCCCTATTTCCAAAAAGATTTTATGCGCCACTTACCCCGTTTTGAACTGGAAAGAGGAAAATCTAGGCTCTTATGCGGTGTTTTGCAATTCGCTTTCTAAAGACAAAATCCTAAAAGAGAGCGCGAGCGAGCGCGTCGTTGAGATTGATGAAAGTTTTGTGTTAAAAGCGCTAGATTTTTATACGCCCTTTTTGAATGAAGCCTACTCTAATAAAATGGCTCATAAAAACATTCAAGTGGTTTTAGAGCTTTTAAAGGCTTTAGAAGAAAATCGTTTGAAAAATAATAATGGGGAGTCTCTTTATCGCTTGGTGATCTTGTATGAAGATAAGCCTTGCGAGAGCGTGGAGAGCGCATATATGAAACTTTTAGCGCTCTCTTTAGGGAAAGCCCCTTTGAGGAGTTTGAATTTAGAGGGTATTTTTAACCAGCTTTCTAATGCGGCTTGGAGCGGTAACAAGCCTTATGAATTAGAATGGCTCAGAATAAACGAAGTGGCTTTAAAAATGCGAGGCCATTTCCCTAGCATTGATTTTATAGATAAATTCCCGCGCTATTTGATGCAATTAATCCCTGAGTTTGATAATATCCGCTTATTGGATAGCTCAAAAACGCGCTTTGGGGCGTATTTAGGGACCGGAGGTTACACCCAAATGCCCGGGGCGAGTTATGTGAATTTTAACGCAGGGGCTATGGGAGTGTGCATGAATGAGGGGCGTATTTCTTCGTCGGTGGTGGTGGGAGCAGGCACTGATATTGGTGGGGGAGCGAGCGTTTTAGGCGTTTTAAGTGGAGGGAATAATAACCCCATTAGCATCGGGAAAAATTGTCTGTTAGGGGCTAATAGCGTTACCGGCATTAGTCTAGGCGATGGCTGTATTGTGGATGCAGGCGTTGCGATTTTAGCTGGGAGCGTGATAGAAATTGAAGAAAATGAGTTTAAAAAGCTTTTAGAAGTGAATAGCGCTTTAGAAAAACATGCCAACAACCTTTACAAAGGCAAAGAGCTTTCCGGAAAACATGGCGTGCATTTTCGTTCCAATAGCCAAAATGGTAAGCTGATCGCTTTTAGGAGCGTGAAAAAAATTGAGTTGAATCAAAACCTGCATTAAGGATTAAAAGAATGCTCAAAAAAAGTTTGTTATTGCTTGTTTTTTTAATCTTACAGCTTAGCGGCGCTGAAGAAAACAATCAAGCCCAAAAAAACACGCCTCCTGAGTTAAACCCCGCTAACGCTAAGGGCGCGCCAAACCCTAACACCCAAATCACCCCTAAAAACGATAACTCCAATCTATTAGACAAATTAGGGTCGCCTGAAAACGCTCAAACCGAGCTTTCTGCCGGTATTGATTTAGCTAAAAAGGGCGATTATCAAGGGGCTTTCAAGCTTTTTTCCCAATCGTGCGATAACGGCAATGCGGCCGGGTGTTTTGCGGTAGGGGCGATGTATGCTAATGGGGTAGGAATCCAAACCAACAGATTAAAAGCCGCTCGCTATTATGAAATGGGTTGCAGTGGGGGCGATGCGACCGCTTGCGCGAATTTAGCTCAAATGTATGAAAACAAGAAAAATGCGGATACGAACGATAAAGAAAACGCTTTGCAATTGTATGCGGTGGCTTGCCAAGGGGGGATATGCTCGCATGCAATAATTTGGGGTGGATGTTTGCTAATGGGAGTGGGGTCCCAAAAGATTATTACAAAGCGATAAGTTATTATAAATTTTCATGCGAGAATGGGAATGATATGGGGTGTTATAATCTGGGCTTGATGTCTAATGTGAATAATATTTATGGCATTGATAAGGCCAAGCTCAGTCAAGTGGATTTGAATTATTTGGCTTGTAACGCTGGGGATATGATGGGGTGCGCGAATTTAGGCTGGATTTATGCGAATGGGGATTTAGGGGCTCCTTTGAATAACCACTACGCGGCGAAGTATTTTCAAATGGCATGCGATGGGGGGATTTTGGGGAGCTGTAACAATTTAGGCGTGCTGTATCAAAAGGGCTTAGGCGTGCCTCAAGACGATCAAAGGGCTTTGGATTTATTCTCGTATGCATGCGATAATGGTTTTGAGTCAAGCTGTCGTAATTACGGGAATTTCAAAGAGCATTTATTGCGCGTGAACCCTAATTACGGGCGCTTGTTCATGCCATACAATTCTTATGATATACCCTAGTAGGGGTATTTTGAAATCATTCTCGCTCCCATTAACTAAACCCCCCTAAAGATCGCATTTTTAAGAGATTACTACTTGCTTTGCGCAAAGCTCTTTTATCTTTTTTTAGATAAATTCAGCCACAAATTGCGGTTTTTTCACAAATTTAAGCTATTTTTTTTTTTTTTTTTTTGATTTAATACTCGGTGTGATTTTAATCTTATTTAAAAGGAAAAGCGATGAAAGCGACACAAAGCACCGTTAACGACTTTTTTGCCTTAACAGGCACGATATTTTCTATCCCTGTATACCAGAGGAACTACACTTGGGAAGAAGAAAATTGTGAAAAATTACTGCAAGATATTGTCAGTATTTCACAAAATAAAAAAACGCATTTCATGGGTTCTATCACTTATATTTTGCATTTGATTGATGATGAAAAGAGCTTAAGACAACTGCAAGAATTTGTCATCATTGACGGGCAGCAAAGGATTACCACTCTCATGCTTTTGCTCAAAGCCATAGAGACCAAGATACCAAATGAAGGGATAAAAAAAGAGATTGATAATCTACTCAATCTTTCGGGACAAAGGCTGCGTCTCAAACCCATTAAAAGCGACAAAGAAGCCTTTGATTTAGTCATGCAAGACAGGTGGAACGAAATACAAGACACACCACACATCAAGGAAAATTATAAATTTTTCACCAAAGAGCTTGACGATTATATCAGCAAAGGGTATCGCATAGAAGAGATTTATGGGGCGTTTTTGCGGCTTAAAATCGTAGCCATAGGCTTAGAGTTGGGCGAAGACGATCCGCAAGTGGTGTTTGAAAGCATCAACGCTACAGGCGTGCAATTAAAAGGACTGGATCTCATCCGCAACTATCTGATGATGGGAGAAAATTCTGACAACCAAAATCGTCTTTATAAGACTTATTGGGTTCCTTTAGAAAATTGGCTTGGTGAAAAGGATTTGAACGATTTTATCAAAACCTACCTGAGAATCTATTTTGAAGATAAGGTAAAAGAGGGAGAGCGCGAAGTGTATTACACGCTAAAAGACCACCACAGAAAAAATTTCCCTAACGATATACAAGGTCTTATGAGCGATATGCGTGAGTATGGCAGAATCTATCAAATCTTTTTAGACAGAGATCATTATTTTTTAGATCGTGGGGACTCGCAGCAGTTAGCGAATTTACGCCTGCGCATTAAAGATCTCGTAAAAATCAAATTTGGCGTGGCAAAGCCCTTTGTTTTGCGTTGCGCCAGAGATTTTGAAGAAGGCAAGCTGGATTATGAAAATTTCTACGAAATTTTGCAAATCCTTATCAGCTACTTCGTGCGCAGGAGCGTGTGCGGAGATTCTACTGCTGTGCTTAACAAAGTTCTTTATTCTTTATACAGACAGCTAGGGGAAAATGTTTCAGCCGATGCGTTGAAGCGGTATCTGGGCAAGAGCGTTGGTCAAATGGCGTTCCCTAATGACGATAGAATTAAAGCGGCGTTTGCTGTTCGTAACGCTTATTCAGCAAATCAAGCGTGCAAATTCATCCTGCTTGAGATAGAAAAATTAAGTAACGCCGAACCGCCAAAAGAAGAGAATTTAGAAGTGGAGCATTTCTACCCCAAAACCCCCACACAAGAATGGCGCGATAGGGTGGGGGACTATTTCACTTTTGAGCAAGACTACCTCAATAATTTTGGGAATCTAACCCTATCAGGGCAAAATCAAAAGCTTGGCAACAGACCTTACGAGACAAAAATAGAGCTTATGGAACAATACAGCTCCTTGCATTTAAATGACTATTTCATCAATAACACCCATTCTTGGGGGATAGAGGAAGTGAGGAATAGGAGCGGATATTTAGCGGATCAATTTTGTCAAGTGGGATTGTTTAAAGATCTGCCCAAAGAATACCGCACCAGAGAGATCAGTAAAACCCTTGATGATGATTTAACTTCCCATAATCTTCAAAGCGTCAGACTCCCCAATCAGCGAAGGCAAATAGTAAGAAACGCTAAGGAATTGGCTAGCGCTGTCATAGACTACTTATTAGAAAACGCCAGAGAGGCCTTTGAAAGCTACACGGATGAAGCTCAAAGATACATTTGTTGGGATAAAGCAAAAGCGCAATTAAGGGATAGAGATGGCACTCTTGTTGTGCATTTTGAAAAATACGGATTCCACTTTGTCAGCAATGCGAGTTATCAAACGGTGGGCAGTAATCTTAGGGATCTTATCTTAGGCTGTGAGCTCAATCCCAAAGACTTTATTGTGGAATAAACATTGTGTAATAAACATTGTGGAATAAACATTGTGTAATAAACATTGTGTAATAAACATTGTGTAATAAACATTGTGTAATAAACATTGTGGAATAAACATTGTGGAATAAACATTGTGGAATAAACAAGCCCCCCAAAGAAATGGGGGGTTAAAAAAATTTTAAAATCACTTGCCAAAAGCTTGATGCAAATGCGTGGTTAGGGAGTTAAGATACTGCTCTACTTGGGGGTTTTTCACCACATCGTTGCAAATAAAAGTGGGCAATGCTGAAAGCCCTAAAAATTGGAACGCCTTATGCAAATGCAAATACACAACATCCACGCCCACCCCTTCAAAAAATTCACTAGGATCATTAAAGGCTTCAATGGGAGCGTTCCAAGTCAAGCTCAACATGTATTTTTTGCCTTGCATCAAGCCCCCTTTCCCATAGTTTTTAGTGGGGTTTTGCGAACTCCTGCCATCGCTAGCATAAAGCTTCCCATGCCCTGAAGTGAAGACTTCATCAATGTATTTTTTCACAATCCAAGGCTCGCCCATCCACCAGCCAGGCATTTGCCAAATCGTCGCATCAGCACTAACGATCTTTTCCACCTCTTGGCTATGATTATAGCCCTTATCCACGATCGTAGTATCCACTTCTAGCCCCAAAGACTCTAGAGTCTTTTTTGCATGATCAGTCAAAGTTTCATTGAGTTTCCCTCCAGAGCTCCCAAACGCTTTGCCCCCATTAATGATGAGTACTTTTTTCATTTTGTTCCTTTTTTTGATAATTATAAATTGCGATTATATCTCAAATTTTTAAAAAGCAATTAAATTGCGATTGTATTATTTTTATTATGTTAAGATAATGAAAATTTCTATTTAAGGAATGGCGATGTTCTACGATGAAAAAAAGACCTATCAAAAGATTGAAGAACGCCTTGATATAGTTCGTTCGTTTAACGCTCATAACGAGCATAAAAACTTGCAAGACGAGTTTAAGGGGGCGGGCATTTCCAGGCGTGATTTATTGAAGTGGGCGGGCATGATGAGCACAGCGTTAGCTTTGCCGGCTAGTTTTACTCCCTTGACTTTAAAAGCGGTAGAAGTGGCTAACAGATTGCCCGTGATTTGGTTGCACATGGCAGAATGCACCGGCTGTAGCGAAAGCTTGTTAAGGAGTGCAGACCCCACCATTGATAGCATCATCTTTGATTACATCAATCTAGAATACCATGAAACCATCATGGTAGCGAGCGGTTTTCAAGCCGAAAAAAGCTTGCATGACGCCATAGAAAAGCATAAAAACAATTACATTTTAATGGTAGAAGGCGGTATCCCCCAAGGCACAGAATACTTTCTCACTCAAGGTCCAAACGCTGAAACGGGGGCCGAAGAGTGCAGGAAAGCCGCCCAACACGCAGCGGCTATTTTTGCCATAGGCACATGCTCAAGTTTTGGGGGCGTGCAAGCGGCTTACCCTAACCCCTCTAACGCGCAACCCTTGCATAAAATCATTGATAAACCCGTGATTAACGTTCCCGGTTGCCCGCCTAGTGAAAAAAATATCGTAGGCAATGTGCTTTATTACTTGATGTTTGGGGCTCTCCCTAAATTGGATGCGTATAACCGCCCCTCTTGGGCTTATGGGAACAGGATCCATGATTTGTGCGAAAGGAGAGGGCATTTTGATGCGGGCGAATTCGTGGAGCATTTTGGCGATGAAAACGCTAAAAGGGGCTTTTGCTTGTATAAAATGGGCTGTAAAGGGCCTTACACTTTCAACAATTGCTCCAAACTCCGCTTCAATTCACACACTTCTTGGCCCATAGGTGCAGGGCATGGGTGCATAGGGTGTTCTGAGCCTAATTTTTGGGATACGATGAGTCCTTTTGAAGAGCCTTTAGCGAATCGTTCCATTAAAACCGCCTTTGACGGCTTAGGGGCTGATAAAGTAGCGGATAAAGTCGGCACGACTTTGCTCAGTGCAACCGCTATTGGCATTGTCGCGCATGCGCTCCTTTCTAAAGCGATCAAAAACAAAGAGTAAGGGATTAACATGTCAAAAAAAATCGTAGTCGATCCTATCACTAGGATTGAGGGGCATTTAAGGATTGAAGTGATCGTAGATGATGATAATGTGATCACTGATGCGTTTTCTTCTTCCACGCTTTTTAGGGGGCTAGAGACGATCATTAAGGGCAGAGACCCACGAGATGCAGGCTTTATCGCTCAAAGGATTTGTGGGGTATGCACTTATTCGCATTATAAAGCCGGTATCACTGCGGTAGAAAACGCTCTAGGCATCACCCCCCCATTAAACGCGCAATTGGTGCGATCTTTGATGAACATGGCGCTACTTTTTCACGATCATGTGGTGCATTTCTATACTTTGCATGGGCTTGATTGGTGCGATATTTTGAGCGCTTTAAAAGCCGATCCCATTCAAGCGGCAAAACTTTCTTTCAAATACAGCCCTTACCCTATTAATACCGGTGCCGGTGAATTAAAAGCGGTTCAAAAACGCTTGAGCGATTTCGCTAAAAGCGGATCTTTGGGGCCTTTTAGCAATGGCTATTATGGGCATAAAACCTATCGTTTAAACCCAGAGCAAAATTTAATCGTCTTAAGCCACTACCTCAAGCTTTTAGAAATCCAAAGGGAAGCGGCGAAAATGACCGCTATTTTTGGGGCCAAACAGCCTCACCCACAAAGCCTAACGGTGGGGGGTGTTACGAGTGTCATGGATATATTGGATCCGACAAGATTGGCTGAATGGAAGAGCAAATTTGAAGTGGTGGCTAATTTTATCAACCATGCTTACTACCCTGATTTGGTGATGGCAGGCGAAATGTTCGCTAACGAACCATCCGTTATCAAAGGCTGTGGTTTAAGGAATTTTATCGCTTATGAAGAAGTGTTGCTTGGGAAGGATAAATACCTTTTGAGTAGTGGGGTGGTGCTTGATGGGGATATTTCTAAATTACACCCCATTGATGAAAGTTTGATTAAAGAAGAGGTTACGCATTCTTGGTATCAATATGAAGACACTAAAGAAGTGCAACTCCACCCTTATGACGGGCAAACTAACCCGCATTATACCGGTTTAAAAGACGGCGAGAGCGTGGGGATTGAAAATAAAATAATCCCTGCTAAAGTGCTTGACACTAAGGATAAATATTCTTGGATAAAATCCCCCAGATACGATAGTAAGCCCATGGAAGTAGGCCCTTTAAGTTCCGTAGTGGTAGGTTTAGCGGCGAAAAACCCCTATGTTACTGAAGTGGCTACTAAGTTTTTAAAAGACACGAAACTGCCTTTAGAGGCGTTGTTTTCAACGCTTGGGC
The DNA here is from genome assembly GCA_008032935.1 of Helicobacter pylori. Lineage (NCBI taxonomy): Bacteria > Pseudomonadati > Campylobacterota > Epsilonproteobacteria > Campylobacterales > Helicobacteraceae > Helicobacter > Helicobacter pylori. The sequence continues at coordinate 1,212,011 of CP032039.1, read as the reverse complement.
GCACAGCTGCAAGGTGCATTGAAGCTAAGACTATCGCTGATAATGGCCTTTTGGCGTTTGATGCGTTAGTGGAAAATCTAAAAAGCGATCAAAGCACTTGCGCTCCGTATCACATTGATAAAAATCAAGAATATAAAGGGCGCTACATTGGTCAAGTGCCAAGGGGCATGCTAAGCCATTGGGTGCGTATTAAAAACGGCGTGGTGGAAAATTACCAAGCGGTGGTGCCTTCTACTTGGAATGCAGGACCTAGAGATTCTCAAAATCAAAGAGGGGCTTATGAAATGAGCTTGATTGGCACTAAAATCGCTGATTTAACCCAGCCTTTAGAAATCATTAGGACTATCCATTCTTTTGACCCATGCATCGCATGCTCAGTGCATGTGATGGATTTTAAAGGGCAGTCTTTGAACGAGTTTAAAGTAGAGCCTAATTTCGCTAAATTCTAAAAAGGGTTACGCATGGATAAAATAAATAAGGTCGTTTTACACAAAGAGTATTCAGGTTTTGTGCGCTTTTTCCATTGGGTTAGGGCTTTGAGTATTTTTACTTTAATCGCTACAGGGTTTTACATCGCTTACCCTTTTTTGCAGCCTAATTCCAGCTTTTATAAAGGGGTGTATCTTTTACAAGCTTATGTGCGTTCTTTTCATGTCATGTTTGGGTTTTTACTCATTAGCGCATTAATCTTTAGAACCTATCTTTTTTTCACTAAAGAAAGCTTGATGGAACGCAGGAGTTTTGGCCAACTTTTAAGCCCAAAAGCTTGGATCGATCAGATGAAAGCGTATTTTCTTATCAGCGGCAAACCCCACACTAAAGGATCGTATAACCCTATCCAACTCGTGGCTTATTTCACTTTGGTTGTTTTGATCGTATTGATGAGTTTGAGCGGGGTGGTGCTCTATTATAATGTCTATCATGCGGGGCTTGGAGCGTTTTTAGCGAGTGCTTTTAAGTGGTTTGAAGCGCTTTGTGGGGGGTTAGCGAATGTGCGTTTTATCCACCACTTAGCGACTTGGGGGTTTATTTTGTTTGTCCCTGTGCATGTTTATATGGTGTTTTTCCATTCTATCAGGTATGATAGTTCGGGGGCGGATTCTATGATTAATGGCTATGGTTACACCAAAGAAAAAGAATGAGTCAAAAAATCCTAATTCTAGGCATTGGCAATATCCTTTTTGGCGATGAAGGGATTGGGGTGCATCTAGCCCACTACCTCAAAAGAAATTTTTCTTTTTTCCCTAGCGTGGATATTGTGGATGGGGGGACAATGGCCCAGCAACTCATTCCTTTAATCACTTCGTATGAAAAGGTTTTGATTTTGGACTGCGTGAGCGCTAAAGGCGTTGAAATAGGATCAGTTTATGCTTTTGATTTTAAGGACGCCCCTAAAGAAATCACATGGGCTGGGAGTGCGCATGAAGTGGAAATGCTGCACACTTTAAGGCTCACGGAGTTTTTAGGGGATTTGCCTAAAACTTTTATCGTGGGGCTTGTGCCTTTTGTGATAGGGAGCGAGACCACTTTCAAGCTTTCGAGCGAAATGTTAAACGCTTTAGAAACAGCCTTAAAAGCCATAGAAACCCAACTCAACGCATGGGGGGTTGAAATGCAACGCACCGATCATATCGCTTTAGAGTGTATCGCTGAACTCTCTTATAAGGGTTTTTGAATTGGTGTTTGTCTTTCTTTTTAAATGCGTTAATGAAAAAACAAGCTTGATTTTTACGCCCCTTTTAGAGCAAATGGCATGCAATTTGCAAGCGCGTTTTTATAGCGTTTATAAGGATAATACGACTTCTTTCTACCTCCAAGCGAGCGCTGAAACCACTTTAGAATTCGCGCAAAAATTAAGCGAGATCTTGCCCTTTTCTTTAGATTTTAGCTTTTTGTCTTTAAAGGAAATCACAGATCCTTTAGATGAAAATCTTTTCCAAACAACAAGCCTTTCAAAGCCCCTTTTTATGAACGCTAAAGAGCATCAAGATTTTTTAGATAAAAACGCATCTTTGTATGCCAATGCGTTGGGTTTTGTCAAAAACACCGCTTTTAAAGGAGACATAATCCATAGCCCTAAAGAGCTTATAGATTGCTTAACCCAATTAAAAGGCATGCTCAAAACACAGGATTTTATCCCTATTTTCACTTCTAGGGGGGCATTATCCCTTTCTTTAAAAAATCCCTCTCCAAGCGTTATTTTTAGCGATCTTTCTAGCGTTTTGAGTTGCACTAAATTGCCTTTAGAGGACGCTAAATATTTGGCCAGTTTGGAAAAACCCTCTATCAAAGCCCCATTAAAAAGCGTGTTTAAGGACACTTTCAAAAACGATGAAATCATAGCCCAACTGCCCTATGACCCCATATTGAATTTATTGTGCCATATTTTACAAGATGAGGGGATAGAATTTGTTTTTACGCATGAAAGCCATTCTTGTGAAGCGCTTTTGCATTATGAAGCGCTTTTTAAAACCCCTAAGCGTTTGATCACACCCACTAAAAAATTCGTGCTAGAAAATAATTTTTCTACCTTTCCCTTTAAAGATGAATTAGAGTTTTTAAGCGCAACCCCCAATTCTATCGTTTTGTATTTTAGTTTCAAGCACCCTACAAGGTTGTTATTGCATGCTAATGGTTCTTTAAAAACGCTTTTAAGCGTTAAATTTGATTTCAATCAAATATTTAATCTCCTCAAACAAGATGAAAAAGCCTCCAGAATGCTGCAAAACTACGCGGCTAAATTCCCTGATTTTTATGCGCGCCTTTTAGAGCTTTCTCAATACAATCTGGGGGGTGCGAATTTATTGGATTTTTTTTGCATTTTAGGGTTTGTTTTGGGTTATAGCGAAGATTTTTGCGCACAGAGCGTTATTTCTTTGGCTAAAGAATGCTTACGCCCTAAAGGCCCTAGGATTGATTATAAAATCCTTAAAGACGATTCTTTGAGAATGGCTTTAAACTTTTCAAAGATCATGCACAGCACGATGAGTTTCAGGCTCGCAGGCGTGGAAAATGAAATTTTGAGTTTGGGGATTTTGGATTCTTTAGCGGAGTTTTTAGGGAATTTCATTTGGGATAACGCGCAGAATTTTAGCGTCCAAGAAGTAACGATCGCTGGGGATTTTTTTGGCGAAAAAGTGTTTTTAGATTTGTTTGTGCAATATTTCCCCAAAACCTTAACCCTTAAAACGCATGCGTTTTTGGATTATGAATAAGGGCTTAAAAGCGGATGTGCATCATCAACCCGCCGTCCATGTATTGGGTTTTTTTGCTTTTAGTCCTTTCAAAATAAGGCCCAAAAGACAGGGCTTTATTGAAATTCACAATCGGCATGCTCACCCCTTCAGCGATATTGTTTTTAGCGAGTTGTTTGTAAAACTTTTTATCGCTTTTTTTATGGCTTTTAAGGTTGGGGCTTTTTTCTAAATCCACGCCTTCTAAGCCGCTATTTTTAGTGAAATCGTAAAGCTTTTTGTCGTTTTTGGCCTCGGTTTCTGATCCATGGTTTTTATGGAGTTTGTAAAACTTTTTACCGCTCTTTTTTTCGCTTTTGGTTTCGGTTTCTAAATCCGCTGCGAACGCACTACTATACGCCACAAACGATACAAGAAATAAATTTCTAACTATACGCATAAGATCTCCTCTTATATAGCCTTTCTTTATCGCACCACCATAGCATGTTAGAAACAACCATTAGAAAACACAAGCGCGTTTTAATACCAACGCTACCACGCACGCTAAAGCCACTCAATCAATAGAAAGCGTAAGGGAAGTATCCAGGCGCTCCATACCCATAAGGCCCATAAGGCATAAGACCTGACCCATAAGGCATGAAACCATAGGGCATGTAATAATAAGGCATGTAATAGCCTCCATACATGCCGTTTTGCATGGGCGAATTGAGGTTATCCACTGAATTGTAAAAGCCGTTTAGAGAGCCATAAGCGTTATAATTAGTGAAACGATTGATTAAAGGCGTGGTGCGTGCATCAATGATGGCGTTTTCTTGCTGGATGGCGTTTTCTTCTCTGGCGACTTCTTGGGCTTTGGTTTCTTTAGGATCTTTAACTATCACTTCTTCTATAGGCACATTCGCCCCACAAGCGCTTAACAGATAGGCTAAAAAGCCGGTGTTTAAAAAAAGAACGATTTTAGAAAGATGAGCGGATTGGTTGGGTAAAAAAGTTTTATTGTTTTGATGCATGGGTTTTCCTAAATTTTAAAATAACTAAAGATTAACATGTTTTTGATTTAATGTTGGTTAAGCGGTGGTTTTTAGGGTTATTTCATTTTAACTTTGTTTTTCATTAAAACCCCATACTAAAATCTTATTTTTATGATAAAATACTTAAATAATATCAAATCTTAAACCAAAAAAGGAAAAACCATGAAAAAAGCTCTCTTACTCTCTCTCTCTCTCTCTCGTTTTGGCTCCACGCTGAAAGGGACGGATTTTATTTAGGTTCTGACATATTAGGGGGAAGCTATATTTTAGAAAAAATCAATACAAATGTGTTTGCAAATGTGTTTAATGTACTTAACATACAAAATCCATCAACTAGTTCGTCCAATCCTCCAAATTCAAACACTATATCATTCTCTGGTGGATCGGGCGGTCTTCTCAGTGAAATCAGCTTTGGGTATAAATATTTTTTGGGTAAAAAAAGGATTATAGGGTTTAGGCACTCTCTTTTTTTCGGTTACCAAGTTGGTTATATAGGGGGTGGTTGGGGTGGTTTAATTGTTTTTTTACCTTATGGTTTTGATACGGATTTGCTCATTAATTGGACTAACGATAAGCTAGATAAGCGACACTCCTTAAAAGACTATATCGTCAAACGCTCTTCTGGGTTTGTTATTGGCGTGAACATAGGGGCTAGCACTTGGTTTTCTCCTGCTACGACTATTTTTCAGTTACAAGGGAAATTTGGCATTCGTTGGAATCGTGATAAATATTATGCTGGAAAGTATCTTGGGGGTTCTAGTATTGAAGTAGGGGTTAAAGTGCCAGCGTTTGAAGTCAATTTGTTCTTGTCCGATATTAGAAGAGTGGTGAGCGGTTATCTCAATTATACATATACATTTAAAGGGCATTAAAAACACGCTTTTTACCGCTCTTTGATTGTTTTGTAAAAACGCTCAAAGGCATTTTTTAAACAAAAATATAAAACAGCTTGATCTTAATCAAGCGACAAACTCTTAAAAAAACGCTCTTTTTGGGTTAGGGGTTTTAGTTGGGTGTTGTAGGGGGAATTATTTCAAAATCCCCTGTTCTCTTAAGAAATTTATTATAAAAACAAAGTTTTAAAAACCCCATTCTTTAAAAAATTATTTTTTACAGCTTAGCTTGAAACTCTTCAAAGCCTTTTTTTCTTAATTGGCATGCCGGGCATTCATCGCAGCCATAGCCATAAGCATGCAAAATCTTTCGCTCTCCTTGATAGCATGTGTGCGTTTCTTTGATGACTAAATCCAAGACGCCTAAATCTTTAGCCATTTGAAATTCTTGCGCTTTATTCAAAAACATTAAAGGCGTTAGGATTTTAATCGCCGTGTTTGATCCTAAATTTAGGGCATGCTCGATGCTTTTAATAAAATCTTCTTTACAATCCGGATAGCCGCTAAAATCCGCTTGCGAAACCCCTAAAGCGATATTGCTAGCCCCTAGTTTTTGCGCGTAAGAATGCAAAAGGGTGATAAAAATAGCGTTACGATTAGGCACAAAAGAATTGGGTAAATCTTTATTTTGCGCATGCGAATGCCCCATTAAATCGTTAGAGTTTTTAAAAAGCGCGGAGCGGGTGATATTCTCTAAAAAATCTAACGAGATGATTTCATAAGGGAGTTGTAAAAGAGAAGCGATTTTTTGAGCGCATTCTAATTCCACAGAGTGTTTTTGCGCGTAATCAAACCCCACTAAACAGACTTTTTTAAAACGCTTTTTCGCCCATACGGCTAAAGTGGTGCTGTCTTGCCCGCCGCTAAAACCGATCACGCAAATTTCTTGTTCCATCAACATTCCTTAAAAATTCTAAAAAGATATAATAACACAAAGAAGTTTTAAGAGTAAAAAGCGTGTTTGAGTTAGAAGAAGGATTAAAAGAATTGTTTGACATTTATGAAAAATCCCCCTATGAGCTTTACTTGGTAGGGGGTGCGTGCGCGATCGTTTGATGGGCATTACCCCCAAAGATTACGATTTGACCTCAAACGCTTTAGTGAATGAAAGTAAAGAGCTTCTTTTAAAGTGCCATTTTAGGGTACTAGAAACCGGCATCAAGCATGGCACGATCACGGTTCTTAAAAACAATCAAAGCTATGAAATCACAACTTTTAGAATTGAAAAAGGGCATATCAAGCACCGAAAGCCTAAAGAATTGGTTTTTAGCGCTCGTTTAACAGACGATTTAAAGCGGCGCGATTTTAGCATGAATGCGATCGCTTATAGCCCTACAAAAGGGATTATTGATCCTTTCAAAGGGCAAAATGCGATTGAAAATCAAATGATTGAATGCGTGGGGGAAGCGCGACTAAGGTTTTTTGAGGACGCTTTAAGGATTTTAAGAGCGTTGCGATTTAGCGCGACTTTAGCCTTTAAGATAGCGCCAAGCACCAAAGAAGCGATTTTTGCGTGTAAGGATTTGTTAAAACACCTCTCCAAAGAGCGCTTACAAAGCGAATTGAATAAGCTTCTTATGGGGAAAAACGCCTATGAAGTGGCTAAGGAATATCAAGAAATTTTAGAGTTGGTTATTCAAGAGAAAATAGAAGATTTAGGGTTTTTAAAAAGCGCGCCTTTCAATCTGGAATTAAGATTGTTAGGGTTTTTTAAACACCAAAAAAGTTTAGAAAATTTATGCTACCCTAAAAAAACTTGTGTTTTATTTTTAAAAGCTAAAGAATGCCATAAAGCTTTTTTAAATATTCATAACAAAACAGAATTAAAATTTTTATTGAAAAACTACGATTTAGAGCCTTTTAATTTGGCTTTGGAATTTTATGCGCTCAAAAACCCCAAACGCGCTTTAAAAATTAAAGGCTTATTAAAAGAAATATTTAACGCTAACGAGCCTTTTAAAAAAGAACACCTAGCCCTTAAGGGCGGGACGCTTCAAAATTTAGGCTACCGGCGCCAACAAATTGGCGAAATTTTAAACGCATGCTTAGATTTAGTCATTGAAAATCCTAAAAATAACGCTTTAGAATGGCTGATAAAATGGGTTAAAGATCATTATTTACCTAATGATGCTATAAATCATTCGCCAATAGGCAGAAAAAATTAAAAACAGAGAAAACATGATAACGATGAATGCGATTCAATGGCCTGAAAAATGGATTCCAGGAGAGACTGATAATTTTGTGTCCAATGAAGTCATTGTCAAAGGTTTGGATTTTAATAAAGTGGTGCAACACTTAAGAGACGCGTCTTGTTGGGAAAAGTATTACAAAAATTCAGGGAATGTCCACATGCATAATCAAGACAATACCATTCTTAAAGACAAGACTCGTTTTTGTTTTGAAACTTTTGGCTTTTTAGTGGAAGCAGAAGTGGAAGAGTTTGAATTGAAAGACACCATACTGCGTTTGGCTTGGAGAGGTTGGAATGAAGCTAAAGGCGATGAGTATCTTGAAGTGTATCACGCATGGCTAGTTGAAAAATTAGATAATCATCGTGTGCGTATTTTAACCCAAGAAAGCCAATCAGGAGTCCCTGCTAAAGCTTTAGCGAAATCTGTACCTAATGCGATACTAAATGGCCATCAAGCTTGGTTAGATGGTTTAGTGGCGTATTCACGCTAATAAGTGAGAATTGAATGAAAATCGGATGGATTGGACTAGGGGCTATGGGAACTCCTATGGCGACTCGCTTGTGCGATGCGGGTTTAAAAGTATCGGTTTATAACCGAACAGAGAGCAAAGCAGCCCCCTTAAAAGAAAAGGGCGTAGCGGTTTATACTAACCCTATAGATTTGGCCGCTAAAGTTGATCTGGTTTTTACCATGCTTTCGGATAAAACGGCGATTGATGCTGTTTTAGCACCAAAATTTTGGGAACAGATGTCTGAAAAAATCGTGGTGAATATGAGCACCATCGCCCCTTTGGAAAGCTTATCTTTAGAAAAAACCGCTCAAAAGCATCAAGTAACTTACCTTGAAGCGCCCGTTTCAGGATCGGTTGGCGCGGCCAAAGCCGGGGCGTTATTGATTTTAGCAGCCGGTGAAGAAGAGATGGTTACTCAACTCAAACCTGTTTTGGCGCATTTAGGGAGTCAAACCTTTTATTTAGGAAAAGTTGGTCAAGGGGCAAGAGCCAAGTTATCCATTAATAGCCTTTTGGCTCAAATGGGGGTTGCTTATTCAGAAGCTTTGCTATTAGCCAAACATTTAGGGGTTGATGCAGAGTTGTTTTTACAAATTATTGGCCAATCTGGCATGAATTCGCCTCTCTTTCAAGCTAAAAAAGGCATGTGGCTACAAGATAGCTATCCGGCCGCTTTCAGTTTGAAACTCATGCTCAAAGACATTCGTTTAGCTAACAATGAAGTAGGAGAGGCGATTGAATTGCCATTCTTATTCAAGGTGCAAGAACTTTATTCTCAGGCGGAAAAATCCGGTTTAGGCGGATTGGATATGGCAGCCGTTTATCATTATTTAGAAAAAGGAGAACATTAAAATGGACAGAGAACAAATTATTGCTTTACAGCACCAACGATTCGCTGCAAAAAAATACGATCCCAATCGCCGTATTTCTGAAAAAGATTGGGAAGTTTTGGTTGAAGTGGGGAGGTTAGCCCCTTCTTCAATTGGGCTTGAGCCATGGAAAATGCTTTTATTGAAAAATGAACGCATGAAAGAGGATTTAAAACCGATGGCCTGGGGGGCTTTCTAGTTTAGAGGGAGCGAGCCATTTTGTCATTTATCTTGCGCGAAAGGGCGTTACTTATGACAGCGATTACGTTAAGAAAGTGATGCATGAGGTTAAGAAAAGGGATTATGACACCAATTCCAGGTTCGCTCAAATCATCAAAAATTTCCAAGAGAATGATATGAAATTGACTGACGAACGATCCTTGTTTGATTGGGCTAGCAAGCAGACTTATATCCAAATGGCGAACATGATGATGGCAGCAGCCATGTTAGGGATTGATTCTTGCCCGATTGAAGGGTATGATCAAGCAAAAGTGGAGGCTTATTTAGAGGAAAAAGGCTATCTGAACACGGCGGAATTTGGCGTGTCGGTAATGGCTAGTTTTGGTTATCGCAATCAAGAAATCACCCCTAAAACCCGCTGGAAGACAGAAGTTATTTATGAAGTGATTGAATAAAAAACGCTTTTAGCTTTTTGATAATTGATCATAAAAAGCTTGGCGTTAGCCAAGCACTAATCTCTTGAATAATGCCTATTCATGTTTGATAAAAACAGAACTACTTTCCATAAGCACAATTAAGTATTCTTTAGGTATAATCAAAAACTATTTTTAAATAAAGGGTTTTTATGCTTCGTTTTGCGCCTTCGCCTACAGGGGATATGCACATAGGGAATTTAAGGGCAGCCATTTTCAACTACATTGTGGCCAAACAGCAACACAAACCCTTTCTCATTCGCATTGAAGACACGGACAAAGAGCGTAACATTGAAGGCAAAGACCAAGAGATTTTAGAAATTTTAAAGCTTATGGGGGTAAGTTGGGACAAGCTCGTGTATCAAAGCCATAACATAGATTACCACAGAGAAATGGCGGAAAAATTACTGAAAGAAAATAAAGCGTTTTATTGTTATGCGAGCACGGAGTTTTTAGAAAGAGAAAAAGAAAAAGCCAAAAACGAGAAACGCCCTTTCAGGTATTTAGACGAGTGGGCCACTTTAGAAAAAGACAAAAACCATGCCCCTGTGGTGCGTTTAAAAGCCCCAAATCATGCGGTGTCTTTCAATGATGCGATTAAAAAAGAAGTGAAATTTGAGCCTGATGAATTGGATTCTTTTGTGCTTTTGAGACAGGATAAAAGCCCTACTTATAATTTCGCTTGCGCATGCGATGATTTGCTTTATAAAATCAGTCTGATTATTAGAGGCGAAGATCATGTGAGTAACACCCCTAAACAAATTTTAATCCAGCAAGCTTTAGGCTCAAACGATCCGATTGTTTATGCGCATTTGCCCATTATTTTAGATGAAACAAGCGGTAAAAAGATGAGCAAAAGAGACGAAGCGTCTAGCGTGAAATGGCTTTTAAATCAAGGGTTTTTACCGGTTGCGATTGCGAATTACCTCATCACTATCGGTAATAAAGTGCCTAAGGAAGTTTTTAGCCTTGATGAAGCGATAGAATGGTTTAGTTTAGAAAATCTTTCTAATTCCCCGGCTCATTTTAATTTAAAATATTTAAAACACTTAAACCACGAGCATTTAAAGCTTTTAGACGATGAAAAATTATTAGAACTCACTTCAATAAAAGATAAAAACCTCTTAGGGCTTTTAAGATTGTTTATAATAGAAGAATGCGGCACGCTTTTAGAATTGAAAGAAAAAATTTCGTTGTTTTTAGAGCCAAAAGATATTGTTAAAACTTACGAAAATGAAGATTTTAAAGAGCGTTGTTTAGCGCTTTTTAACGCCCTAAAAGGCATGGATTTTCAAGCGTATAAGGATTTTGAAAGTTTTAAAAAAGAAGCCATGCGATTGAGTCAGCTTAAGGGTAAGGATTTTTTCAAACCTTTGCGCATTCTTTTAACTGGGAACTCGCATGGCGTTGAATTGCCTTTGATTTTCCCTTATATCCAAAGCCATTCTCAAGAAGTTTTAAGGCTGAAAGCATGATCTTTTCCACTCTCCTTAACGCAGTAGCGGTGATTTTAAGCTCGCTCATTACGATTTACATGTGGGTAGTGATCATTTATTCGCTTATCGGCTTCGTGCAGCCTAACCCTAATAACCCCATCGTGCAAATCCTCGCTCGTTTGTGTGAGCCGGTGTTTTATTTTTTACGCTCTAGATTCAAGTTGGTGTTTAACGGGTTGGATTTTTCTCCTTTAGTGGTGGTCATTGTGTTGAAATTTTTAGATTTAACCCTCATCCAATGGCTTTTTGCGCTCGCCAAAAGCCTCTAAAGAAAATCATGCGTTTTTTTATGTTATTTTTTATCGGTGCACTTGGCGTTGGTTTTTCTCAAACCGAGTTGGATTTAAAGGATTTAGAAAAAAAGCCCGCCGGGATTGTTAGGGATTATTATTTATGGCGTTATATTAGCGATAAAAAAACCACTTTAGAAAACGCTAAAAAAGCCTATGAATTGACCCAAAATAAAAACAGCGCCCTACAAAAAGCCATGCAAGAAAAAGGCGTAGAAAATTCAGATAAAACCCCTGATGTTAAATTGCCTGAAGATATTTATTGCAAGCAAATTACCCTAGAAAGCATGTTAGAAACAACAGACACTTTCCAAGCAAGCTGTATCGCTATCGCTTTAAAATCAAAAATCAGAGATTTTGATAAAATCCCCCTTCAAACCTTTAAACCTTTACAAGAAAAAATCAAAGAGGCTTACCCCATTCTTTATGAAGAATTAGAAATCTTGCAAAGTAAGCATGTGAGCGCTTCTTTGTTTAAGGCTAACGCGCAAGTGTTTAGCGCGCTCTTTAACCATTTGAGTTATGAAAAAAAGCTTCAAATTTTTGAAGAGCATATCCCGATTAAAGAGTTAAACCGCCTTTTAGATGAAAATTACCCGGCGTTTAACCGCTTGATCTATCAAGTCATCTTAGATCCTAAATTGGATCATTTTAAAGACGCTCTCGCTAAAAGTAACGCCACCCAAAACAACGCGCAAACCTTTTTTATCCTAGGGATTAACGAAATCTTGCACAAAAAAACTTCTAAAGCGCTCAAGTATTTTGAACGCTCAGAAGCGGTTGTCAAGGACGATGATTTTTCAAAAGACAGAGCGATTTTTTGGCAGTATTTAGCCTCTAAAAAGAAAAAAACTTTGGAGCGCCTTTCACAAAGCCCAGCCCTAAACCTCTATAGCCTTTATGCGAGCCGCAAACTCAAAACCACGCCCAGTTATCGCATCATTTCTCGCATCCAGAATTTAAGCCAAGAAGACCCTCCTTTTAACACGCATGACCCTTTTTTATGGCAAATTTTTAAGGAAAAAACTTTGAGTTTGAAAGATGAGAGCGCGTTTAATGCGATGCTAAAAAGCTTGTATTATGAAAAAAGCGCTCCTGAATTGACTTACCTTTTAAGCCAACGCAATAAAGACAAGATTTATTATTATTTATCCCCTTATGAGGGCATTATTGAGTGGCAAAATACAGATGAAAGGGCTATGGCGTATGCGATCGCTAGGCAAGAAAGCTTCTTGCTCCCAGCTTTAATCTCTCGCTCCTTTGCTCTAGGGCTTATGCAAATCATGCCCTTTAATGTAGGGCCTTTCGCTAAAAGCCTTGGCATGGATAATGTTGATCTAAACGACATGTTTAACCCCAATATCGCTCTCAAATTTGGTAATTATTACTTGAACCATTTGAAAAAAGAATTCAACCACCCCCTTTTTGTCGCCTACGCCTATAACGCTGGGCCTGGGTTTTTAAGGAGGTGGTTGGAAAGCTCCAAACGATTTAAAGAAAAAAATCATTTTGAGCCATGGCTTAGCATGGAGCTTATGCCTTATAGCGAGACTCGCATGTATGGCTTTAGGGTCATGCTCAATTACTTGATTTATCAAGAAATTTTTGGGAATTTCATCCCTATTGATGCGTTTTTAGAACAAACTCTTAACTCAAAGGACAAACCATGATTAAAAAATGCCTTTTTCCTGCCGCTGGCTATGGCACGCGCTTTTTACCGATCACTAAAACCATTCCTAAAGAAATGCTGCCCATTGTGGATAAGCCTTTGATCCAATACGCTGTGGAAGAAGCGATGGAAGCGGGCTGTGAAGTGATGGCGATCGTTACGGGCAGGAATAAACGCAGTTTAGAAGATTATTTTGACACGAGCTATGAAATAGAGCATCAAATCCAAGGCACCAACAAAGAAAACGCCTTAAAAAGCATTCGTAACATTATAGAAAAATGCTGTTTTTCTTATGTGCGCCAAAAGCAAATGAAAGGCTTAGGGCATGCGATTTTAACCGGGGAAGCCCTCATAGGCAATGAGCCTTTTGCGGTGATTTTAGCCGATGACTTATGCATAAGCCATGATCACCCAAGCGTGTTAAAGCAAATGACTTCATTGTATCAAAAATACCAATGCTCCATTGTAGCCATTGAAGAAGTGGCGTTAGAAGAAGTTTCAAAATACGGCGTGATTAGGGGCGAATTGTTAGAAGAGGGGGTGTATGAGATTAAAGACATGGTGGAAAAACCAAGCCAAGAAGACGCCCCAAGCAATCTGGCCGTGATAGGGCGCTACATTTTAACCCCGGATATTTTTGATATTTTGCGTGAGACTAAACCGGGTAAAAACAATGAAATCCAAATCACAGACGCTTTACGCACTCAAGCCAAAAGAAAACGCATCATCGCTTACCAATTCAAAGGCAAGCGATACGATTGCGGGAGCGTGGAAGGCTATATTGAAGCGAGTAACGCTTATTATAAAAAACGCTTATAAATCTTATCAACATGGGCAATTTGACTTATTACGCTTACATGTATTTGATCCTCTTTGTATGCCTGTTGCCTGTGTTATTGGTGGGGCTTGCTTGGAGGCTTACTCGCCCCCCCTTAAAGCAAAATATTCCTAATAAAAGCCTCTCTTTAGAAAATTTAAACGAACAAATCAAAAACCTTCAAAGCGTGCCAGCTTTAGAAAAACTGAAAAACCGCTTCAATGAGCGTTTTAAAATCTGCCCTAAAGACAAAGAAACTCTGTGGCTAGAAACGATCCAAAACTTAGTCGCTTCAGAATTTTTTGAATTAGAAGACGCTATTAATTTTGGGCAAGAATTAGAAAACGCTAACCCCAATTACCAACAAAAAATCGCTAACGCTACCGGCTTAGCCCTTAAGAATAAAAAAGAAAAAGGATAGAATTGGACTTTTTAGAGATTGTAGGACAAGTCCCTTTAAAAGGAGAGGTAGAAATTTCAGGGGCGAAAAACTCTGCACTCCCCATTTTAGCTGCCACGCTTTTAAGCCGCCAAGAAGTCAAAATCAAATCCTTGCCCCAAGTGGTGGATATAAAGGCGATGGCGTTATTGTTGCAAAATTTAGGCGCAGAATTAGAATGGCTTAACCCCCACACGCTCCAACTCAGCGCTAAATCCCTGCACCACACCGAAGCCACTTACGATTTGGTGCGTAAAATGCGCGCTTCCATTTTGGTGTTAGGCCCTTTATTAGTGCGCTTTAAAGAATGCTTGGTGAGTTTGCCCGGTGGGTGCGCTATAGGAGCAAGGCCTGTGGATTTGCACTTAAAAGCGATGCAACAATTAGGGGCTGAAATCAAAATTGAGCAAGGCTATATCCACGCAAAAGCCCCTAAAGGCTTGAAAGGGAATGATATTTTATTTGATAAAATCAGCGTTACAGGCACAGAAAACGCCCTCATGGCAGCAAGTTTAGCTAAAGGGATCACGCGCATCATTAACGCCGCTAAAGAGCCAGAAATCGCTCAATTGTGCGCGTTTTTACAAAGCGGAGGCGTAGAAATTGAGGGCGTTGGCAGCAGCGAGCTAAAGATTAGGGGGGTAGAAAGCGACGCTTTGAATTTAAAAGACATTCAAATCATACCGGATAGGATTGAAGCAGGCACTTATTTGTGTGTGGGGGCTATCACTAACAGCCAGCTTAAAATCAATCATATCATCCCTAACCATATTCAAGCGATCACCGATAAGCTCATAGAAATTGGTTTTTCACTAGACATTCAAGAAAATTCTATAGAAATTTACCCGGCCAAACAACGCCAAGCCTTTGAAATCACCACGAAAGAATACCCGGGCTTTCCCACAGACATGCAAGCGCAATTCATGGCATTAGCCACGCAGTGTTTGGGGACTAGTATCATTGAAGAAACGCTTTTTGAAAACCGCTTCATGCATGCAAGCGAATTGCAACGCTTGGGGGCTAGTATTAGCCTAAAAACGAATGTGGCTACCATTAGCGGATCCACAGAGCTTACCGGAAGCGATGTGATGGCGACGGATTTAAGGGCTTCTTCGGCTCTCGTTTTAGCCGCTTTAGTGGCTAAGGGGGTGAGTAGGGTGCATAGGATTTACCACTTGGATAGGGGTTATGAGAGATTAGAGGATAAAATCAACGCTTTAGGGGCAAAAGTGTTGCGTTTAAAAGAAAAATAATCCAAGATTTGGTTACAATAGCTAGAATATTTTTCAATTATTACATAAGGAGCTTTTATGCGTATTGAGCATGATTTCATTGGGCAAATGGAAATTAGCGACGAGGTTTATTACGGGATCCAAACTTTAAGAGCGAGTGAAAATTTTTTCATCACCAACGACAAGCTTTGCAGTTATCCTGTTTTTATTAAATCTTTTGCTCAAGTCAAAAAAGCGGCCGCTTTAGCGAACGCGCAATTAGGCTTGATTGATGAAAAGCTTAAGATTGCGATTTGCCATGCGTGCGATTTGTTGATTGATGGCAAATACCATGATCAATTCATTGTGGATATGATTCAAGGGGGGGCTGGCACGAGCACGAACATGAACATGAATGAAGTGATTGCTAATTTGGCTTTAGAATACATGGGGCATCAAAAGGGCGAGTATCAATTTTGCCACCCAAACGACCATGTCAATCGCTCTCAATCCACTAATGACGCTTATCCTAGCGCGTTAAAAATCGCTATTTATGAGCGTTTGAGTAATTTAGTCGCTCCCATGAAGGCTTTAAGGGACGCTTTCGCTCAAAAAGCTAAGGAATTTTCCCATGTGATTAAAATGGGGCGCACCCAGCTTCAAGACGCTGTGCCTATGACTTTAGGTCAAGAGTTTGAAACTTATGCCTTGATGGTTGATAGGGATATTGAGCAGGTTTTAGACGCTAGGAATTGGGTAAGAGAGCTTAATTTAGGCGGCACGGCTATTGGCACAGGGATCAATTCGCACCCGGATTATCGCAGTTTGATTGAAAAGAAAATCCAAGAAGTAACGGGCCGCCCCTTTGTCATGGCTAACAATTTGATAGAAGCCACTCAAAGCACGGGAGCGTATGTGCAAGTGAGTGGGGTGTTAAAGCGTATTGCGGTCAAACTTTCTAAAGTTTGTAACGATCTTAGGCTACTCAGCTCAGGCCCTAGAGCCGGGTTGAATGAAATCAATTTGCCTAAAATGCAGCCGGGCAGCTCTATCATGCCGGGTAAAGTCAATCCGGTGATCCCTGAAGTGGTCAATCAGGTGTGCTTTGCGGTGATTGGGAACGATTTGAGCGTGGCGTTAGCCGCAGAAGGAGGGCAATTGCAACTCAATGTGTTTGAGCCGGTTATCGCTTACAAGCTTTTCCATTCCTTTGTGATTTTAGGGCGTGCGATTGAAACTTTAACGACTAAATGCGTGGAAGGCATCACGGCTAATGAAAAGATTTGCCACGATTATGTCTTCAACAGCATTGGCATTGTTACCGCGCTAAACCCTCATATCGGCTATGAAAAATCCGCTATGATCGCCAAAGAAGCCTTAAAAAGCGATCGCTCTATCTATGACATCGCTTTAGAAAAGAAAATCTTAACTAAAGAACAACTGGACGATATTTTCAAGCCAGAAAACATGCTAAGCCCTCACGCTTTCAAAAAGCATAAAGACTGAACGCTTTGCAACACTCACGCCTTCAAACTTTACGCTCCCTTTATATGGAGCGTCTTTTAGGCGAAACTTATACGGATATTAGCCTTATAAAGCCCCAAAATAAACCCCTTAACAAACAAGTTCATGAGGGTATAGAAAATTGCAATCTGTGCAAACGCCACCAACATTCAAAACCGGTGATCGGGCTTTTTAACCCCACTTCCAAGCTCGCTTTCATCACGCTAACCCCCATGCTGGATAGCCAATTACATTTCTTAAACAATTTAAAAGCGGTCATGTTAGAGAGCATTATCCAAAAGGTTTTTAACTACCCCTTAAAAGATTGCAGTATTTTATCGCTCCTTAAATGCGACTCTAACAGCCTTAATTTAGAAGAAGAAATCAACGCATGCCTGCCCCATTTAATTTGGCAATTAGACAACAGCGCTTCAAAAGTCATTGTGGTATTTGGCGAGATTTTGCCCAGACGCCTTTTAAACCTTTCTAAAGAAGAATCCTTTGGGCGCATCGTGTCTTTAAAAACCAAACATTTTTTAAGCACCCATGCTTTAGAAGACATGCTCAAAAACCCCACGCTCAAAAAAGAAGCGTTAGCACATTTTAAAATAGCACTCCAATTTCTTAATCAGTCTTAAAATGCACCTTATTTTTTAACCCACTTCCTTATGGCGCATAGCAAGGGTAAGGATTTTTGATAAGCTTTGCGATAGATTTTAAAAGAGGTGTTTTGAGAGAGTTCTAATAAAGGTGAAGCGTTTTGTAAAAGGCGCTCATAATTAATTCTCAAATCATCATAATTAATTCTCAAATCATCATAATTAATTCTCAAATCATCATAATTAACCCTCAAATCATCATAATTAACCCTCAAATCATCAATGGATACTAACGGCTTATGCAGATCACGCTCCCACATGAAAGATGTTGAGGATTTGTGGTAAATCGTATCGTTTTCTAAAATCGTTTTAAAAAAATCTAAGATTTTTTTAAAACTCAAATCTTGGTAAAAGTAAGCTTTCCCATCAAGGGTGTTTAAAGGGTTTTCATAGAGCATGTCTAAATAGGCGTTTGGGTGCGTGTGCAAGTATCTCACGTAATCAATCGCTTCATCAAAGTTTTTAAAATCACAAACGTTTACAAAACTCTTAGGGTTAAAATCTTGCGCCACGCTAGGACTCCCCCAATAAATAGGAATGGTGTGGCTGAAATAAGCGTCAATGATTTTTTCAGTTACATAGCCATAATTTTGAGTGTTTTCAAAACACAGGTTGAATTTGTATTGGCTTAAAAACTCGCTCTTGTTTTTGACGTTATAGCCTAAAGTGTTTTTCACGCTCCCTCCCCCAGTAACTGGCTCTATAGAATTTAAAGCGTCATAGAAAGCGTTCCTTATAGGGGCGTTAGGGTTGCTTGCGACAAAGCTCGCAAACCCTCTTTTCAAAGGATCGCTCTCATCATTCACCACTGCGCATAAATGGGGGTGGTTTTCTTTAAAATGATGGGAGGGTTTTTTTAAAGCATAAAGACTGTTGTCTTTAATCTTGTAAGGCGCAGTGGTGTCATTCACGCTCTCGGCTTTATGGTGTAGCCTATCATAATATAAAGGCATTCTCAAATAACGATCTCTAAAGTCCAATTCATCAAAGCCTATGGCGTAATCAAAGAGGTTGAAATTGGGGACTTCATTTTCACCGGTGTAAAACACTCGTTTAGTGTTTTGATAGGATAGGATTTTTCTGGCTGATCCAAGGGGGTTACCAAAAACGATGTCCGCAGGTTTATCAGGGTTTCGGTGTAAAGTGATTGTGTAATGCTGGCTTAAGATGAAATGTAAAATAAATTTTTTTCTAAACCCTTTGCTTTCTCTTTTATCTAAAGGCCACCAATTCGCTAGGGCTATATTTAATGGGGGCTTATAATCGGTTTCATCTAAACGGGTGCTGTCTGTATAAGCGTCTAATAGGGGCTGAAACATGGTTATCCTTTTAAAGGAATTTTACAAAAAAAATTTTTTAAATCAAAGGCTTGATTAGGGCTAAATCAGGCTCATCAATGCAATGCGTGGCGTGCTGTTTTAGGATTTCTTTAGCGTTGAAAGCGATTTTAATGTGGGCATGTTTGAACATGCTCAAGTCATTCGCTCCATCGCCCACGACTAAAGTGCGATCTTTACTGATATTCAACAAGCGTTGTAAAGCGAGCAACATTTCGCCCTTAGAGTGTGAAAACATCATATGCCCCGTAACCAAGCCGTTTAAGGCGTCATTTTCCACTACCAGCGTGTTACTGAAAGCCGCATCTAAATGCAATAAATCCCTGTAATGATTGGTCGCTAAATCAAAGCCTCCGCTGAAGCAAACCACCTTGTAATTTTTCTCTTTTAAGGCGCTAATGAGTTCAAACGCCCCCTCAAATAAAGGCAGACTTTCACAAACTTCTTTGGCTAGTTTTAAGGGCATGTTTTTGAGTTTAGAAACCCTTAAAATAAGACTTTTATGAAAATCTGTCTCGCCATTCATAGCTTTCAAAGTGATTGTTTTCACTTCATCAAACACCCCCCACGCCCTCGCTAAAGACTCAATCGTCTCAGCATTGACTAGCGTGGAGTCAAAATCAAAAACGGCTAGTTTTTGCACCCAATACCCTAAAATTAAGATTTCCTGCTTTTAGCGATCCCTTTGACATACTGATCAGCCAAATACAAGCCATGGTTTTCATTACCAATCAACTCAATTTTATCCAAAATATCCTTGAAAAGCACTTCTTCTTCATGCTGTTCAGACACATACCATTGCAAGAAATTGAAAGTCGCATGATCTTTGCCTTTTATGGCGTGATCAACGATATTATTAATAGACTCGCTGATGTGTTGCTCATGTTCATAGGCCTTTTGGAAAATTTGAGTCAAACCTTCAAACTTATGCTCAGGGGCGCTGATGCTGGTCAATTGCACAGGCACATTGTTTTCATTCAAGAAAACGATAAGCTTTTTGGCATGCTCATATTCTTCAGCCGCATGGTCAAACAAGAAAAGCCCCGAGCCATCTAAGCTATGGGTATAGCACCAAGAACTCATGCTCATATACAAGTTGGAAGAGTTCATTTCCTTATTCACTTGTTCGTTTAGCAACTTAATGATGTCTTTTGATAACATAGTATCTCCTTTGTGTTGGTTTAAGTTGTCCCATAATTATAGCATAAATGATAATGAAAAAGTAAACAGGAGTATGAAAATTTTTAAAAATTTATAAAAATGAGAAAGAACGCCAGCTAATGGCTTGATAAAGCTTAGATTTTATCATAAAAATCTATTTAATGAGAATTAGGTCAAAAAAAGGGCTGGTATCAATAGGGGGGATTAAAAGGGATATTTTTATATAATATATAAAAAGCATTCTTCAATCTAAAAATGCTACAATGTTTATCTTTAAAATGAAAGGCAATTTAACCATGGACTTTTTAGAAAAGGTATTAGACAATCAAGTTACTGAAAGTAAAGAATTAGTGAAGCTTTATGATTATGATTTATACACGCTAGGGGAAGTAGCGGATTGCATGCGCCAGAACATGCACCAAAAAATCGTGTATTTTAATGTCAATAGGCATTTAAACCCTAGTAATATTTGCGCGGACGCTTGCAAATTTTGCGCTTTCTCAGCCCACAGAAAAAACCCTAACCCTTATGAAATGAGCTTAGAAGAAATATTAGAAAAGGTTAAAAACTCCTACAACAAGGGGATTAAAGAAGTCCATATTGTGAGCGCTCATAACCCTAATTACTCCTATGAGTGGTATTTAAAGGTGTTTGAAACCATCAAACAAGAAATGCCTAACTTACACCTAAAGGCCATGACCGCTGCAGAAGTGCATTTTTTAAGCGTTAAATTCAACAAACCTTTTGAAAGCGTGTTAGAAGACATGCTCAAAGCTGGGGTGGATTCCATGCCTGGTGGGGGGGCGGAGATTTTTGATGAAGAAATCAGGCGTAAAATCTGTAAGGGTAAGGTGGGATCTTCTCGGTGGTTAGAAATCCATGCTTATTGGCACAAATTAGGCAAAATGAGTAACGCTACCATGCTTTTTGGGCATATTGAAAATAAAATCCATCGCATCGATCACATGCTAAGAATCAAAAAAATTCAAAGCCCTAAAAATAAAGTAGAAAATAAAGAAGGGGGTTTTAACGCTTTTATCCCCTTGTTGTACCAAAAAGAAAACAATTATTTGAAAGTGGAAAAATCCCCTAGCGCGATAGAAATCTTAAAAACCATCGCCATATCCCGCATTCTTTTAAACAATATCCCCCACATTAAAGCTTATTGGGCGACTTTGGGCTTAAATTTGGCTTTAGTGGCTCAAGAATTTGGCGCTAACGATTTAGACGGCACGATAGAAATAGAGAGCATTCAAAGTGCGGCTGGCGCGAAGAGCCGGCATGGTTTAGAAAAAGAAGATTTGGTATTTAAAATCAAGGACGCTGGTTTTGTTGCGGTAGAAAGGGATAGTTTGTATAATTTTATACAGAAATTTTAATAATTTTTAGCGTTTTTAAGAATGATTAGTTATAATAATGCTACTAACAACACTCAAGCTAAAATCTATTAAGGAAATCAGTATTAAAAAATTTATTCTATCTTCTCTTGTTTTCGCATGCATGAATACCAGCGTTGAAGCTTTAGAAAATGACGGCTCTAAACCAAACGATTTGACTCCACCAAAAGAGGCCTCTCAAGAATCTCAAAGAAATGAAGCTCAAAAAGAAACCCCCCAATCCAATCAAACGCCTAAAGAAATGAAAGTCAAGTCCATTTCATATATTGGGCTTTCTTACATGTCTGACATGCTCGCTAATGAAATTGTAAAGATTCGTGTGGGCGATATTGTGGATTCTAAAAAAATAGACACCGCTGTTTTGGCTTTGTTCAATCAAGGGTATTTTAAAGACGTTTATGCCACTTTTGAAGGCGGCATATTAGAGTTTCATTTTGATGAAAAAGCCAGGATTGCCGGGGTAGAAATCAAGGGTTATGGGACTGAAAAGGAAAAAGACGGCTTAAAATCCCAAATGGGGATCAAAAAGGGCGACACCTTTGATGAGCAAAAATTAGAGCATGCTAAAACGGCTTTAAAAACAGCTTTAGAGGGGCAGGGCTATTATGGGAGCGTGGTGGAGGTACGCACAGAAAAGGTCAGTGAGGGCGCGTTATTAATTGTGTTTGATGTGAATAGGGGGGATAGTATTTATATCAAACAATCCATTTATGAGGGAAGCGCGAAATTAAAACGCCGCATGATTGAATCTTTGAGCGCGAACAAACAAAGAGATTTCATGGGCTGGATGTGGGGCTTGAATGACGGGAAATTGCGTTTAGATCAATTAGAATACGATTCTATGCGTATCCAAGATGTGTATATGCGTAGGGGTTATTTGGACGCTCATATTTCTTCGCCTTTTTTGAAAACGGATTTTTCTACCCATGACGCTAAGCTTCATTATAAAGTCAAAGAGGGGATCCAATACAGGATTTCAGACATTTTAATAGAGATTGACAACCCGGTAGTCCCTTTAAAAACCTTAGAAAAAGCGCTTAAAGTTAAAAGGAAAGATGTCTTTAATATTGAGCATTTAAGAGCGGATGCGCAAATTTTAAAAACCGAAATCGCCGACAAGGGTTATGCGTTTGCGGTGGTGAAGCCAGACTTGGATAAAGATGAAAAAAACGGGCTTGTGAAAGTCATTTATCGTATTGAAGTGGGCGATATGGTGTATATCAATGATGTCATCATTTCAGGGAACCAGCGCACGAGCGATAGGATCATCAGAAGGGAATTGTTACTAGGGCCTAAGGATAAATACAACTTGACCAAACTGAGAAATTCCGAAAATTCTTTAAGGCGTTTAGGGTTTTTCTCTAAAGTCAAAATTGAAGAAAAAAGGGTGAATAGCTCGCTTATGGATTTGTTAGTGAGCGTGGAAGAGGGGCGCACCGGGCAGTTGCAATTTGGGTTAGGCTATGGCTCTTATGGAGGGCTTATGCTTAATGGGAGCGTGAGCGAAAGGAATCTTTTTGGCACAGGGCAAAGCATGAGCTTGTATGCTAACATCGCTACAGGGGGGGTAGATCTTATCCGGGCATGCCAAAAGGAGCGGGGCGTATGTTTGCCGGGAATTTGAGCTTGACTAATCCAAGGATTTTTGACAGCTGGTATAGCTCTACGATCAATCTTTATGCGGATTACAGGATAAGCTACCAATACATCCAACAAGGCGGGGGCTTTGGGGTGAATATTGGGCGCATGCTGGGTAACAGAACCCATGTGAGCTTAGGGTATAACTTGAACGTTACCAAGCTCCTTGGTTTCAGCAGCCCTTTATACAACCGCTACTATTCCTCTGTTAATGAAGTGGTTTCTCCAAGGCAATGTTCTACCCCCGCATCAGTGATTATCAACCGCTTATCAGGCGGTAAAACCCCCTTACAACCTGAAAGCTGTTCTAGTCCTGGAGCGATCACCACTTCACCAGAAATAAAAGGTATTTGGGATAGGGATTACCACACGCCTATCACCAGCTCTTTCACTCTTGATGTGAGCTATGACAACACCGATGATTATTATTTCCCTAGAAATGGGGTTATCTTTAATTCCTATGCGACAATGTCTGGCTTGCCAAGCTCTGGCACGCTCAATTCTTGGAACGGGTTAGGCGGGAATGTCCGTAATACCAAAGTCTATGGTAAATTCGCCGCTTACCACCATTTGCAAAAATATTTATTGATAGATTTGATCGCTCGCTTTAAAACGCAAGGGGGTTATATCTTTAGGTATAACACCGATGATTACTTGCCCTTAAACTCCACTTTCTACATGGGGGGCGTGACCACGGTGAGAGGCTTTAGGAACGGCTCAGTTACGCCTAAAGATGAGTTTGGCTTGTGGCTTGGAGGCGATGGGATTTTTACCGCTTCTACTGAATTGAGCTATGGGGTGTTGAAAGCGGCTAAAATGCGCTTAGCGTGGTTTTTTGACTTTGGTTTCTTAACCTTTAAAACCCCAACTAGGGGGAGTTTCTTCTATAACGCTCCCTTCACGACAGCGAATTTTAAAGATTATGGCGTGATAGGGGCTGGGTTTGAAAGAGCGACTTGGAGGGCTTCTACAGGCTTACAGATTGAATGGATTTCGCCCATGGGGCCTTTGGTGTTGATTTTCCCTATAGCGTTTTTCAACCAATGGGGCGATGGCAATGGCAAAAAATGCAAAGGGCTATGCTTCAACCCTAACATGGACGATTACACGCAACACTTTGAATTTTCTATGGGAACAAGGTTTTAAAATGCGCATTAACAGAGAAGAAATTTTAGATCTAATGAAAAACGCGCCCTTGAAAGAATTAGGGCAAAAAGCTTTAGAAATCAAGCAGCGCTTGCACCCTGAAAACTTGACGACTTTTATTGTGGATAGGAATATCAATTACACCAATATTTGTTTTGTGGATTGCAAGTTTTGCGCGTTCAAACGCACCCTGAAAGAAAAAGACGCCTATGTGTTGAGCTATGAAGAAATTGATCAAAAGATTGAAGAATTACTGGCCATTGGCGGCACGCAGATCCTTTTTCAAGGGGGGGTGCACCCGCAGCTCAAAATAGACTATTATGAAAATTTAGTCAGCCATATCGCTCAAAAATTCCCCACCATTACCATTCATGGTTTTAGCGCGGTTGAAATTGATTACATTTCTAAAATCTCTAAATTGTCTTTAAAAGAAGTTTTAGAAAGGTTGAAAAACGCCGGTTTAAGCTCCATTCCAGGAGCGGGAGCAGAAATATTAAGCGATAGGGTGCGCGATGTGATCGCTCCTAAAAAATTGAGCAGTGATCGCTGGATTGAAGTGCATAGAATGGCCCATCTTTGCGGGATTAAAAGCACGGCTACCATGATGTTTGGGAGCGTGGATAATGAAGAAGATGTGGTGGAGCATTTACAAAGGGTGCGCGATTTGCAAGATGAAACCGGCGGCTTTAGGGCTTTTATTTTATGGAGTTTTCAGCCCAACAACACCCCATTAAAAGAAGAAATCCCTAGCATTAAAAAAGCGAGTTCCAATCGGTATTTACGCTATTTGGCATGCAGTAGGATTTTTTGGATAACATTCAAAACATACAAAGCTCATGGGTTACTCAAGGCTCTATGATAGGGCAGTTAGCTTTATTGTTTGGAGCGAATGATTTAGGGAGTGTGATGATGGAAGAAAATGTAGTGAAAGCGGCCGGAACGAGTTTTTGCATGAATGAAGCGGGAATGATAGAGCTTATTGAAGACATTGGGAGCGTGGCGGCTAAACGAAACACCGCCTATGAAATCTTAAAGCGTTATCCGGCTAAAGCAAAGGTATAAAGAGCATGAAAAAATTTTAATCATTTTATTATTAGGAGTTTTTATGGGGTTACAAGCGAGTGCTTTGACACACCAAGAAATCAATCAAGCTAAAGTCCCTGTGATTTATGAAGAAAACCATTTGTTGCCTATGGGGTTTATCCATTTAGCCTTTAGGGGGGGCGGGAGCTTAAGCGATAAAAACCAGTTGGGTTTGGCGAAATTATTCGCACAAGTTTTAAACGAAGGCACTAAAGAGCTTGGTGCGGTTGGGTTTGCGCAACTTTTAGAGCAAAAAGCGATCAGTTTGAATGTGGATACCAGCACAGAAGATTTGCAAATCACTTTAGAATTTTTAAAAGAATACGAAGATGAAGCCATAACGCGTTTAAAAGAGCTTTTAAAATCCCCTAACTTCACGCAAAACGCTTTAGAAAAAGTCAAAACCCAAATGTTGGCCGCGCTTTTACAAAAAGAAAGCGATTTTGATTATTTGGCTAAATTGACTTTAAAACAAGAACTTTTTGCTAACACCCCTTTAGCTAACGCAGCCTTAGGCACTAAAGAGAGCCTCCAAAAAATCAAGCTAGAGGATTTGAAACAGCAATTTGCTAAGGTCTTTGAACTCAATAAGCTCGTGGTGGTGCTTGGGGGCGATTTGAAAATCGATCAAACCATTAAGCGTTTAGATAACGCTCTTAATTTCTTGCCACAAGGTAAAGCGTATGAAGAGCCTTATTTTGAAACGAGCGATCAAAAGAGCGAAAAAATCCTCTATAAAGACACTGAACAGGCTTTCGTGTATTTTGGCGCGCCCTTTAAAATCAAGGATTTAAAACAGGATTTAGCGAAATCTAAAGTCATGATGTTTGTGCTTGGTGGGGGGTTTGGCTCTCGTTTGATGGAAAAAATCAGGGTTCAAGAGGGCTTGGCTTATAGCGTGTATATCCGCTCTAATTTTTCTAAAGTGGCGCATTTTGCGAGCGGGTATTTGCAAACCAAACTCAGCACTCAAGCTAAAAGCGTTGCCTTAGTTAAAAAAATCGTTAAGGAATTTATAGAAAAAGGCATGACGCAACAAGAATTAGACGACGCTAAAAAGTTTTTACTAGGCTCTGAGCCTTTAAGGAATGAAACGATCTCTAGCCGCTTGAACACCACTTACAATTATTTTTATTTAGGTTTGCCTTTAAATTTCAACCAAACACTCTTGGATCAAATCCAAAAAATGAGTTTGAAAGAAATCAATGATTTCATTAAAGCCCATACCGAAATCAACGACTTGACTTTTGCCATCGTGAGCAATAAAAAGAAGGACAAATGATGCCATTTGAAGCTGTAATCGGGCTAGAAGTCCATGTCCAACTCAACACCAAAACCAAAATCTTTTGCTCTTGCTCTACAAGCTTTGGAGAAACCCCCAATTCTAACACCTGCCCTGTGTGTTTGGGCTTACCGGGAGCTTTGCCGGTATTGAATAAAGAAGTGGTTAAAAAAGCCATCCAATTAGGCACAGCCATTGAAGCCAATATCAACCAGCATTCCCTTTTTGCGAGGAAAAATTATTTTTACCCTGATTTGCCTAAGGCTTATCAAATTTCGCAGTTTGAAGTCCCCATTGTGAGCGATGGGAAATTAGAGATTGACACCAAAGAGGGCGCAAAAATCGTGCGTATTGAAAGAGCCCACATGGAAGAAGACGCCGGTAAAAATATCCATGAGGGCAGCTATTCTTTGGTGGATTTGAACCGCGCTTGCACCCCTTTATTAGAAATTGTCAGTAAGCCGGACATGCGAAATAGTGAAGAAGCCATAGCGTATTTGAAAAAGCTCCATGCTATCGTGCGTTTTATAGGGATTTCTGATGCGAACATGCAAGAGGGGAATTTCAGGTGCGATGCGAACGTGTCCATTAGACCCAAAGGCGATGAAAAGCTTTACACGAGGGTGGAGATTAAAAATTTAAATAGCTTTAGATTCATTGCTAAAGCGATTGAATACGAAATAGAGCGCCAAAGCGCGGCGTGGGAAAGCGGGCGTTATAGTGAAGAGGTGGTTCAAGAAACGCGCCTTTTTGACACCGCCAAAGGGATCACCCTTTCTATGCGCAATAAAGAAGAGTCAGCGGATTACCGCTATTTTAAAGATCCGGATTTGTATCCTGTTTTTATTGATGAAAAGCTTTTAAAAGAATCTCAAAAGATCAATGAGTTGCCTGGCACGAAAAAAATCCGCTACATGAAAGATTTTAACCTTAAAGAAGACGATGCGAATTTATTGGTGAGCGATCCTTTATTGGCGGAGTATTTTGAAAGCATGCTCCATCTTGGGGTTAAGGCTAAAACGAGCGTAACATGGCTTTGCGTGGAATTATTAGGGCGCTTGAAGGCCGAAACCACTTTAGAAAATTGCGGGGTTAGCGCTCATGCGCTAGGCGCTTTAGCCAAACGCATTGATGAGGGCAAGATTTCGGGCAAGAGTGCTAAAGACGTGTTAGACAAGCTTTTAGAAGAGCATGGGGGCGATGTGGATGCGCTCATTGAACAAATGGGCCTATCTCAAGTCAATGACACAGAAGCGATTGTTAAAGTTATAGAAGAGGTACTTAAAAACAACGCTGACAAGGTGCTTGAATACAAAAGCGGTAAGGACAAGCTTTTTGGGTTTTTTGTAGGGCAAGCGATGAAAAATCTAAAAGGCGCTAATCCTAGCGTGGTGAATGCTATTTTGAAAGAGAAATTGGATTGATGAGGAAAATTTTTTCTTATGTTTTGAAGGCTCTGTTGTTTTTTGGGATCGTTTATGCAGAGCCTGAATCTAAAGTAGAAGCCTTAGAAGGGAAGAAACGAGAATCTTCTTTGGATAAAAAATCCGCCAAGAGTTAAAGAATAAAGAACTGAAAAATAAAGAAGAAAAGAAAAACACCGAAGAAAAGAAAGAAATAAAAGCCAAAAGAAAGCCCAGGGCAGAAGTCCATCATGGGGATTCCAAAAATCCCACTCAAAAAATAACGCCTCCTAAAATCAAAGAGAGCGCTAAAGGCATGCAAAATCAAGGCACGCAAAATCAAGGCGTTCAAAATAATGCACCAAAACTTGAAGAAAAAGAGACAACCTCTCAAACTCTTGAAAAAAATAAGGGGACAAGCCCTAGCTCTCAATTCAATTCCATTTTTGGTAATCCTAATAACGCTACCAACAACACCCTTGAAGATAAGGTCGTAGGGGGCATTTCATTGCTTGTTAATGGCTCGCCTATCACGCTGTATCAAATCCAAGAAGAGCAAAAAAAATCTAAAGTGAGCAAAGCTCAAGCCAGGGATCGTTTGATTGCGGAGCGCATTAAAAACCAAGAAATTGAACGCTTAAAAATCCATGTAGATGACGACAAATTAGACCAAGAAATGGCGATGATGGCGCAACAACAAGGCATGGATTTAGACCATTTCAAACAGATGCTTATGGCTGAGGGGCATTATAAACTCTATAGAGATCAGCTTAAGGAGCATTTAGAAATGCAAGAATTGTTGCGTAATATCTTACTCACCAATGTGGATACCAGCTCTGAAACCAAAATGCGCGAATATTACAACAAACACAAGGAGCAATTCAGTATCCCCACAGAAATAGAAACCGTGCGCTACACTTCCACCAATCAAGAAGATTTAGAAAGGGCTATGGCAGATCCTAATTTGGAAATTCCAGGGGTGAGTAAGGCTAATGAAAAAATAGAGATGAAAACCCTAAACCCTCAAATCGCCCAAGTCTTTATTTCGCATGAGCAAGGCTCTTTTACGCCCGTTATGAATGGGGGTGGGGGGCAGTTTATCACCTTTTATATCAAGGAAAAAAAAGGTAAAAACGAAGTGAGCTTCAGTCAAGCCAAGCAATTCATCGCCCAGAAATTAGTGGAAGAATCTAAAGATAAGATTTTAGAAGAGCATTTTGAAAAATTGCGCGTTAAGTCTAGGATTGTGATGATTAGAGAGTGATTTTTAGATTGTGCAACACTTCAATTTCCTCTATAAAGATTCTTTATTTTCTATTGCTTTATTCACTTTCATTATCGCTCTTGTCATTTTATTAGAACAGGCTAGAGCGTATTTCACCCAAAAGAGAAACAAAAAATTTTTGCAAAAATTCGCCCAAAATCAAAACGCCTATGCGAGCAGTGAGAATTTGGGCGAGCTTTTAAAGCATGCTAAAATTTCTAGTTTGATGTTTTTAGCCAGAGCGTATTCTAAAGCGGATGTGGAAATGAGCATTGAAATCTTAAAAGGGCTTTTGAATCGCTCCTTAAAAGATGAAGAAAAAATCGCTGTTTTAGATTTATTAGCTGAAAATTATTTTAGTGTGGGGTATTTGCAAAAAACAAAAGACACCGTGAAAGAAATTTTGCGCTTTTCCCCAAGGAATGTGGAAGCGTTGTTGAAACTTTTGCATGCGTATGAATTAGAAAAAGATTATTCAAAGGCTTTAGAGACTTTGGAATGTTTGGAAGAATTAGAAGTGGTTGAAATTGAAACGATTAAAAATTACCTTTATCTCATGCATTTAATAGAGAATAAGGAAGATGCGGCTAAAATCTTGCATGTTTCAAAAGCGTCGTTAGATTTGAAAAAAATCGCTCTAAATCACTTAAAATCGCATGATGAAAAGCTTTTTTGGCAAGAAATTGATGCAACTAAACGGCTAGAAAATGTGATCGATCTTTTATGGGATATGAATATCCCTGCTTTTATTTTAGAAAAACATGCCCTTTTGCAAGACATCGCGCGATCTCAAGGGCTGCTTTTGGACAACAAACCTTGCCAAGTTTTTGAATTAGAGGTTTTACGCGCTCTATTAAATAGCCCTATGAAAGCGAGTCTGACTTTTGAATACCGCTGCAAGCATTGCAAACAAATCTTTCCTTTTGAAAGCCATAGGTGTCCTGTGTGTTACCAGTTAGCGTTTATGGATGTGGTGCTTAAAATTTCTAAAGAAAGCTATGGGGGTGGATTGAATGCAAGAAATTGAAATTTTTTGCGATGGCTCTTCTTTAGGTAATCCCGGGCCAGGCGGTTATGCGGCGATTTTACGCTATAAAGATAAAGAAAAAACCATCAGTGGGGGCGAAAATTTCACCACGAATAACCGCATGGAATTAAGAGCGCTCAATGAAGCCTTAAAAATTTTGAAACGCCCATGCCATATCACGCTTTATAGCGATTCGCAATACGTGTGCCAAGCGATCAATGTGTGGCTGATTAACTGGCAAAAAAAGAATTTTGCTAAAGTTAAAAATGTGGATTTATGGAAAGAATTTTTAAAAGTCTCTAAAGGGCATTTGATTGTGGCGGTTTGGATCAAGGGGCATAATGGGCATGCCGAGAATGAGCGATGCGATAGCCTCGCTAAATTAGAGGCGCAAAAACGCACTAAAACGACCATTTAAAGGGAAAAATGATGAAAAACAAACGCTCTCAAAACAGCCCTTATGTAACGCCTAATAACCCTTATACAACGCTAGAAAAAGCTTTAGGGTATTCTTTTAAAGACAAGCGTTTATTGGAGCAAGCCTTAACGCATAAATCATGCAAGCTCGCTTTAAACAATGAACGCTTGGAATTTTTAGGCGATGCGGTGTTGGGTTTGGTGATAGGGGAGTTGCTATACCATAAATTCTATCAATATGATGAGGGGAAACTCTCTAAATTAAGGGCTTCTATTGTGAGCACGCATGGTTTTACGAAATTAGCGAAAGCGATTGCTTTACAAGATTATTTGCGCGTTTCTTCTTCTGAAGAAATTTCTAATGGGAGAGAAAAACCCTCTATTTTATCAAGCGCTTTTGAGGCTTTAATGGCCGGGGTGTATTTAGAAGCAGGGTTAGCTAAGGTGCGTAAGATCATACAGAATTTACTCAATCGCGCTTACAAGCGTTTGGATCTGGAGCATTTGTTTATGGACTATAAAACCGCCTTACAGGAATTAACCCAAGCGCAATTTTGCGTGATCCCCACTTACCAATTACTCAAAGAAAAAGGCCCCGATCACCATAAAGAATTTGAAATGGCTCTATACATTCAAGATAAAATGTATGCGACCGCTAAAGGCAAAAGCAAAAAAGAAGCCGAACAGCAATGCGCTTATTATGCGCTTCAAAAACTGAAGGAAGCCAAATGAACACTTTGGGGCGTTTTTTAAGGCTCACGACCTTTGGGGAATCGCATGGGGATATGATAGGGGGGTATTAGACGGCATGCCTAGCGGGATTAAAATAGACTATGAATTATTAGAAAATGAAATGAAGCGCCGCCAAGGGGGGAGGAACATTTTCATTACGCCACGAAAAGAAGACGATAAGGTGGAAATAACAAGCGGGGTTTTTGAAGGTTTTAGCACAGGGACGCCCATAGGGTTTTTAATCCACAACCAAAGGGCTAGGAGCAAGGATTATGATAACATTAAAAACCTTTTCAGGCCTAGCCATGCGGATTTCACTTATTTTCATAAATACGGCATTAGGGATTTTAGGGGTGGAGGGAGGAGCTCGGCTAGAGAGAGCGCTATAAGAGTGGCTGCTGGGGCGTTTGCTAAAATGCTTTTAAGAGAAATTGGTATTGTTTGTGAAAGCGGGATTATTAAAATTGGGGGCATTGAAGCCAAAAATTATGATTTTAATCACGCTTTAAAAAGCGAGATTTTTGCCCTAGACAAAGAACAAGAAGAAGCGCAAAAAACAGCCATTCAAAACGCTATCAAAAACCACGATAGCATCGGGGGCGTGGCTTTGATCAGGGCAAGGAGCGCAAAAACCAATCAAAAGCTCCCCATTGGCTTAGGTCAAGGGCTATACGCTAAATTAGACGCTAAAATCGCTGAAGCGATGATGGGGCTTAACGGGGTGAAAGCGGTTGAAATAGGCAAGGGGGTAGAAAGCTCTTTACTAAAAGGCTCAGAGTATAACGATTTAATGAGTCAAAAAGGGTTTTTGAGCAATCATAGTGGTGGGGTTTTAGGGGGCATGAGCAATGGGGAAGAAATTATTGTTAGAGTGCATTTCAAACCCACGCCAAGCATTTTCCAACCTCAACAAACCATAGACATTAACAATAACGAATGCGAATGCTTGTTAAAAGGCAGGCATGATCCTTGCATTGCGATTAGAGGGAGCGTGGTGTGCGAGAGTTTGCTTTCATTGGTGTTGGCCGATATGGTATTACTCAATTTGACTTCAAAAATAGAGTATTTAAAAACGATTTATAATGAGAATTAAACGAAATTGGATACAATCAGCTTAAAAAGGATATAAAGTGGAAAAATTACCTAAAAAACGAGTTTCTAAAACCAAATCACAAAAACTTATCCATAGCCTAACCACCCAAAAAAACAGAGCCTTTCTCAAAAAAATCAGTGCTAATGAAATGCTTTTAGAGTTAGAAAAAGGGGCGTTTAAAAAAAATGAAGCCTACTTTATTTCTGATGAAGAAGATAAAAATTACGTTTTGGTGCCAGATAACGTGATCTCTCTTTTGGCAGAAAACGCCAGAAAGGCTTTTGAAGCCAGGCTTAGGGCGGAATTAGAAAGGGATATTATCACCCAAGCGCCGATTGATTTTGAAGACGTGCGCGAAGTTTCTTTGCAATTATTGGAAAATTTACGCCAAAAAGACGGGAATTTGCCCAATATCAACACCTTAAACTTTGTCAAACAAATCAAAAAAGAACACCCTAATTTATTTTTTAATTTTGACAACATATTCAAACAGCCCCTTTTAATGAGAATAATTTTGAAAATTTTGACAATAGCGATGAGGAAAATTTTTAATGCAAACCATTGATTTTGAAAAATTTTCGCAATATTCCAAGCCCGGCCCACGATACACCAGCTACCCCACAGCGGTGGAGTTTAAAGAAAATTTTAATGAAGAGAGCTTGAAAACGGCGTTTTTTAACCATGACAACCTCAAAAACCCCATGCCCTTATCGCTTTATACGCATTTGCCCTTTTGCAGGAGTGCGTGTTATTTTTGCGCATGTTCAGTCATTTACACCAGTTTAGAAGAGAAAAAAGTCCGCTATATCAGCTACCTTAAAAAAGAACTCGCCCTTTTAAAAAATGCCATGGACACTAACAGAGAAGTGGCGCAATTCCACTATGGAGGCGGCACGCCGACCTTTTTTTCGCCCATTCAATTAGATGAGATCACGCAAAGCATTCAAGAAGTTTTCCCTAATTTCAGTCAAGATATTGAAATGAGTTGCGAGATTGATCCTAGGCATTTCACTAAAGAACACATGCAAACCTTGTTTGATAGGGGGTTTAACCGCTTGAGTTTTGGGGTTCAGGATTTTGATTTTGAAGTCCAAAAAGCCATTCATAGGATCCAGCCTTTTGAAATGGTTCAAGAATCCGTAAAACTCGCTAGAGATTACGGCATCAAATCCATTAATTTTGATTTGATTTATGGCTTGCCCAATCAGACTAAAGAGGGTTTTTTAAAAACTTTGGAATGGGTTTTGAAATTGGATCCGGACCGATTAGCGGTGTTCAATTACGCGCATGTGCCTTGGGTGAAAAAAACGATGCGTAAAATTGATGAAACCCTATTGCCAAGCCCTAGAGACAAACTAGAGATTTTAGAATCTCTTATCAGTTTTTTAGAAAAAGCCAATTACCAAATGATAGGCATGGATCATTTCGCTAAAAGCGATAATGAATTGTATCTGGCCCTTCAAAAAGCGGAATTACGCCGTAATTTTCAAGGCTATACCACTAAGAAATTCACTCAAACCATTGGCATTGGCGTTACGAGTATTGGCGAAGGGGGCGATTATTACACGCAAAATTATAAAGACTTGCACCACTATGAAAAAGCCCTTGATTTGGGGCATTTACCGGTAGAAAGGGGTGTAGCGCTCAGCCAAGAAGATGTGTTAAGAAAAGAAGTGATCATGCAAATGATGAGCAATTTAAAATTGGATTACTCTAAGATTGAGGAAAAATTTTCTATTGATTTTAAAGCGCATTTTAAAAAAGAATTAGAAAAATTAAAGCCTTATGAAGAAGCGGGCCTGCTTTCATTCAATTCTAAAGGCTTTGAGATGACAAGAACAGGGGGCATGCTCGTAAGAAACATGGCCATGGAGTTTGACGCGTATTTGCGTGGGGGCGAAAAACATTTCAGTAAAACGCTATGAATGAAAATATCTTTGAAGAAGTAGGGGACGCTTGCGTTAAATGCGCTAAATGCGTGCCAGGTTGCACGATATATCGCATTCATAAAGACGAGGCGACTTCGCCTAGGGGCTTTTTAGATTTGATGCGCCTAAACGCTCAAAACAAGCTCCAATTAGATACGAATTTAAAGCACCTTTTAGAAACTTGTTTTTTATGCACCGCTTGCGTGGAAATTTGCCCTTTTCATTTGCCCATAGACACTTTAATAGAAAAAGCCAGAGAAAAAATCGCTCAAAAGCATGGCATCGCTTGGTATAAAAAATCCTATTTTTCCCTTTTAAAAAACCGCAAAAAAATGGATAGGGTGTTTTCGGTGGCGCATTTTTTAGCCCCTTGTATCTTCAAGCAAGTGGGGGATAGTTTAGAGCCTAGGGCGGTGTTTAAAGGCTTATTCAAACGCTTTAAAAAAAGCGCACTGCCTCCTTTAAATCAAAAAAGTTTTTTACAAAAGCATGCAGAGGTTAAGCCTTTAGAAAACCCCATTCAAAAAGTGGCCATTTTTATAGGGTGCTTGAGCAATTACCATTACCAGCAAGTGGGGGAAAGCTTGTTGTATATTTTAGAAAAACTCAACATTCAAGCGATCATCCCTAAGCAAGAATGCTGCTCAGCACCGGCGTATTTTACCGGCGATAAAGACACCACGCTTTTTTTAGTGAAAAAAAACATAGAATGGTTTGAAAGCTATTTAGATGAAGTGGATGCAATCATTGTGCCTGAAGCCACATGCGCTAGCATGCTCATCAACGATTATTACAAGGTGTTTTTAGGCGAAAAAGATAGGGATTTGTATTTGAAGCGCTTGGAAAAAATCACGCCTAAAATCTATCTGGCGAGCGTGTTTTTAGAGAAACACACCCCTTTAAAACATCTTTTAGAAAAAATCCCTAAGGGAAAAAAAGAGACTATCACCTATCATAACCCTTGCCATGCCAAAAAAACCCTAAACGCTCATAAAGAAGTGCGCAACTTGCTCAATTTGCATTATGAAATTAAAGAAATGCCGGATAATTGTTGCGGTTTTGGGGGGATTACGATGCAAACAGAAAAGGCGGGATTTTCTTTAAAAGTAGGGCTTCTTAGGGCTAAGGAAATCATGGACACTAAAGCTGAAATTTTAAGCGCTGAATGCGGGGCATGCCACATGCAATTAAACAACGCCTTAAAGTCTTTAGACGACCCTAACACCCCGCAATTTTCGCACCCTTTAGAACTCATCGCTAAAGCTTTAAAAAGCGCTGAATAAAAAGCCTTTTTAACCCCACTTTCTAACATCTTTTTATATAATACAGAACTTTAACGCCACTATTTAAGGAATGAAAAATGTCAGAAATCAACACCTTCAAACTCATCAAAGAAAAATTGCAAGCCATACCCAACCTTCGCCTTAAAGGGAGTTGGTTTGAAAAAGTTTCTAGGCGTTTTTTAATAGAGCATGACAGTGCTAACGAATACGAGACTATTGAGCTTTGGAGCGATTGGGAATTAAGGGGGAATGAAGGCGATCGTGGGATTGATATGGTGATCACAACGACTTCAAAAGAATACATCGCCGTGCAATGCAAATTCCATCAAGACAGCGTCTCATTGAACGACCTTTCAACTTTTTTATCCAAATTGCAAAGCGGGGTAAAAGAGGTTGGGTTTAAAAAAGGGATCATCATCTCCACTTCTAATTTAACCTCAGCCGCTCTTAACGAAATTGAGCAAATCAGAAGAAGCAAAGGGATTGATATTGTTGAAATCACTGAAGAGGATTTTATCCATTCTCAGATTGATTGGGAAAAGTTTGATCCTATGCAAACTCAAGGCGAACTCCCCTTATGCGATAAGAAAAAGCCACGCCCTCACCAAATAGAAGCGATAAAAGCCACCAAAGAGTATTTTTCTGACCCTAAAAACACTAGAGGCAAGCTCATTATGGCATGCGGGACAGGCAAAACCTACACTTCTTTAAAAATCATGGAAGCTTTAAATCCCAAAATCACGCTTTTTTTAGCGCCAAGCATCGCTTTGCTTTCTCAAACTTTTAGAGAATACGCGCAAGAAAAAAGCGAGCCTTTTTACGCTTCTATCGTGTGCAGCGATGATAAAGTCGGGAAAGGTAAGAAAAATAAAAACGATGATGACACCGATGATATTAATTTTTCTGAGCTCCCCTTAAAGCCCTCCACTCGCCTTGAAGACATTTTAAGCGTTCATCAAAAAGCTCAAAAAGAAAACAAGCGCTTCATCATCTTTTCAACCTATCAAAGCGCGTTGCGTATCCAAGAAGCGCAAGAAGTGGGTTTGGGCAAAATTGATCTCATCATTTGCGATGAAGCCCACAGAACGGTAGGGGCTATGTATTCTAGTAATGAAAGGGATGATAAAAACGCTTTCACGCTTTGTCATAGCGATGAACATATCAAAGCGAAAAAACGCCTTTATATGACCGCCACGCCTAAAGTTTATAGCGAAAGCTCTAAAGCTAAAGCCAAAGAGAGCGATAATGCCATCTATTCTATGGACGATGCAGAGATTTTTGGCGAAGAAATCTATACGCTCAATTTTGAAAGAGCGATCGCTTCAGATCTTCTCACAGACTACAAAGTCATGATTTTAGCGGTGCGAAAAGAAAATTTAAGTGGCGTTACTAACAGCGTGAATAAAAAGATCAGTAAGCTTGAAGCCGAAGGCACTAAATTGGATAAAAAGCTCATCAATAACGAATTTGTTTGTAAGATTATCGGCACTCATAAAGGGTTAGCCAAGCAGGATTTAATCGCTTTAGATGATGAAAACAAAAAAGATTACGACTTGCAAAACAAAAACGACACCACTCCCTCTCAAAGAGCCATAAGCTTTTGTAAAAGCATTGACACGAGCAAGCGTATTAAAGAATCCTTTGAAACGATTATGGAATGCTACAATGAAGAATTGAAGAAAAAGAGTTTTAAAAACCTAACAATCAGCATCGATCACATTGATGGCACCATGAATTGTAAGGTTAGGCTTGAAAAATTAGAAGAACTCAATGAATTCAAACCTAACACTTGCAAGGTTTTAAGTAACGCTAGGTGTTTGAGCGAAGGGGTGGATGTCCCGGCATTAGATAGCATTGTCTTTTTTGATGGCAAAAGCGCTATGGTGGATATTATCCAAGCGGTGGGTAGGGTGATGCGAAAAGCCAAACACAAGAAAAGAGGCTATATCATTTTGCCTATCGCTTTAGAAGAGAGTGAAATTGAAAACCTGGATGAAGCCGTCAATAACACCAATTTCAAAAACATTTGGAAAGTGATAAAAGCCTTAAGAAGCCATGACCCAAGCCTGGTTGATGAAGCCACTTTTAGAGAAAAAATCAAAATCTTTGGAAGCGATGACAATGACAATGATGAAACAAATCAAAGCGATGAAGAGCCAAAAAAAGATAAAACAAAGCAAGATCCCAAACAAGCCCAAAAAACCCTTTTTGACGCTATCTTATTGCAAGATCTAGCAAACGCTGTGTATAATGTCATGCCCACTAAATTAGGGGACAGGAACTATTGGGAAAATTTCGCCAAAAAAACGGGCAATATCGCAAGAACCTTGAATCATCGCTTGAAAGATATTTTTGAAAAAAACCCTGAAATTTTCCACGGCTTTTTGGATTCCTTAAGAAGCAATATCCACCAAAGCATCAAAGAAGATGAAGCCTTAGACATGATCACCTCTCACATCATCACTAAGCCTATTTTTGATGCAATTTTTGGGGACAATATCAAAAACCCTATCTCTAAAGCGCTGGATAAAATGGTAGAAAAACTCTCCACTTTGGGATTACAAGGAGAAACTAAAGGTCTTAAAAACCTCTATGAAAGCGTGAAAACCGAAGCCACGCGTGCCAAAAGCCAAAAAAGCCAACAAGAACTCATTAAAAACCTCTACAACACTTTCTTTAAAGAAGCCTTTAGAAAGCAAAGCGAAAAACTAGGGATCGTTTATACGCCTATAGAGGTGGTGGATTTCATTTTAAGAGCCACTGACGGCATTTTGAAAAAGCATTTCAATACGGATTTTAACGATAAAAACATCACGATTTTTGATCCCTTCACCGGAACCGGGAGTTTTATCGCTCGTTTGCTTTCTAAAGAAAACGCGCTCATTAGCGACGAAGCCTTAAAAGAGAAGTTTTTAAACCATTTATTCGCTTTTGACATCGTGCTTTTGTCTTATTATATCGCTTTAATCAATATCACCCAAGCCGCGCAAAGTAGGGATGGCTCGTTAAAAAATTTCAAAAATATTGCGC
This sequence comes from Helicobacter pylori, assembly GCA_008032935.1. Lineage (NCBI taxonomy): Bacteria > Pseudomonadati > Campylobacterota > Epsilonproteobacteria > Campylobacterales > Helicobacteraceae > Helicobacter > Helicobacter pylori. Next base: position 1,173,363 of record CP032039.1, on the reverse strand, counting down.
TCACGGACAGCTTGGATTATTTGGAAGAAAAAAGCGCTAAGGGGGTATTTAAATTCTTTGAGGATTTGAAAGAAAACAAAGAAATCAAATCCACCATAGAAAAACAAAACATTAGAGTCATCATAGGCAACCCGCCTTATTCAGCCGGTGCTAAAAGCGAAAACGATAACAACCAAAACCTTTCACACCCTAAGCTTGAAAAAAGGGTTTATGAAAAATACGGCAAAAATTCCACCGCCAAAGTGGGGAAAACCACACGAGACACGCTCATTCAAAGCATCTATATGGCAAGCGAACTTCTTAAAGATAGGGGGGTGCTAGGCTTTGTGGTGAACGGGAGTTTTATTGACTCTAAAAGCGCGGACGGATTCAGAAAATGCGTGGCACAAGAATTTGCGCATCTTTATGTATTGAATTTGAGGGGGAATCAGCGCACTTCGGGAGAAGTGTCAAGAAAAGAGGGAGGGAAAATCTTTGATAGCGGATCCAGGGCGACGGTAGCGGTTATCTTTTTTGTGAAAGATAAGAGCGTTCCCAATAATACGATTTTTTACTATGAAGTGGAAGATTACTTGAAAAGAGAAGCCAAACTCAACTTACTCGCAAATTTTGAAAATTTGGAATCTGTGCCTTTTAAGGAAATCACCCCGAATAATAAAGGCGATTGGATCAACCAAAGGAATGAAGAATTTGAAAAACTCATCCCTTTAAAAAGAGACCCAAAACTCAAAATATTTGATACTATTTTTGATCTCAATTCTAATGGGGTGGTAAGCGGGCGTGATCCTTGGGTGTATAGTTTTTCTCCAAACGCTTTAATGCATTCGGTGCAAAAATGCATTGACACTTATAACGCTGATTTGAAGCGCTTTAATGCACATTTCAGGGAAGCTTTCAAACAACGCGCCAAAGGCGTCAAATCAGCCGATCTTTATAAGCAACTCAACAACCAAGAAATCACCACCGATAAAACGAAAATCGCTTGGACTGATGATTTGAAAAACAATCTCATTAAAAATAAAAATCTGCAAGAAAGCCATAAAGATCGCATGCGATTAGCCCTATATCGCCCTTTTAACAAACAATGGCTTTATTGGGATAAGGATTGGATACACAGACAATACCAATTGCCAAAAATTTTCCCGGACAAAAGCGCACGCAATGTGGTGATTAATACTGGTGTGGGAAATGGTAAGGATTTTAGCGTTCTTGTAAGCGATTGTATTTCTGATTTTAGTTTGATTTCACCCAATCAAACTTATCCCTTGTATTATTACGACGATCTGGGGAATCGCTATAACGCTATCAGCGGCTATGCGCTCAATCTCTTTAGGAGGCATTATAAAGATAATGCTATTACTGAAGAAGAGATTTTTTACTACATTTATGCGATTTTCCACCATAAAGGCTACTTGGAAAAATACAAAAATTCCCTCGCTAAAATTCCCTCGCTAAAGAAGCGCCGCGCGTCGCTTTGAGCGAGGATTTTAAAGAACTTTCTGTGCTTGGCAAAGAATTAGGAGAGTTGCATTTGAACTATGAGAATGGGGAAATGCACACAAGCGTTAAATACACCACACTAATGAACGCAGAACAAGAGGGTTATTATGATGTGGAAACAATGGCCAAAAAAGGGGATCGCATCCATTATAACGACCATATCGCTATCACTAAGATCCCACAAAAAGCCTTTGACTATGCACTGAATGGCAAAAGCGCGATTGACTGGGTGATCGAACGCTATAAAAAGACTAAGGATAAAGACAGCTTGATTGAAAACAACCCGAACGATTACGCCGGCGGCAAATATGTTTTTGAGCTCCTTTGTAGGGTCATCAAACTTTCTGAAAAAAGCGTGGATTTGATAGAAAAGATCAGCGAAAAGAGGTTTGAGTGAAAAACCAACAATACAAAGGGGTATAAGAGGGCGTGAAAACAAACGCTTTTTATACCCCACCTATCCTAAAATCCCCCCAAAAACAGAAAAATCACCCAAGCAAAACCGCTAAAACCCCTCAGAAAATTTAAAATTTTAAGTTTTAGGGGTGTTTTTCTTAAGAATTTAGGTTTTTTATAGATTATTATGTTATTATTATACGAAATGTAGACTTTTAGAAGGAAAAATGTTGTATGAAAAAGTTTGTAGTGTTTAAAACGCTCTGTTTATCGGTAGTGTTAGGTAATAATCTTTTGGCAGCAGAAGGCAGCACAGAAGTGCAAAAACAATTGGAAAAGCCAAAAGAGTATAAAGCAGTGAAAGGCGAGAAAAACGCTTGGTATTTGGGGATTAGCTATCAAGTCGGTCAGGCTTCGCAAAGCGTTAAAAACCCCCCTAAAAGCAGTGAATTTAACTATCCTAAGTTCCCTGTGGGTAAAACCGACTATCTAGCCGTTATGCAAGGCTTAGGGCTTACTGTGGGTTATAAGCAGTTTTTCGGGGAAAAGAGATGGTTTGGTGCGCGCTATTACGGCTTCATGGATTATGGGCATGCCGTGTTTGGAGCGAACGCTTTAACATCAGATAATGGTGGGGGGTGTGAGCTTCACCAACCATGTGCGACCAAAGTAGGGACAATGGGCAATCTGTCTGACATGTTCACTTATGGTGTGGGTATTGACACTTTGTATAATGTCATCAATAAAGAAGATGCGAGTTTTGGTTTCTTTTTTGGGGCTCAAATCGCGGGCAACTCTTGGGGTAATACGACAGGGGCCTTTTTGGAAACTAAAAGCCCTTATAAGCACACCTCTTATAGCCTTGATCCGGCGATTTTCCAGTTCCTTTTTAATTTAGGGATCCGCACCCATATTGGCCGGCATCAAGAATTTGACTTTGGCGTGAAGATTCCTACTATCAATGTTTATTATTTTAACCATGGGAATTTGAGCTTCACTTACCGCCGTCAATACAGCCTTTATGTGGGGTATCGTTACAATTTCTGATTTAAAACGCTTGTTTTTCTCTAATTGGATTTTCAATTAGAGTTTTCTTACATAGACCACCGCTTTCTTTTGAAACATTTTTGAAAGTTTTTTGAAAATTAGAATTAAAATCTTTTTGATCATGTTATGATAGTTCAAAAAATTAACAAGGATTAAGCATGTTATATTCCTCTAAAATCCAATCCCTTTCAGAATCCACAACGATCGCTATCAGCACGCTCGCTAAAGAATTGAAATCGCAAGGAAAAGATATTTTAAGTTTTTCAGCGGGCGAGCCTGATTTTGACACCCCACAAGCGATTAAAGATGCGGCTATAAAAGCCCTAAATGACGGCTTCACCAAATACACGCCGGTGGCTGGGATTCCAGAACTATTAAAAGCGATCGCTTTTAAATTGAAAAAAGAAAACAACTTGGATTATGAGCTGAGTGAAATTCTAGTGAGTAATGGCGCTAAGCAAAGCTTGTTCAATGCGATTCAAGCTTTAATAGGGGAGGGCGATGAGGTGATTATCCCTGTGCCTTTTTGGGTAACTTACCCTGAGCTTGTGAAATACAGCGGAGGGGTGAGTCAATTCATTCAAACCGATGAAAAAAGCCATTTTAAAATCACCCCCAAGCAGCTTAAAGACGCCTTAAGCCCCAAAACAAAAATGCTCATTCTCACCACCCCATCAAACCCTACCGGCATGCTTTATAGTAAGGCGGAATTAGAGGCTTTGGGCGAAGTTTTGAAAGAGACAAAAGTTTGGGTGCTTAGCGATGAAATTTATGAAAAGCTTGTCTATAAAGGGGAGTTTGTTTCTTGCGCGGCGGTGAGCGAAGAGATGAAAAAACGCACCATTACCATTAATGGCTTGAGCAAGTCAGTGGCGATGACAGGCTGGCGTATGGGCTATGCAGCGAGCAAGGATAAAAAATTAGTCAAATTGATGAACAACTTGCAAAGCCAATGCACTTCCAATATCAATTCTATCACGCAAATGGCTTCTATTGTGGCGCTTGAGGGGTTGGTGGATAAAGAAATTGAAACGATGCGTCAGGCTTTTGAGAAGCGCTGTGATTTAGCCCACGCAAAAATCAATGCGATTGAAGGGCTGAGTGCTTTAAAACCTGATGGGGCGTTTTATTTGTTTATTAATATTGGTAGTCTTTGTGGGGGGGATTCGATGCGATTTTGCCATGAGTTGTTAGAAAAAGAAGGCGTAGCGTTAGTGCCTGGAAAGGCTTTTGGATTGGAAGGTTATGTCCGTTTGTCTTTTGCATGCTCAGAAGAGCAGATTGAAAAGGGGATTGAACGCATCGCTCGCTTTGTCAAATCAAAGGGATAAAAAAATTGGTATTTAAAAAAGGGGGGACTTAATCTTGTTTGGAATTTTATATTATATTGTAGTTAGTGGCGTAGCGTGGTATAATGGCTTGATTTAAAAGTTTGAAAAGTGCAGTTTTCATAACTAAAAGAGATTTTTGAGAAAGGAATAAATAATATGACAATAAGATTTGATCACAACAATAATTCTGGAGAATGGCAAATGCTTTTTAACAAAATCAATAATCGCTCGCCTTTTGGGGTTATCACTTTCATTGGACCAATTCTATCGCATTTTAAAAACGCGATGAGAAGTGGCTACCTTTCTTCTGAACCAACAAAGCAAGATCAGATAAGATCTTTCTTAATAAATAAGCGTCATTTTATAGGGTTTGTTGAGATTATTATTGGACCTAGCGAAAGCTTGTTTTTTGTATATGAAAACGAGCCAAGCACGACATTCAAGACATTCAATTTAAAAAACTACTTGTTGGTGTTAGCCAAAATGCATTGTAATCCAACAGCGATTTGTTATTGCGAAAACAAGCAAGACTCGCAAAACACCGACACAAAAGAGATAAAATTCCTAAGAACAAGAACGCATTTTTTTGGGAAAGAATTCGGATCTACAAAAGTTAAAATTGGAATTTCAAACCCCAAGACTTTTTGGGATTCTCTTTTGGAGTTGAGGAATGAGTTTTATTCTTTTGTATTAGATGAGAATCCAATTGAAGATTATAAAGATTTTTTAATAAAAAATAAAAAAATAATAAATGATCGTATCTCCATAACATTGTATCCCCATAATGATTGTTTTGTAGACAATAAATATTCAAGTAGTGATTTTCGCATAAACTCAACTTTTGAAAAACACATGGAAGATATTAAGTCGCACTATAAGCGGTTTCGTGAGACATTTTTGCTTGACTATTCTGAAACCCTACCAAGTGAAACAATAAATAAACTAAAGGCACGAGTGATTGAAGAAAGAGATCAGCAAAAAGAAAAGAATGAGACATATAAGCAAAGCTCTGCACAAAACTTTAAGATCAATGAAATCGCTGAGAATTTAAAAAGTGGTAAGATAGTCGGTGAAAGAATTATCAGCAATGCTTTATCTTATGCAAGCAAGGAATATACAGGTTCTAGCTATTGTTTCATAGATCCTAAGGATTTAGAGACACAATTAGTGCAATATAAACAAGATCTATTAAACGATATTATCATTGAAATAAATCAAATTAAAATTGAATATAATTTGCTTGATGATGCATTCTATTTTATCTTCGATATTGACAATTCTCATCAATTAATTGTCAATGTGCCTAGAAAAAAGTTGAGAGATATGAGACTACCTAAGATGAGAACAAGAGAATCACACTCATATTTGAAAATTCAATCCATACTGAAATCTTGTGTCCGCAAAGGTTTTTATATTATACAAAATAAAACCATTGTTAATATTTTAACTCCCAAGAGTCTAGAGATGCAATTGTTACAAAAATTATCACAAAATAAAGCAGATCTATCGAATCATATTATTGAGGTTTTAAACTATCAATTATCGTTTCAACCACATCAACCGCTGAAAAAAATCATAGCCACGGTTCTTTAGCGCGTCATGTTAGAGAAGGCTATTTTATTCTTGACACACACTTGAAAGAATAAAGTTCAACCCTAAATGAAACACCCCCTAGAAGAATTAAAAGACCCTATAGAAAATCTTTTGCTATGGATTGGGCGCTTTTTGCGTTACAAATGCACAAGCCTGTCTAATTCCCAAGTGAAAGATCAAAACAAGGTTTTTGAATGTTTGAACGAATTCAATCATGCGTTCATCAGCTCAAGCCAATTGGAAAAAGTTTGTAAAAAAGCCCGTAATGTTGGATTACTAGGTATCAATACCTACGCACTGCCCCTACTCAAATTCTACGAATACGCTCAAAAGATTTCTTTAAGATCGCTCAAAAATATAGACGAAGTCATGTTGGCTGAATTTTTAAACATCTATACCGGAGGTTTGAGTTTAGCCACTAAGAAAAATTACAGAATCGCCCTGTTAGGGCTTTTTAGCTATATAGACAAGCAAAATCAAGATGAAAATGAAAAATCTTATATCTATAATATCACGCTTAAAAACATCAGTGGAGTCAATCAAAGCGCAGGCAACAAGCTCCCTACTCATTTAAACAATGAAGAATTAGAAAAATTTTTAGAGAGCATTGATAGAATAGAAATGTCCGCTAAAGTGCGCGCCAGAAACCGCTTGCTCATTAAAATCATCGTTTTTACAGGCATGCGTTCTAATGAAGCCTTGCAGCTTAAAATAAAGGATTTTACTTTAGAAAATGGCTGTTATACGATTTTGATTAAAGGTAAGGGCGATAAATACAGGGCGGTGATGCTCAAAGCTTTCCACATTGAGAGCCTTTTGAAAGAATGGCTCATAGAAAGGGAATTATATCCTGTTAAAAATGATTTATTGTTTTGCAACCAAAAAGGCATGGCTTTAACGCAAGCGTATTTGTATAAGCAAGTGGAGCGTATCATCAATTTTGCAGGACTCAGGCGGGAGAAAAATGGGGCGCACATGTTAAGGCATTCTTTTGCGACCTTGCTCTATCAAAAACGCCATGATTTGATTTTAGTTCAAGAAGCTCTAGGGCATGCGAGCTTGAATACGAGTAGGATTTACACGCATTTTGACAAAGAGCGTTTAGAAGAAGCGGCGAGCATTTGGGAAGAAAATTAAAAAACACCCCCTACTCCCTTAAAAAAATGATTTTTACCATAAAACGACTAAAACCCCATTTTTTAAGAAATTAAAGGGTTTTTAGCTTGCTGGTTTAAAATTTTGCTTTTCAAATTCTAACAGCCACTTTTTGACTTCTATGCCCCCATTATACCCTCCTAAAGCGCCATTTTTACGCACCACTCTATGACAAGGCACGATCAAAGAAATAGGGTTATTATGATTAGCGTTGCCAATCGCTCTGCAAGATTTAGGGTTATTAATAAGCTTTGCGATTTCATCATAACTTTTTGTCTTGCCATAAGGGATAGTCATTAACGCAGACCAAACTTGTTTTTGAAAAGAAGTCCCTATCAAATCCAAAGGCGTATTAAATTCAAAAAGTTGTCCCAAGAAATAACGCTCCAAGGCTTGAACGCTGAGTTTTAATGGGGTATTCATAGGGGTGTTATGAGAAAAATTGGCCGCATCAAAATCCAATCTTAATAAATGGCTCTCATTAGCACACAAATGCAAATACTCTAAAGGGAAACTCTTAGGGGTCTTAAAATAGTAGTGGTATAAAACCATCAATTAAAAAAAGAGTTTGTATAAAACAATCAATAGCGACAAACCATACACCCCCAAAATCAAAGCTTTATGCATTTTTTCATTCAAAAGCCCCATGATCCATTTAATCCCAATGCTCACGCCCATAACAGAGCCTAAGCCCACAATCGCCCCCGCTAAGAGCACTTCTTTATTGATGATGTGGTGATACATTAAAGAAAAAGCTCCTGAAATAGAAGAAAACAAGATGAAAAATAACCCCAACGCCACGCATTTTTTAGAATCATACCCTAAAAAATAATGCATCAAAGGCACCATGAGCATCCCCCCACCAATCCCTAAAGTGATAGCAAAAAACCCTGTGAGCGCGCCAATTAAAAATAATTTTAAACCTTGCAAATGATAGCGTCTAGTATCCGCTATAAAATCTTTTTTTTGGGTTTCAAAACAAATTGGATCATAGAATACACGACTAAAAGCGCGAAAATAACCATTAAAATTTTACTGGAAACGATTTTTAAAACAAATCCGCTAAAACTCGCTCCTATCAGCCCCCCTGCCCCTATCAACAAGCCTAAAGAAAAATCAAGCGATTTTTTTTTGAAATTCAAAACAGATCCCACGAACGATGAAAGCGCCATTTGCAAAATGGAAATCCCAATGGATTCTTCAAAAGAATGCCCAGTTGCGAGCATGATAGGGACAATGATCAACCCCCCACCAATGCCAAAAATCCCTGATAGAATGCCAGTAAAAAGCCCTATCGCTATGTATAACGCATAAATATCCATAAAAAACCCTTAAAAAAAGTAAAAACCCACTCTTAAAAGAAAATTAAAAACAACCCTATTTTAATCAAACACCAATAACCAAACCCTCCTAAACAACGCTTTTAAAAGTGGTGCCTTTACTGGTCTGTTTTGTTTTTGCAACACAAAGCATGCGAATCTTCATTGGGTTCGCTAAGAGAGAGATTTCTTAATTCATAAGCCAATTTGATAGACGCCATAGCGTCATCCAAGCCAAACCCCCCTTGAGCTAAAATCTGTTTGTAGCTTTCTATATACAGATTGTCAAAGCTCTGCGTGAGATTGACTTCTTCACCCTCTAGGATCATTTTATAATAAACCTTTTCTTTAGCCACTCCCATGTGTTCTGGATTGATGGAAAAAAACCATCTGATCTTAGCATGCTCTAAAAAGAGTATCCCGCACACGCAATCAGGCTCTTCTCTATTGATAACCTTGTCTTTAACGCCTCCAAACAAATACAATAAAGTGTCAAAGATATTCACTCCCATTTGAGTGGCTAGCCCCCCACTCCTATTCACATCCGCTCGCCATGAAGAAAAATACCATTTCCCTTGAACGCTGATATAAGTGAGCGTGATGTCAAACACCTTTTCAGGGTTTTTGTCTAATTCGCTCTTAATTTTTTCTTTCAAAGCCAGCGTGTCGCAATGCAAGCGCAAGGGCAAAAGACTGAACACCCTTTTTTGGTGTTTCACCTCTAAATCTTTCAATTCTTGTATTTCGCTAGGGTCTAAAACTAAGGGTTTTTCACAAATCACATGCATGCCGTTTCTTAACCCGAAACGGATGTGATCAAAATGCGTGTGCGTGGGCGTGCAAACACTCAAATAGTTGATTTCTTTACCCATAGCCTTAGACTGCTCTAAATGCTTTTCAAAATCTTCAATATTGGTAAAAAACTCTGATTGCGGGAAATACTCATCTAAAACCCCCACGCTATCATGAACATCAAAAGAGCAATCCAAAAAATGCCCTGTATCTCTAATCGCTTGCAAGTGCTTGGGAGCGATAACCCCCCCTGAACCAATCATCGCAAAAAGCATTCATCTTCCTTAAATCATTTTAAATCTCATTTTAAATCTCATTTTAGCAAAGATTAGCTTATTTAAGCTTATATTATTGGCAATTAAAACACTCCACCGAGCGATCCAACACGCTTTTTTCATCTATGCTAGGGCTTTCGCTGCGCAAATAATAAGTGGATTTGAGTCCCAATTTCCAAGCGAGCGTGTAGATGTCATGCAAGGTTTTACCGCTAGCGTTTTCTATGCGTAAAAACACGTTGATGCTTTGGCCTTGATCGATCCATTTTTGGCGCACGGCCGCTGCTTTAATCAAATCTTTAGCGTCAATATCATAGGCTGATGTGTAAAAATTCCAGGTTTCTACATTCAAATTAGGCACTACGACAGGAATTAGTCCGCTCAAATTTTCTTCAAACCATTTTTTCTTATAAATGGGTTCAATCGTTTGGGTTGTGCCTACTAAAATAGAAATGGAGCTTGTGGGAGCGATCGCCATTAAATAGCCATTACGCATGCCATTGACTTTGACTTTTTCCCTCAAACCTTGCCAATCGCAAGCATGATTAAAAAGCCCTTTTTCGGTGAGCTTCAAGGCTTCATTGTTAGCTTTATCAATAGGGAAAATCCCCTTACTCCATTCTGAATTTTCAAAATCCTTATAAACCCCTTTTTCTTTCGCTAGATTCGCGCTCGTGTCAATCGCATGGTAGCTGATTTGCTCCATTAAAGCGTCAATTTTTTCTAAATGCTCTTTAGACCCCCAAGCGATTTGGTGTTCTGCGAGCATTTGCGCTTCACCCATAACCCCTAACCCTATGGCCCTATTTTGCAAATTGGTGGCTTTGACTTTGCGGTTAGGGTAGAAATTCAAATCAATCACATTGTCTAAAAGCCTGACCATGATCGGCACGACCCTTTTAATGTCTTCTTCAGTGTTGATTTTGCTTAAATTGATGCTCGCTAGATTACACACCGCCGTTTGCCCGTCTTTAGCGACTTTAGTAGCGATATAGATTTTTTTGCCTTTAAGAATATCGGTGCTAGTGAGCTTGTTAGCGCATTTAGTGATATTACTATCTGTCGTTACCAACTCTTTTTCTTCAAAAAACTCTATCGCACCGTCGGTGTATTCTATTTGCATGTAGTAGTGGTTAGGCGCGGTATTTTGAAAAATCTCTGTGCATAAATTGCTGGATCGAATGATTCCTGCATGGGCGTTTGGATTGCACCGATTGGCGTTATCTTTAAAGGCCAAGAAAGGCAAGCCGGCTTCAAAATAATTCATTAAGATTTTTTTCCATAAATCTTTAGCGTTAATGTATTCTTTAATGATTTTAGGATCTTTTTCATACTCTAAATAGCGTTTTTCAAAATCCTGCCCATAAAGCTCAGTCAAATCCTTACACTCATAAGGGTCAAACAAAGTCCACATCGCGTCTTCTAAAACCCTTTTCAAAAACAAATCGCACACCCAAAGGGCCGGGAATAAATCATGCGCTCTTCGCCTTTCATCGCCGCTATTTTTCCTTAAATCAATGAACTCCATCACATCAATGTGCCAAATTTCCAAATACACCGCAATCGCGCCCTTTCGTGTGCCTAATTGATCAACCGCAATCGCCACATCGTTAGCGATTTTTAAAAACGGGATCGTGCCAGCGCTCGCATTTTTATGCCCATCAATATAACTCCCGATAGAGCGCACCAAAGAAAAATCCCAGCCAATCCCCCCGCCGTATTTGGACAACAGCGCCATTTCCTTGTAGCTGTCAAAAATCCCCTCAATATTATCCGGCGTGCTGCCAATATAGCATGAGCTTAATTGGTGCTTGGTGGTGCGCGCGTTCGCTAGAGTGGGGGTCGCGCACATCGCTTCAAACTTGCTTAAAACTTCATAAAATTCTAAAGCGATTTTGTTGGGTTCTTGTTCGTTTTGCGCTAAAAACATCGCAATGCTCATAAACATGTGTTGGGGCAATTCAATAGGGTGATTGTTAGCGTCTTTTAATAAATAGCGATCATACAAGGTTTTAATCCCTAAATAATTGAATTGGAAATCCCTTTCAGGCTTGATCTGGTTATTTAAAAACTCTAAATCAAATTTTTCCTTAAAGCCCTTAAGGATGCGGCCCTTTTCTTCAGCGTTTTCAAAATACTCTTTCAAATGCCTATACCCTGTAAAACCGCTTACTTTATGGTATAGATCATACAAAAAAAGCCTTGAGGCAACAAAGCTCCAATTAGGCGTGTCAATATCTATTTTATCCACAGCGGTTTTAATCAAAGTTTGTTGGATTTCTTCAGTAGTGATCTTGTCCCTGAATTGCAACCTCGCATCCACTTCCAGCTCACTTTGGCTCACGCCCTCTAAATTGTCCGTAGCGTCCTTAGTGTATTTTTGGATTTTGGTAATGTCCAAAGGCTCAATGCGCCCGTTTCGTTTAACCACCGTAATCAAAATTTTTCCTTAAATTTGAATTAAATCGTTTGTTTTTTAAATTTGTCATTGTATCAATAAAAAACTTAAGAAAAAGAAAAGTTCAAGTTGGATTTGTTCTATTAATGAGAATGAGTTTTAAAGTTTTTTAATTTTTTTATACCCCCTCCATTTAATGACATTTGGGTTAAATCACCACCCTAATTTAGCGCAAAGCTTAAGAAAATATTGAAACACCAAAATGACCAAACCCTCTACAAAGAAGTTGCTAGTATGCCCGCAATACGCCGAAATTTCATGCATAGCGATACCAAAAGGTATCGTTAAAAGCACCATATAGAAATCCCTTAGTCTTGCTCCTAACACAGCGTCATAAAACGCGCCAAAAAACCTAGCCTTAAAAATGGCTTTAAAAAACTTGGGGAATCCTTGCCAAGTTTCAATAATGAAATAACCTGACGACCTGCCTTTTGGGTTGAACAAGAGGTTAGACAACAAAGCCGCTATTAGAATCGTTAGCCACACATAGTAACTATCTTTAGGGTTGAAAATCGGATCACCAACATCTGAGCGATAAAGAGCTGTTCTAAAAACTATGGAGTAACAAATTATAGCAACTAAACCCATTGCCACATTGTATTCAGTATAACTCAAACGCTCTTTTGAGCCATTCAAGTTCTCTTTTGTAGTATCCATGTTATTTCCTTCCCCCCCATCACCTTGGCTCATTTAAGATCACCAAGCATGCCCAAAACTATAGCCGTAATCATAAAAATCACGGATAGGTTCTCTTGGGGTTTGTGGCTCTTTGTTTTGTGGCTCTCTAGTTTGTGGCTCTCTATCAACGCCACGGATGTAATCTTCTACTCTATCGCCTATTTCAGACCCAATATATCCTCCTGCTGTGCCACCAACAAATTTCCCTAATCCAATACCCACTGGACCTCCAGGAACCCCAATTGCTCCTCCAATTTTATCACCAACAAAACCCCCAACACCACCCCCTATAAGTTTGCCTAATTCACCCCTTGCCTCTATTTTAGGACTAGCTATAGCCGCATTAGCCATTGCACCGCATAAAACCACTACACAACTAAATGCTTTTAATCCACTCATAACAAATCCTTTCATAAATTGAGATTCAAAAATTGAGACTCAAGGCATGTTTGGCACACCTTGATGAGAATATTTATACCACAATCGCATTCAAAGTATTGTTACAGATTAGTAAAATATCACAAAAAGATTAATAAGTGTTTTGTTTCTACACAAATTACAGAATTAAGGTAAATGATTATAATATTTTAGGATTTTTCATTATTTAAACAAATTAAGGTTTCTTAAAAAACTTAAAATACCCGTTTTCAATGTTGGTTTGAGGGGTGCGTGAAAGGCTCAACGAACCGCTAGGAATGTCTTTAGTGATGGTGGTGCCGCTGCCGATTAAGACATTAGAGCCGATATTTATGGGGGCGACTAGCTGGCTATCGCTCCCTATAAAGACATTTTCACCGATGATCGTTTGGTGTTTCTTTTTACCATCGTAATTGCAAGTGATCACGCCAGCCCCTACATTTGTGTTTTTCCCTATTTCACAATCCCCTAAATAGCTCAAATGCCCCGCTTTAGTGCCTTGAAGTTTGGCGTTTTTAGTCTCTACAAAATTCCCCACATGGCTGTTACAAATCACGCTTTTAGGGCGTGCATGGGCAAACGGCCCCACGCTGCTATTAATGATTTGGCTCTCTTCTATCACGCTATAAGCTTTAATGCGCGCGTTTTCTATCAAGCAATTCCCAATCAAACGCACCCCTTGCTCTAAAACGCACTCCCCCTTAAAACTCACGCCTTTTTCTAAATAAATACTACCAGGCAATTGCATCACTACCCCCAAGTCCATGGCGTTTTTTCGCAGTCTTTCTAGCATGATTTCTTCAGCTTTCGCCCTTTCTGTTTGGCTATTCACCCCTAAAAAACACTCTTCTTCTAAGAAAATAGCGTCAATTGTTTCGTTTTCATTGATTCCTAGAGCAATTAAATCCGTGAGGTAGTATTCTTTTTGGGCGTTTTGGTCATTAAGCTTGGGCAAGTATCTTTCTAAAAACTTTCTTTCAAAAAAATACACGCCAGCGTTCACGCTTTTAATGGTTTTTTCTTCATCATTAGCGTCCTTTTCTTCTACAATCTTTTTAACCTGATGGTTTTCTAAAACAACGCGCCCATAACCTTTAGGGTCAGCTAAATGGAGTAAACCTATAGCGTTATTCTGGCTTTCTAATAAGGGGGTGAGGGTGCCTTTAGTGATTAAGGGCATGTCCGCATTCAAAATCAAAACCCGCTCATGTTGAGTAAAAATAGGCGTTTTATCTTCTTGCATGATAGCCCCACCTGTCCCTGAATATTTTTCCACGATTTGAGTGTGAAAGATGACGCCCTTAAAACGCTTCAATACCGCTTCTTTAATGCGTTCTTGTTGGTGGTGTAAGATAAGATGCACATCATTACTGATTGAAAAAGCCACTTCTAAAATGTAAAACAGCATAGGCTCTCCGCAAAGGGTGTGCAAAGTTTTAGGCAGGCTAGAATGCATGCGAGTGCCTTTGCCAGCGGCTAATATGATTACAGAAAGCATTAAAATCCTTTTTTTAGGGAATTTTAACATGCCTTATCTTATAATTTGACTTCGTTTCATCAAAGATTTAAGGCTAGAATTTTGCGTTTTTTCATTTTTTTAATCCTCATTTGCCCTTTAATATGCCCTTTAATGAGCGCTGATAGCGCTTTGCCTAGCGTCAATCTCTCTTTAAACGCTCCTAATGATCCTAAACAACTCGTAACCACCCTTAATGTCATCGCCCTGCTCACGCTTTTAGTTTTAGCCCCATCATTGATTTTAGTGATGACGAGTTTCACCCGTTTGATCGTGGTGTTTTCTTTTTTAAGGACTGCTTTAGGCACGCAACAAACCCCACCCACTCAAATTTTAGTTTCGCTCTCTTTGATATTGACTTTTTTTATCATGGAACCTAGCTTGAAAAAGGCTTATGATACAGGGATTAAGCCTTATATGGATAAAAAGATTTCTTACACCGAAGCGTTTGAAAAAAGCGCTCTGCCTTTCAAGGAATTCATGCTTAAAAACACACGAGAAAAGGATCTAGCGCTTTTTTTTAGGATTAGGAATTTGCCTAACCCTAAAACCCCTGATGAGGTGAGCTTGAGCGTTTTAATCCCGGCATTTATGATAAGCGAGTTGAAAACAGCGTTTCAAATCGGCTTTTTACTCTACTTGCCTTTTTTGGTGATTGATATGGTTATTAGCTCTATTTTAATGGCGATGGGCATGATGATGCTCCCGCCTGTAATGATTTCTTTACCTTTTAAAATTTTAGTGTTTATTTTAGTAGATGGGTTTAATTTATTGACCGAAAATTTAGTGGCGAGTTTTAAAATGGTTTAATATCAAACATTCAAGCTATAAAAGCTTGAAATTAATTTAAAACTCATAATTCAAATACGCTGTAATGGATCTCCCTGGCGCGGGCTCTCTTCCTGTAGGGCTTGTGCCAATTCCCCTAAAATAATATTTCATGTTAAAAAGGTTATTGATTTGCAAACTCCCAGTGATTTTATGCCTACCGCTTTGCCATAAGACTGAGCTTACTTGAACGTTCAACACAAAATACAAGGGCAATAACCCCACTGAATTACAACCATACTCTAGCCCCCCTGTGTATTCTGGGTTTAGGGGCAAGCACACGGTTTGATCTTTGGCCTGATTGAGCATAGAACTATAAGCGCGGCTATAAAAATAACTGCTGATTCCAAAAGTCGTGTGCTTGTAAGTATACATCATGTCAAATATGAATTGGTTAGGACTCACATAGGGCAAACGCTTCCCTTTAATGTCAAAGGGTTTATTGACAATGCCTGTAAAATAATAAGCAATATCATCAGCGTTAGAAGTGATGCGTGCATCAATGTAAGTGTAAGCCACATGGAATTGCAAACCCCTAATCGGCGCGTAATACAATTCCAATTCCACCCCTTGGCTCCTAGCATTCACAGGCTGTGGACTATAGCCTCCCGCATAGTAACGATTGGCAAAAATCACAAAATAATTGGTATTAAAGCTCAATAGATTTTTATAACTATAGCGTTGCCCCACTTCAATTTCATTAAAAATTTGGTTGTAATTAGTCCTAGTAATGCCTACCATTGTGTGTTGTGGGGGGATAAAACTGCGGCGGTAGTTCGCATACCATATCCAATTTTCCATAGGTTTATAGCCAATGTTAAGGGCGGGACTCCATTCGTTTTGACGCTGTTTTTTACTGGTCCATACGGAAAAATCGTTCTTTTCTGGCTCTTTGTTGTTGTAGTTTAAAAAGGTGTATCTAAGCCCTGGAGTTATCACCAATTTAGAATCAAAAAGCTCTATTTTATCGCTCAACCATACCGCTGTATAGTTGTTAAACATTTCTTGATTGTTACTAGGCTTTTTAGAAAGAACATATGGGGGCATATGGCACACCCCATCAATAATATCTGATTTTTCGCACGTGCTTTGATCGGATCTAATGAACATGTCCATCGTCATAAAACGCATGCCCACATTAAAAGTTTGCTTAACTTTATTGGTATTGACGACTAAGTTCAAATTAGGCTCAAAAGCGTTCATCACATAACGCCTTAAATGATCAAAAATAAAAAATCCTGGATAATTTTGATCGGTATAAACAGGGCCTAATTTAGGATTGGTATTGACATTTAAATAGTTAGAATCAAATTTAAAATCTCTTGACATGTCATGCCCATAGTAACTGAAAGTGAAATCCCCACCTACCCTATCCGTGTCCCCAAAAAAGTTTTGATACACAGCTCCCCATCGCTTCGCTCTCCCGCTTTTATCGTTATTAGGGCGGTTATTTTGAAAACGATTTTCATTATAGGCAGCTATACCTAGAGACCCAGGGTCTGTTAAAAAATAGCTGTAATATTGAAAAAAAGCGGTGATCTTGTTGCTATCATTGATTTGATACAACGAATCTAGCAAGTAGTTTTGAATGTTGGTAGGGCTGTTGTATCTAAACCCTTGCCCTTTGAGCCAATTGACTTGAGCTTGGATTCCAAAATGCTTATTCATCATACCCCCCGTTCTTAAATAGGTGTTAAAAAGCATGTTATTAACTAAGCTTTTATCAATGTTTTTAGAATTTTGATTGAAAAACCCCCCATTTTCAGATTTGCCCCAAAAAGTGGTCCTCTCGCTCACCTGACTTTCCCACTTGGTAGGAATGCCTTTGGTGATAATGTTGATCACACCGCCAAAAGCGTTAGGGCCATAACGCACGCTCTCCCCACCTTTAGTTACACTGATTCTATCCACAGATTGAAAGGTTACAGGAAAAATAACCGTGCCAATTTCAACATAGGGCGCGACATAAATAGGGATCCCATTGACTAGAATCATTCCCGTATTAGAGTGCCCTGGGCCTCCCGCACCAAACCCCCTAATGGAAATACTAGGCACAGCTCCAATACCGGTAGAGTTTCTAATATGCACGCCCGGCACATTTTGCAAAGCTTCTTCAATGCTTTGATTCGCGCTTTTAGTGAGTTGTTTGTTAGAAATCACCGTGCGAGAACCCATATAGTTTCTAACTTCCTTACTCCTCCAGCTTAAAGGCGCTTCTTTATCGTTAGCCACCCCTGAAGCTTCCACCCTTTCCAAATTATGAGTTTTGACAGCATGCGCGCTATGACTCAAAACAGCCAAAGAGACTAAAATTCTTTTCATTTACCACCTTTTATGAAAAATGTTCTTTTTTACAACAAGGTGAAATTTATAATAACCATTATTAGTTTTAGCTTAAATTTTTAAAAAATTATTATTTAGATAATAATATTAATGACTTTTTTATCAAAAATACCGATTAATGCGAATGTTTATAGAAAAGATTAGGATATAAAGAAAAATAAAAATTTTTTAATATTTATAATGGGGTGAATTTTAAACAAATAAAGGGTTTTTAAACCCTTTATGGTTAGCCTTTAAACCAAAATTTGAGTCGCATAAAAAGCTACCAAGGAAAACGCATACGCTACAACGGTTGTGAAGATGAACAAATACGCCACAAACTTTATCCCCCCAGCTTCCCTACCAAAAGTAATGGTCGCTGCAAAACAAGGGATATAAAACATCACAAACACGATAAAAGCGATCCCGCTAGGCACGCTCACTTCTTTTCTTAAAATCTTTCTAAAAGCGTCAGATTTTTCATCTTGATCCCCTAAAGAAAACAACACCACCAAAGTAGAAACCACCACCTCTTTAGCCATAAATCCGGTTACAAGCGAAACGCTCAAACGCCAATCAAAATCCATAGGGCTAAAGACTTTTTCCAAATACGCCCCGCCTCTTCCTACAACGCTATTTTTTAAATTCTTTTGATCCAATTTGGTTTTTAATTCTTTTAATTTTTCTTCTTTAGCTTCGCTTGAAAGGGTGGTGTCTTTACCCACTAACAAGCTTTCTTGTTTATAAGTTTTCATAGCCGCATCGCTTTTAGGGTATTGAGACATAAACCAGATTAAAATCGCTCCCACTAAAATATAAGTCCCAGCCTTTTTAAGGTAAGAAAGCGATTTGGTATAGATACTGAAATAGACCATTCTCCAACTGGGAAAGCGGTATTTGGGCATTTCCATGATAAAGGATTCAGTCTGCCCTTTAAACACGCTTAATTTGAGTAATTTGGCCATCACTAACGCCACAACCGCCCCCAAAATATAAATACAAAACAGCACAAACCCCGCGCTTGAAGAAGGGAAAAACGAGCCTACAAACAGCACATAAATAGGGAGTCTTGCCGAGCAACTCATAAACCCGATTACAAAAAGCGTGATCAATCGTTCGTTATAGTTTTGTAAGGTTCTTGTCGCCATGTAAGCGGGCACAGAGCAGCCAAAACCGGTGATTAAAGGGATAAAACTCTTCCCATGCAAGCCAAATTTATGCAAGATCCCATCTAGTAAAAACGCTACCCTACTCATATAGCCTGTCGTTTCTAGTAAGGAAATCCCAAAATACAACACCACAATTAAAGGCAAGAATGAAACCGTCGCTCCCACTCCCCCAATAATGCCATCGCCCACCAAAGACGCTAAATCTTCATTAGCCACATTTTCTTTAACGCTATCGCTCAAAAATTTAAACCCTGCTTCAAGCGCTTTTTGCACTCCCCCTCCTATTAAAAAGCTCAAGGAAAAAATGATAAACATAAACCCTAAAAAAATGAAAATCCCATAACGAGGGTGCATTAAAATCTTATCAATCTTATAAGTGTGTTCAAAACTCGCGTTTTGTTGGTTTTCACTGATCACTAATTGAGCGATTCTTTGAGCGCTCTGGCTGTATTTTAGAGACTCCTTAAAGCTTTGAGACGGGACTTTTATGCTTTCATTATTTGTAGTGTTTTGAGAATAAAGCCTGACAATTTCATCTAATAAAAGCTCGGTATTCAAGCGATCTTCTTTGGATCTTGCGCTTGTTGGCACGCACACAACCCCTAATTCTTTAGAAAGCTTTCCTGTATTGATTTTAATGCCTTCTTTTTGCGCCTCATCCCACATGTTGAGCGCAAGAAGCATTTTTTTATTCGTGTCTAATAGCTGCATGCTTAAGGCTAAATTACGCTCTAAATTGGTGGAATCCACCACATTGAGAATGAGATCGTATTGCCCTTTTTCTAAAAAATCTTTAGTAACCTTTTCTTCAGTGGTGAAATCATTGAGCGCGTAAGTGCCCGGTAAATCAATGATAGTGATTTGATGCTCTTTATGGATCAAGCCCACTTCCATTTTATCCACGGTAACCCCGGCAAAATTCCCCACTTTCAAATGGGCGTTGCTCAAAGCGTTGATGAGGGAGGATTTCCCCACATTAGGCTGGCCCACAAGGGCGATAGTGATTTCTTTCATTGGGTTTGAATGCTCCGCATTAAAGTTTTTTAATTTTTGGTTATATCGTTTTTAAAAGTTAGCACTATAGCGCTATAAGACTAATTGTTATATAATAAAAGCGAGACAAGAATGTCAAAATGTGAAAGGAGCGTGTGATGTTGTGCGTGTTTGATATAGAAACCATTCCTAGCGTGAGCTTGTGTAAAGAGCATTTTCAATTAGAAGAAAATGATGCGCTAAAAATCTGTGAATGGAGTTTTGAAAAGCAAAAAGAAAAAAGCGGGAGCGAATTTTTGCCCCTTTATTTGCATGAAATTATCTCTATTGCAGCAGTCATTGGCGATGATTACGGGCAATTTATCAAAGTGGGGAATTTTGGTCAAAAACACGAAAATAAAGAGGGTTTTACAAGCGAAAAAGAGCTTTTAGAAGATTTTTTTAGATACTTTAACGAAAAGCAACCGCGCCTAATAAGCTTCAATGGCAGAGGTTTTGATATGCCCCTACTCACGCTCAAAGCCCTTAAATACAATTTAACCTTAGACGCTTTTTACAGCCAAGAAAACAAATGGGAAAATTACCGCGCGCGTTATAGCGAGCAGTTTCATTTGGATTTAATGGATAGCTTGAGCCATTATGGATCCGTTAGGGGGTTGAATTTGAATGGCATTTGCTCTATGACAAATATTCCTGGTAAATTTGATGTGAGCGGGGATTTAGTGCATGCGATTTATTACAACCCACATTTAAGCCAAAAGGAGAAAAAAGAGATTATTGATAGCTATTGCCAAAGCGATGTGCTTAACACTTACTGGCTTTTTTTAAAATACGAAGTGCTGAAAGGGGCTTTAAATAAGGAGCAATACCTTGGGCTATTGAATGATTTTTTAGCCAAATTCCCTAAGGAAAAATCCTATTCAAGCGTTTTTATTAACGCTTTAGAGAAAGAGATTAGGGAGTTTATTTAAAATTCTATAAATTTAATAAAATAAAAAATGTGTTTTTAAGATTAGCTATATACTTTATTTGAGATGTTTCAATCCCTTTTTATATAATTTTTATTAGTCTCTTGCTAATGGCTTGAATAACAGGTACACACACGCTATTGCCTAATAAATCCATGCTTTCTTTGTAGGATGTATTTAGGTTATAATTTTTAGGAAAACCAAACAATCTTAATCCTTCTTGAATGCTCAAACGCCGTAATCCTACCTTTTTGTTTTTAAAATCTATTACTCCCATTTTATGCATATCGCTCGCTACTAAGGTTGGAGTAGGCTCATTAGGGTGCAAGATTTTAGAAAATTCAAAAGAAAGTTTTCCACCACTAAGAGCAAAACCAAATTCGTTATTTTTAGGATTTTTAAATTTTTTTAAATAGCCTTTAACGACTAAATCATCTAACAAATTGATTAAATCTACATGGTTAAAAAAATCCTGAATACTTTTCAAATTAAGAGGTACACCATCTTTCTTGGGTGTTCCCCAAAGTATGGCATATTTAGATTTGCGTCTTTCTTTTAAAAAGAGATTAAGAAAGTCTTTTTGAGTTTGATTAACCGCTCCTCTCAGCTCTAAATCCCATGAATGGATATTGTTGCTAGCCCCTCTTTTATCTTTAATAGCCTTACCATAAAGTTCATCTGGAGTAAATTGAGACAAAATTTTTTTTGTGAAAGGGGTATTTAAAAGTTCCAAGTGGTGTTCTTGAACATCTTTAAAAACACATTTTGTAGTAGGAAAATTATTCAAATCAATAGGACAAGATAAACTACCTACAATATAAAGGCGTTCTCTATTTTGTGCAACCCCAAAATCTTTGGCATTCAAAAGTTTATAATTGACAAAATAACCACATTCTTTTAAATGGCTTAACATAATGGAAAAAGTTTTTCCTTTGTCATGCGTAAGAAGTCCAGGAACATTCTCTAGCAAAAATCCTTTAGGTTTTTTAGCTAATAAAAACCGCATGATTTCAAAAAATAAAGTTCCTCTAGTATCGTCTAGTCCTCGTCGTTTCCCAGCACTAGAAAAAGGTTGACAAGGAAAACCCGCTAATAAAATATCAAAATTAGGAATAGCATTTGTATCAATTTGTGTAACATCACCTTGTGGCGTTTCTTTAAAATGATTTATATAAGCTTGTAAGGCACTTTTTTTAATTTCAGAGCTTAAAACACATTGTGATTTTAACCCTATGCTAGATAGAGCTTGTTCAAGTCCCAAACGCAATCCACCAAGACCTGAAAATAAATCTACAAAACGCACAATTTGATTTTTATAATCTGTGAAATAGGGCTTAAAATTATTGGGTTTCAACAATGGTGCAAAAAGGTCTTGTTCTACTATCATGGAGTTATTATAATTGTTTTTGGCTATAATTTGGCTTATTAGCAATAATAAAAGGATAAACTATAAGTACAACACGACTTTATAGAGATTTAAAAAAGATCGAATGGGATAAAACACAAGGAAAAATTACTTTTTGTTTGGCTAATATTTCTACTACTCTAAAAGCCAAAGATACAGTAGGGTTTGTTTTGCAAGAATGGCTTAAAGATTTTATGTTGCAGGTTGGCTATCAATTTGAAGAACCAAAAAATTCACAAAGTTTTCCTGATTTTTTATTGTTTAATCAAGAATTACAAATTTGGGAGTTTTTAGAAATCAAGGCTTTTCAATACGAAAAAAACCCTGCATTTGATATTGCAAATTTTGAGTCTTATTGTGATAGATTGTTAGAAAATCCACAAATTTTAAACACTTTTTACTTGATTTTTGCCTATAAGATGCAAGAAAATGGGGATATTCTAATTAAAGAAATTTATTTGCATAAAATTTATGAAATTGCAGGGCGTTCATCTTATTATCCTTTAAAAGTGCAAGTAAAAAGAGGAATGATTTATAATATACGCCCTAATAGTGCTTTTAAAACCAATAAGGCTTTTGCTTTTCAAAATACACATGAATTTATACAAGCTATTCATGACACTTTAAAACTTTATAAAGGGGAAGAAAAAGCTTTAAAGTGGCATAAAACTTTACTAGAAAAATGTAACACTATATTCTTTGGTTAAAAAGATCAAGGTAACTTAACTGGATTTTTTCATGTGAGTTTTAGAAAAACTATCTATTGTTTTTTAAAGCCTTAAAAATATTTTTTATGATTGTGGGAAAATTACCGCGCGCGTTATAGCGAGCAGTTTCATTTGGATTTAATGGATAGCTTGAGCCATTATGGATCCGTTAGGGGGTTGAATTTGAATGGCATTTGCTCTATGACAAATATTCCTGGTAAATTTGATGTGAGCGGGGATTTAGTGCATGCGATTTATTACAACCCTAATTTAAGCCAAAAGGAGAAAAAAGAGATTATTGATAGCTATTGCCAAAGCGATGTGCTTAACACTTACTGGCTTTTTTTAAAATACGAAGTGCTGAAAGGGGCTTTAAATAAGGAGCAATACCTTGGGCTATTGAATGATTTTTTAGCCAAATTCCCTAAGGAAAAATCCTATTCAAGCGTTTTTATTAACGCTTTAGAGAAAGAGATTAGGGAGTTTATTTAAAATTCTATTAAAACCCTGAAACTAGGTAAAGACTGATTAGAAAGAAATTTTTTAAAGCGTTAGAGAAACATGAGCCTAAAGCGCGTATCTGCTTGATTTTAGATCCCCACTTGAAGCTATATTATGCAATAACCATTGAACGATAAGAATAATATTTTTGTGAAAAAAATAAACGGATCGCCCTCAATCCAAAACAAAATCTAAAACAAAATCAAACCTATTAGGACGCCCATTATCTAAAAGTGATACTATGATTCGGATAAATCAACTTAAAGGCAAAGAAGACATGAATGAAGTGGTTGTAGTGGCGGCAAAACGAAGCGCTGTGGGGAGTTTTTTAGGCTCTCTAAAGAGCGTGGGCGCTAGAGAAATGGGTGTTTGCGTGCTTAAAGACGCTTTGAATGCGAGTTCTCTTAAGCCTAGCGATGTGGATTCCGTCATTTTAGGCAATGTTTTAGGCGCTGGTTTAGGTCAAAATATCGCCAGGCAGATCCAACTAGACGCTGGCATCCCTAATGACAAAAACGCTTTTAGCGTCAATATGGTTTGCGGATCGTCTATGAAAGCTATCCAGTTAGCGCATGACAGCATCATGCTTGGTCGCGATGAGGTGGTGGTGTGCGGTGGCGTGGAAAACATGAGCAAAGCACCCTATTTGTCGTTTGACATGCGAGAGGGGAAAAGAATGGGGAATGCGAACATGATAGACTCCATGATCCATGACGGATTGTGGGATGCGTTCAATGATTACCACATGGGGATCACCGCTGATAATGTCGCTCAAGCATACCACATCAGCCGAGAAGAACAAGATAATTTCGCACTCCAATCGCAACTCAAAGCAAGAGCCGCCATTAATGCAAAGAAATTCCAAGAAGAAATCACGCCCATTGAAATAGCGAATAAAAAAGGCGTGGTGGTTTTTAAAGAAGACGAATACCCTAGAGACACGACACTAGAATCCCTTGCAAAGCTCAAACCCGCTTTTAAAAAAGACGGATCGGTAACGGCAGGAAATTCATCAGGGATCAATGATGGCGCGAGTGTTATCATTTTATGCAGCGCTAAAAAAGCACAAACATTGGGGTTAAAAGCCATGGCCACTATCAAGGGGTTTGGTTTGGGTGGTTGCAGTCCGGATATAATGGGTATATGCCCTAGCATCGCTATTAAAAACAACCTTAAAAATGTCAAAATGAATCTCAACGACATCAATCTTTTTGAACTCAATGAAGCCTTCGCCGCGCAAAGTATCGCCGTGTTAAAAGAGCTTGAATTAAACCCCAATATCGTGAATGTGAATGGAGGCGCGATAGCCATTGGCCACCCTATTGGCGCGAGCGGCGCTAGGATATTGGTTACTCTCTTACACGAGATGAAGCGTAGCGGTCATGGCGTGGGTTGCGCGTCATTGTGTGTGGGCGGCGGACAAGGTCTTTCTGTGGTAGTTGAACAAAAATAAGGAGAATGAGATGAATAAGGTTATAACTAATTTAGATAAAGCATTGAGCGGGTTAAAAGATGGGGACACTATTTTAGTGGGCGGTTTTGGGCTGTGCGGGATACCCGAATACGCCATTGATTACATTTATAAGAAAGGCATCAAGGATTTGGTTGTCGTGAGCAATAATTGCGGCGTTGATGACTTTGGGCTTGGCATTCTTTTAGAAAAAAAGCAGATCAAAAAGATTATCGCTTCGTATGTGGGAGAAAATAAGATTTTTGAATCGCAAATGCTGAACGGAGAGATTGAAGTCGTTTTGACACCGCAAGGCACGCTCGCTGAAAACTTGCGCGCTGGAGGGGCTGGGATACCCGCTTACTACACCCCAACCGGAGTTGGGACTTTGATCGCTCAAGGCAAGGAATCACGGGAATTTAACGGCAAGGAGTATATTTTAGAAAGAGCGATAACAGGCGATTATGGGCTTATTAAAGCCTATAAAAGCGATACTTTAGGGAATTTGGTGTTTAGAAAAACGGCTAGAAATTTCAACCCCTTGTGCGCGATGGCGTCAAAAATATGCGTCGCTGAAGTGGAAGAAATTGTCCCGGCCGGGGAATTAGACCCAGATGAAATACACTTGCCAGGAATCTATGTGCAGCACATCTATAAGGGCGAGAAATTTGAAAAACGGATAGAAAAAACCACCACAAGGAGCGCGAAATGAGAGAGGCTATCATTAAAAGAGCGGCAAAGGAATTAAAAGAGGGCATGTATGTGAATTTAGGGATAGGCTTGCCCACGCTGGTGGCTAATGAAGTGAGCGGGATGAATATCGTTTTCCAGAGCGAGAACGGGCTATTAGGGATTGGCGCTTACCCTTTAGAAGGGGGCGTTGATGCGGATCTCATCAATGCAGGAAAGGAAACCATAACCGTGGTGCCGGGCGCTTCGTTTTTCAATAGCGCGGATTCGTTTGCGATGATTCGTGGGGGGCATATTGATTTAGCGATTTTAGGAGGGATGGAAGTCTCACAAAATGGGGATTTGGCTAATTGGATGATCCCTAAAAAGCTCATAAAGGGCATGGGAGGGGCCATGGATTTGGTGCATGGCGCTAAAAAAGTGATTGTGATCATGGAGCATTGCAACAAATACGGGGAGTCTAAAGTGAAAAAAGAATGCTTATTGCCTTTAACGGGAAAAGGCGTGGTGCATCAATTGATAACGGATTTAGCGGTGTTTGAGTTTTCCAATAACGCCATGAAATTAGTGGAATTGCAAGAGGGGGTCAGCCTTGATCAAGTGAGAGAAAAAACAGAAGCTGAATTTGAAGTGCACTTATAGCTTATAAAAGGGGGTGTTTATGTTTTTATTAAGGCATTTGACTTCAGCGTGCGTGTTTTTGGCGTCTAAATGTTTGCCGGACTCCTTTGTCTTGGTCGCTCTTTTATCGTTTGTCGTGTTTGTTCTTGTTTATTGCTTGACAGGGCAAGATGCTTCGTCTGTCATTTCTAGTTGGGGGAATGGCGCTTGGACGCTTTTAGGTTTTTCTATGCAAATGGCTCTTATCTTGGTGTTGGGTCAGGCTTTGGCTAGCGCTAAATTAGTCCAAAAACTTTTAAAATATCTAGCGTTTTTACCTAAAGGGTATTATACGGCTTTATGGTTGGTTACTTTTTTATCGTTAATCGCTAATTGGATCAACTGGGGGTTTGGCTTGGTGATTAGTGCGATTTTTGCAAAAGAGATCGCCAAAAAGGTTAAAGGGGTGGATTACAGGCTGCTTATTGCTAGCGCTTATTCGGGTTTTGTCATCTGGCATGGGGGTTTATCAGGCTCTATCCCTTTAAGCGTTGCCACCCAAAATGAAAATCTATCCAAAATAAGCGCTGGGGTGATTGAAAAAGCTATTCCTATCAGTCAGACGATTTTTTCTGCCTATAATTTAATCATTATAGGGATCATTCTTGTAGGGTTACCCTTTTTAATGGCAGTAATCCATCCTAAAAAAGAAGAAATTGTTGAGATTGATTCAAAGCTTTTAAAAGACGAATACAAAGAGATTGAACTCATTGACCACCAACAAGACAAAACGATCGCGCATTTTTTGGAAAACAGCGCTTTGCTTTCTTATCTTTTGGTTTTTTTGGGTTTTGGGTATCTGGGTGTTTATTTTTTTAAAGGGGGAGGGATTAGTTTAAACATTGTCAATACGATTTTCCTTTTTTTAGGGATTTTGCTGCATAAAACCCCTTTAGCTTATGTGAAAGCGATCGATCGTTCCGCTAGGAGCGTGGCTGGGATTTTATTGCAATTCCCTTTTTATGCTGGGATTATGGGGATGATGGCAAGCCATAGCGTGGGGGGTCATTCTTTAGCGCAAATGCTTTCTTTAGCCTTCACGCACATCGCTAATGAAAAAACTTTCGCGCTCATGACTTTTTTGAGCGCAGGGGTTGTCAATATTTTTATTCCATCAGGCGGAGGGCAATGGGCGATTCAAGCTCCTATCATGCTCCCAGCTGGCCAAAGCTTGGGGGTGGATCCGGGCGTGGTTTCTATGGCTATCGCTTGGGGAGACGCTTGGACGAACATGATACAGCCTTTTTGGGCTTTGCCCGCTTTAGCCATTGCAGGTTTGGGTGCTAAAGATATTATGGGTTATTGCGTTTTGACTTTAATTTTTGTAGGCTTAGTCGTGTGTGGGGTGTTTTATTTTTTAGTGTGAGTTTTTTATGCCTAAAACCACGCTCTTTTCAATGGGTAAAGTTTTCTCTTTTTACCCTTTAAACGCTCTTGTAATTAAGCCTTATTTCGTTACAATAACCCCCATAATAACCTAAGGAAGTGTTTTGTTTTTCAAATTTATTTTATGTTTATCATTAGGAACGTTTGCATGGGCAAAAGAGGATATTCCTACCCCATTAACGCCCTCTAAACGCTATTCTATCAATTTGATGACTGAAAATGATGGTTATATCAACCCTTACATTGATGAGTATTACACGGCAGGCAATCAAATAGGCTTTTCTACTAAAGAATTTGACTTTTCTAAAAATAAAGCGATGAAATGGTCTTCGTATTTGGGGTTTTTCAATAAAAGCCCCAGGGTTACTCGTTTTGGCATTTCTCTCGCCCAAGACATGTATACCCCTTCGCTTAAAAACAGAAAACTGGTGCATTTGCATGACAACCACCCTTATGGGGGTATTTGAGGGTGAATTTGAACGTGTATAACCGCCATCAAACTTTCATGGAATTATTCACGATTTCTTTAGGCACGACAGGGCAAGATTCTTTGGCCGCTCAAACACAGCGTCTCATTCATAAATGGGGTCATGACCCCCAATTTTATGGCTGGAACACGCAGCTCAAAAACGAATTTATTTTTGAATTGCACTACCAATTGCTCAAAAAAGTCCCCCTTTTAAAGACTCGTTTTTTTTCTATGGAGTTGATGCCTGGGTTTAATGTGGAATTGGGTAATGCGAGGGATTATTTCCAACTCGGCTCTCTCTTTAGGGCTGGGTATAACTTGGACGCTGATTATGGGGTCAATAAGGTCAATACCGCTTTTGATGGGGGCATGCCTTATAGCGATAAGTTTTCCATCTATTTTTTTGTAGGGGCTTTTGGGCGCTTCCAACCCCTTAACATCTTCATTCAAGGCAACAGCCCTGAGACTAGAGGGATTGCTAATTTGGAATACTTTGTTTATGCCAGTGAAATAGGAGCGGCTATGATGTGGCGTAGCTTTAGGGTGGCTTTTACGATCACTGATATTAGTAAAACTTTCCAATCCCAACCTAAGCACCATCAAATCGGCACTTTAGAATTGAATTTCGCCTTTTGATTTAATATCAGTTTAATGTTTTTCTGCCTATATGATATTTATATGATATTTTTGGGTAATTTAAGATGAATATCAGTAGCATTTTGAATGAATTTGTTACTACTTTTCACTTTATTACACCAAATTTTCCCTTATTGCAAACAACTTTGAAATAAACGATTTCCATTTAAAAATCAGCCCTACAATTTGAACAGGTTACCTTGATAGGTTACCTCGAGCAACACTTTAATACTAAGGAGTCTAAAAAATGAAAGACGCAAAAGTTCAGGTGATGGGTATTGATGCCGGTGGCACCATGACGGACACGTTTTTTGTGAAAGAAAATGGCAGTTTCGTAGTTGGTAAAGCCCAAAGCAACCCAGAAGATGAGAGCTTAGCTATTTATAATAGCTCGCAAGACGCTTTATCGCACTGGAAATCGGATGTGGATAAGGTTTATCCAGAGTTGATCACTTGCGTGTATTCAGGCACGGCGATGCTCAATCGGGTCGTCCAAAGGCGTGGGATGGAAGTGGGCCTAATTTGCAATAAGGGTTTTGAGCAAATGCATTCTATGGGCAGAGCGTTGCAATCCTACTTGGGGTATGCTCTAGAAGAAAGGTTGCATATCAACACGCACAAGTATGATGATCCGCTGATTCCTTTAAAAAGGATTAGAGGCGTTACAGAAAGAACCGATGTCAAGGGGCAAGTGGTTATCCCAGTGCGCGAAGAAGAGGTTAAAGTTGCTGTTAAGGAGCTTTTAGACGCAGGTGCAAAGGCCATTGTGATTTGCTTGTTGCAATCTCATAAAAACGCTGAAAGCGAGCGGATCGTTAGAGATATAGCGTTAAAAGAGATTGAAAAATTGGGTAAAAATATTCCCGTATTCGCTTCGGTGGATTACTACCCTCAAAGAAAAGAAAGCCACAGAATGAACACCACTATCTTAGAAGCTTATGCGGCTGAGCCAAGCAGACAAACTCTCTCTAAAGTCAGCAACCGCTTCAAAGAGCATGGCGCTAAATTTGATCTTCGTGTGATGGCAACGCATGGAGGCACCATTAGTTGGAAAGCTAAAGAGCTTGCCAGAACGATCGTGAGCGGTCCTATTGGAGGCGTGATTGGATCTAAATTGCTAGGCGAAACGCTTGGTTATGACAATATTGCATGCAGCGATATTGGTGGCACGAGCTTTGATATGGCGCTTATCGTTAAGAGCAATTTCAACATCGCTTCTGACCCTGATATGGCGCGCCTTGTTTTATCTCTACCGCTTGTGGCTATGGATTCTGTTGGTGCAGGTGCGGGGAGTTTTGTGCGCATTGATCCACACAGCCGATCTGTCAAACTAGGGCCTGACAGCGCGGGGTATAGGGTTGGCACTTGTTGGAAAGACAGCGGATTAGACACGGTTTCAGTAACCGATTGCCATATTGTTTTAGGCTATTTGAATCCGGATAATTTCTTAGGCGGTTTGATCAAATTAGATGTGGATAGGGCTAAAAAACACATTAAAGAACAAATCGCTGATCCGCTAGGCATTAGCGTAGAAGATGCGGCTGCGGGTGTGATTGAGTTGCTTGATTTGGAGCTTAAAGAATACTTGCGATCCAATATTAGCGCTAAAGGGTATAGCCCGTCTGATTTTGTGTGCTTTTCATATGGTGGTGCGGGGCCTGTGCATACCTATGGCTATACAGAAGGCTTAGGGTTTAAGGATGTGGTAGTGCCTGCGTGGGCGGCTGGATTTAGCGCTTTTGGTTGCGCTTGTGCTGATTTTGAATACAGATACGACAAGAGCGTGGATATTGCCATACCGCAGTATTCTTCAGACAAGTCAAAAGTAGAAGCATGCAAAATCATTCAAGACGCATGGGATGAATTGACCCTCAAAGTGATTGAAGAGTTCAAAATCAATGGATTTTCTCAAAAAGATGTGATCTTAAGACCTGGATACAGGATGCAGTATATGGGGCAATTGAATGATTTAGAGATCACTTCTCCTGTGTCAAAAGCTGCAAGCGTGGCTGATTGGGAAGAGATTGTCAAAGAATATGAAAAAACCTACGCTCGTGTTTATTCTGAATCAGCGTGTTCTCCAGAGCTTGGTTTTAGCGTGACCGGCGTGATCATGCGTGGTGTTGTGGCTACGCAAAAACCTGTGATTCCGGTTGAAAAAGAGCATGGCGCTACGCCCCCAAAAGAAGCCAAAATAGGCGTTAGAAAATTCTATCGGCATAAAAAATGGGTGGATGCAGATGTGTGGCAAATGGAAAAATTACTGCCTGGAAATGAAGTCGTAGGGCCTGCGATCGTGGAATCAGATGCGACCACTTTCGTGATACCCAAAGGCTTTGCGACAAAACTAGACAAACACCGATTGTTCCACTTGAAAGAAATTAAATAAAGGAGTTCAAAATGGCAAATTTATTGAAAAACGGCAAAACTTTAAAACAAGCTAGAGATGAAATCCTAGCCAGGACAGAAAAGACAGGGCATTATAATGGCCTTAAAAAACTAGAGTTTAAAGAAAGAGATCCGATCGGTTATGAGAAGATGTTCTCTAAATTAAGAGGCGGTATCGTGCATGCCAGAGAAACAGCTAAAAGGATTGCGGCAAGCCCTATTGTTGAGCAAGAGGGGGAATTGTGCTTCACGCTTTATAACGCTGTGGGCGATAGCGTGCTGACTTCTACGGGTATCATTATCCATGTAGGCACTATGGGATCAGCTATCAAATACATGGTAGAGAATAATTGGGAAGACAACCCAGGCATCAATGACAAGGATATTTTCACCAATAACGACTGCGCGATTGGGAATGTGCACCCATGCGATATTATGACTCTTGTGCCTATTTTCCACGATGAAAAATTGATTGGGTGGGTAGGCGGCGTTACGCATGTGATTGATACCGGTTCGGTTACTCCAGGATCAATGAGCACTGGACAGGTTCAAAGATTTGGGGATGGATACATGATCACTTGCCGCAAGACAGGAGCGAACGATGAAAGCTTTAAAGATTGGCTGCATGAATCTCAAAGATCGGTTCGCACGCCTAAATATTGGATTCTAGATGAAAGGACTAGGATTGCAGGATGCCATATGATTAGGGATTTAGTGATGGAAGTCATTAAAGAAGACGGCATTGATTCTTACATGCGATTCATTGATGAGGTGATTGAAGAGGGCAGAAGAGGCCTTATTTCTAGGATCAAATCCATGACCATACCAGGCAAGTATAGAAAGGTAGCGTTTGTGGATGTGCCTTATGCACATAAAGATATTGGCGTGTGCTCTGAATTTGCTAAGCTAGACACAATCATGCACTCTCCTGTGGAAATCACTATCAATAAAGACGCTACATGGAAATTAGATTTTGAAGGTGCGTCCAGGTGGGGATGGCACTCTTTTAATTGCAACCAAGTGTCTTTCACTAGCGGTATTTGGGTGATGATGACTCAAACGCTGATACCCACTTCTCGCATCAATGATGGCGCTTATTTCGCTACGCAGTTCAGACTCAAAAAAGGGACTTGGATGAATCCAGATGACAGGCGCACCGGGCATGCTTATGCGTGGCATTTCTTGGTATCAGGCTGGAGCGCTTTGTGGAGAGGCTTATCTCAAGCGTATTACAGCCGAGGGTATTTAGAAGAGGTCAATTCCGGAAACGCTAACACTTCCAATTGGTTGCAAGGCGGTGGTATCAACCAGGATGGAGAAATCCATGCAGTGAATAGCTTTGAGACGAGTTCTTGTGGGACTGGAGCTTGCGCGATAAAAGACGGCTTGAATCACGCAGCGGCTATTTGGAATCCAGAAGGCGATATGGGCGATGTTGAAATTTGGGAAATGGCAGAGCCTCTTCTTTATCTAGGCAGGAATGTCAAAGCCAATACCGGTGGGTATGGAAAATATCGAGGCGGTAACGGGTTTGAAACCTTAAGAATGGTGTGGGGTGCGCATGATTGGACCATGTTCTTTATGGGTAATGGCTATATGAATAGCGATTGGGGTATGATGGGGGGCTATCCAGCGGCCAGTGGTTATAGGTTTGAAGCGCACAACACCGATTTAGAAAACAGGATTAAAAATAACGCCAGCTTGCCTTTGGGAGGCGATTTTAACCCAACTGATAGAGATTATGAAAAGCACATTTCTCATGCATCTCAAGTTAAAAGGGATAAGCAATGCATCACCACCGAGAACTGCTTTGACAATTATGATTTGTATTTGAATTACATCAAAGGCGGTCCTGGATTTGGCGATCCGATTGAAAGGGATTTGAATGCGATTTTAGAAGATCTCAACAGCAAACAGCTATTGCCAGAATACGCTTACAAGGTTTATGGTGCGGTGGTGAGTCAAAATAAAGACGGCATTTGGGTCGGCGATGAAGCCAAAACGAAAGCCAGAAGAAAAGAAATTCTTGAAAACAGAAAGGCTAGATCCATCCCTGTAAAAGAATGGATGGAGCAAGAAAGAAACGCTATCCTTGAAAAAGAGGCTTCCAAACAGGTTAAGCACATGTATGCGACTAGCTTTGATCTCTCACCCAAGTTTTTAAGCGATTTTAAAACATTCTGGAACTTGCCAAAGAGCTGGAGCATGAAAGAAGATGAGCTTGGCGTATTCACCTATGGATCTAAATACAGGATGGATTTGAGCAAATTGCCTGATGTGCGCACAGTTCTGTTGGTTGATGAGAAATAAAGAAAGGAGAATGGTCATGTCAAAATACACACAAGAACAAATTAAAAATTTGGTAGAGGGGAACTTGGATTGGAACACTGTCTTAAAAATGCTTAGCATGCCTAAAGATCATGAAAGGTTCCAAATGTATTTGAAGGTGTTGCAAGATAAGGTAGATTTTGATGACAAAATCGTCTTACCCTTGGGGCCGCATTTGTTTGTGGTGCAAGATCCTCAAAAGAAGTGGGTGATTAAGTGTTCATGCGGCCATGCGTTTTGCACTCCAGAGGAGAATTGGAAATTGCATGCAAACATCTATGTGCGCGATACAGCAGAAAAAATGGAAGAGGTGTATCCTAAACTCTTAGCCAGTGATACTCACTGGCAAGTGTATCGGGAGTATATTTGCCCGGATTGCGGCATCCTTTTAGATGTTGAAGCCCCAACTCCTTGGTATCCTGTGATCCATGATTTTGAGCCTGATATAGAGGTGTTTTATAAAGATTGGCTAGGCATACAGCCCCCAGAAAGACGCTAAAATCGCTCAATCCTTTTTTATGAAGAGGCTTTATGCCTCTTTGACGCATTAAAAAACTTGGGTTAATTCAACTCAAGCGAATTTTTCTTCAATCCCAACAAATTCAGCCACAAATTAGGACTTTTTCAAAATTTTAAGCTCTTTTTCTTTTTTTTTGATTTAATACTAGGTATAATTTTAATTCCATCTAACAAGGAAAAGCTATGAAAGTAACACAAGGCGTTGCTAACGACTTTTTTGTCCTAACAAACACGATATTTTCTGTCCTAAAAATAAGAAAACGCATTTTATGAGTTCTATCACTATACTTTCAATAAAATAAAGGGTGTTTTTGACTAAAAAATTTATGTCTTGGATGGTGGTTATTGGGGCTTTAATTTGCGTGCTTTTAGGGGTGTTTATCTTCTTTACCAGCATGTCGGTTAAAAAATCTTTAACCGCTTATCTTAACGCTTATTTAGATCAACGCCCCCATATTAAGGGCATGGGGATTGTAGGCACTCCTTTTGAATGCGAAGGGTTTTTTAAAATCGCATGCGTTTCTAAAGAGATCAGTTTTTTAGACTCTCAAAACTCCCCTATTGTGGATTTTAAAAATTTAAATATCAAGCTCCATTCTTTAGACAAAAGCTCTCTTATCCTTTCTATCAGCTCTCAAATCAAATCCCCTATTTTAGAACAAGATATTCAGCAAAAAATCAGCCAAATCCCCCTAAAAGACTTGAATGCCTTATTAGAAAAAATGAAACCCACGCGCTTGAATTGCTCTTTAAAATTCAACGCTCTAGATGAAAAAACCTTAAACGACAATTTAAAATGCGATTTGACTAATGCGGAGAATATCCTTGCTTACACTTTTTTTCAAGAGGGTTTAATGGAGACTCAAGAAAATCTCTCCCTTAAAAATATTTTTAAAACCTTGAGTTCTAAAGACGCTAAAGCCACAGAAGAGTTGCAAGACAAACTGCGTTTTTCAGCGCCAAAGTTGAGCGTTTCTATCCAAGCGCGCCATCTTAAAAATGTTTTAGAGTCCTTTTACCACCAAAATAAAGAGAGTTTGGGCTTTTTTTCCCCTTATTTTAGTTTGCGATCTCAAACCCCTAGCGTCTCTTATGAAAGCGCGTTGGCTTCTTTAGAAAACTATTTTATAGCCTTGTTCCAATCCCATTTTAAAGACAATACAGAGCTCCAACAAAATTTTAAAGGATTGTTGCAAGCCTTTGTTTCTATAGCTAAAGACAAACGATCCCAGATCACTCTTAACGCCCAAGCTAAAGACAACACCAAGCTGACTTTTAACGCCTTGTTAGATAGCCTTAGCGTGAATTTCTTTCAATCTTACAAAATAAGCCATGAGTGATTTCAAAGTCCCCCCCAAAGCTAAAGGGTTTAAACGCCTTTTTAAAGCCCTTTTTTATTCTAAAGACGGGCTTAAATGCGCGTGGGCTGAAGAGAGTGCGTTCAGGCAAATTGCCATCTTGGCTCTTTTTTGTATCGCTCTAGCGAGCTATCTAGCTAAAGATTTTTTAGAATGGGGGCTATTGATTTTGCCTTGTTTTTTATCGGTGGTGGTTGAACTCATCAATAGCTCTATTGAAAAGGCTGTGGATTTTACTGGCACCGAGTTCCACCCATTAGCCAAAAAGGCTAAAGACATGGCCAGTTCAGCCCAACTGATAGGGCTTATTTTTTGGGCTTTTGTTTGGGGGCGTTATCTTTTAACGCTTTATTTGAAGTAATTAAATTTTAGGGAGACACATGCAAGATCATTTAGTCAATGAAACAAAAAATATTGTAGAAGTGGGGATTGATTCTTCTATTGAAGAGAGCTATTTAGCCTATTCCATGAGCGTGATCATAGGGCGTGCTTTACCGGACGCTAGAGATGGCTTAAAGCCTGTGCATAGGCGTATTTTGTATGCGATGCATGAATTAGGTCTTACTTCCAAAGTCGCTTACAAAAAAAGCGCTAGGATCGTGGGTGATGTGATTGGTAAATACCACCCCCATGGCGATAACGCGGTTTATGATGCGTTAGTGAGAATGGCGCAAGATTTTTCCATGCGTTTGGAATTAGTGGATGGGCAGGGCAACTTTGGCTCTATTGATGGCGATAACGCTGCAGCGATGCGTTACACTGAAGCCAGAATGACTAAGGCGAGTGAAGAAATTTTAAGGGATATTGATAAGGACACCATTGATTTTGTGCCTAATTATGATGACACCTTAAAAGAGCCAGATATTCTACCAAGCCGTCTGCCTAACCTTTTAGTCAATGGGGCTAATGGGATCGCTGTAGGGATGGCGACTTCTATCCCCCCTCATAGGATTGATGAAATCATAGACGCTTTAGCGCATGTCTTAGAAAACCCTGACGCTGAATTAGATGAAATTTTAGAATTTGTCAAAGGGCCTGATTTTCCCACCGGCGGGATCATTTATGGCAAGGCGGGTATTGTTGAAGCCTATAAAACGGGGCGAGGGCGCGTGAAAGTGCGGGCCAAAGTGCATGTGGAAAAGACGAAAAATAAAGAAATCATCGTTTTAGATGAAATGCCTTTTCAAACCAATAAAGCCAAATTGGTGGAACAAATCAGCGATTTAGCGCGAGAAAAACAAATTGAAGGCATTAGCGAAGTGCGCGATGAGAGCGATAGAGAGGGCATTAGAGTGGTGATTGAATTAAAAAGAGACGCAATGAGTGAAATTGTCTTAAACCACCTTTACAAACTCACCACCATGGAGACCACTTTTAGCATCATTTTACTCGCTATTTACAATAAAGAGCCTAAGATTTTCACGCTTTTAGAGTTGTTGTGCCTTTTTTTAAACCACAGAAAAACCATTATTATAAGACGCACTATTTTTGAATTAGAAAAAGCTAAGACCAGAGCGCATATTTTAGAGGGCTATTTGATCGCCTTGGATAATATTGATGAAATCGTGCGACTCATTAAAACAAGCTCAAGCCCAGAAGCGGCTAAAAACGCCTTAATGGAGCGTTTCACTTTGAGTGAAATCCAAAGCAAAGCCATTTTAGAAATGCGTTTGCAACGCTTAACAGGCCTTGAAAGGGATAAGATCAAAGAAGAATACCAAAACTTATTAGAGCTTATTGATGATCTCAATGGCATTTTAAAGAGCGAAGATCGCTTGAATGAGGTCGTCAAAACAGAGCTTTTAGAAGTCAAAGAGCAGTTTTCTTCTCCAAGGTGCACTGAAATTCAAGAATCTTATGAAAATATTGACATAGAAGATTTGATCGCTAATGAGCCTATGGTGGTGAGCATGAGCTATAAAGGCTATGTGAAAAGAGTGGATTTAAAAGCTTATGAAAAGCAAAATCGTGGCGGTAAGGGCAAGCTTTCAGGCAGCACTTATGAAGACGATTTCATTGAAAACTTTTTTGTGGCTAACACGCATGATATTTTGCTCTTTATCACCAATAAGGGGCAATTGTATCATTTGAAAGTCTATAAAATCCCAGAAGCGAGCCGGATCGCTATGGGTAAAGCCGTTGTGAATTTAATTTCGCTCGCTCCTGATGAAAAGATCATGGCGACTCTAAGCACTAAAGACTTTAGCGATGAGTGCTCTTTAGCTTTCTTCACAAAAAATGGCGTGGTGAAGCGCACCAATTTGAGCGAATTTGAAAGCAACAGGAGTTGTGGTATCAGAGCGATTGTTTTAGATGAAGGCGATGAATTAGTGAGTGCAAAAGTTGTGGATAAAAACGCTAAGCATTTGCTCATCGCATCGCATTTGGGCATTTTCATTAAATTCCCTTTAGAAGATGTGCGCGAGATCGGAAGAACTACTCGTGGGGTTATAGGGATTAGGCTGAATGAAAACGATTTTGTTGTCGGCGCGGTCGTTATTAGCGATGATGGCAACAAGCTTTTGAGCGTGAGCGAGAACGGGCTTGGCAAGCAAACTCTAGCCGAAGCATATAGGGAGCAATCTCGTGGAGGTAAGGGGGTCATTGGCATGAAGCTCACTCAAAAAACCGGCAATCTAGTGGGCGTTATCAGCGTGGATGATGAAAATCTGGATTTGATGATTCTTACTGCGAGCGCAAAAATGATTAGAGTTTCTATTAAAGATATTAGAGAAACCGGAAGAAACGCTAGTGGGGTAAAGCTCATAAACACCGCTGATAAAGTCGTGTATGTCAATTCTTGCCCTAAAGAAGAAGAGCCAGAAAATCTAGAAAACTCTCCTGCACAATTATTTGAGTGATGCGTTTCTTTTCATTCTTTTATTTTTTATTGTATTTTTTAGGGGTTTCTTTGCATGCTCTAAACCCCCTAGAAGATCAAGAATTTTTAATTTCGTACCGCTTGAAAATCGTTGATTCTAGAGTGATGGGCGAAGAGTATTCCATCTCTAAACCTATCGTTAGCCGCATCAAAACAGCCCCCTATGTTTTAGATTATCATTGCTCTATTATTACTAGCAACTTACCCGATTTGAAAAACCCCTTGCTCCAAACCAAACTAGAACGCTTCCTTTTAGAAATAGCGTTAAAAAAAGAAAAAGAGCGAGTCATTGATTGCATTTTAAAAAGCCAAGTCGCTATCACGCATTATGATCACAGCTATAAAAACGGCACCACTACCACGAGCATTCTTAACCTCAAAGCCTTAAGCGTTAGAGCGAGTTTAGTGGGAGATGCGCTGTTTTTAGATATTTTTAGAAAGGAAGAAGAATGAAAATCGCCATTGTAGAAGATGATATTAACATGCGTAAAAGTCTGGAGCTTTTTTTTGAGCTTCAAGACGATTTAGAGATTGTGAGTTTTAAAAACCCTAAAGACGCTTTAGCCAAGTTAGATGAAAGCTTTGATTTAGTCATCACGGATATTAACATGCCACATATGGACGGCTTGGAATTTTTACGCCTTTTAGAAGGCAAATACGAATCCATTGTGATTACCGGCAATGCGACCTTGAATAAAGCCATTGATTCCATTCGTTTAGGCGTGAAAGACTTTTTCCAAAAACCTTTTAAACCAGAATTGCTTTTAGAATCTATCTATCGCACTAAAAAAGTTTTAGAATTTCAAAAAAAACACCCTTTAGAAAAACCTTTAAAAAAACCACACAAACACAGCTTTTTAGCCACTTCAAAAGCGTTAGAAGAGAGCAAACGGCAGGCCTTAAAAGTCGCAAGCACGGACGCTAATGTCATGCTATTAGGCGAAAGCGGGGTGGGTAAGGAAGTTTTTGCTCATTTTATCCACCAGCATTCGCAACGCTCTAAACACCCTTTTATAGCGATCAACATGTCCGCAATCCCAGAGCATTTATTAGAAAGCGAGCTTTTTGGGTATCAAAAAGGGGCGTTCACGGACGCCACAGCACCTAAAATGGGGCTTTTTGAGAGCGCCAATAAAGGCACGATCTTTTTAGATGAAATCGCTGAAATGCCCTTTCAATTGCAAAGCAAACTTTTAAGAGTGGTTCAAGAAAAAGAAATCACGCGCCTTGGGGATAATAAGAGCGTTAAAATTGATGTTCGTTTCATTTCCGCTACCAACGCTAACATGAAAGAAAAAATCGCTTCAAAAGAATTTAGAGAAGATTTATTTTTCCGCTTGCAAATCGTGCCTATAACTATCGCGCCTTTAAGAGAGAGGGTAGAAGAGATCTTGCCCATTGCTGAAATCAAGCTTAAAGAAGTGTGCGATGCGTATCATTTGGGGCCAAAATCCTTTTCAAAAAACGCTGCGAAACGCCTTTTAGAATACTCTTGGCATGGGAATGTGCGAGAGCTTTTAGGCGTCGTGGAAAGAGCGGCGATTTTAAGCGAAGAAACAGAAATCCAAGAAAAAGATTTGTTTTTGGAAAGGTAGTTTGTAGGGCTTCTTTATAAATCATCTGCAACCAGATAAGTTTAATAAGTTTTAGTGATCACGCTATAATTTCATGGAGTTATTAAAAAAAAGCATTTATTAGAAACGCTTAATTTGGGATTTTTGCTTAAAGGGGTTTAAAGATTGGGGTTCAATTAATGGGGAGTTTTTATGTTAGCGGATGATTTTATGGTTAAGAAATTAAAAAACAAGGAGTTGCATGGTTTGTTGTGTAACAAATTGAGTAAAAGAGTGGATAGATTTGGCTATAGAGCGATTGGTGTTGGAGCGGATAAAGAGACTAACGAAGTTATTGTTCAATTGAGTGAGGAAAAAATTGTTAGATTGAGTAGCAAGACCGCTTTAGCAAATGATGATGATTTCATGGCGGGTATTTTTGATGAATTTAATGAATTAAAGGCTAATAAAGAACCACAGAAACCTCACTCGATCTATTATGGGTATGGCAGCTCTTATAAAATCATTGATGTTCTTAACGATAAGGATGGTGATTTTATCAATTGCAGATTGTTTATCGTTAAGGAATTAGGGGTTGAAATGAGTGTTTAGGGTTTTATGTTCCCCCTATGATTGATAATAACAACACCACTCTTGCTGATTTGCTTGAAAATGGCGAGCCTGCAATATATTATGAAGCTAATTCTGCAAATATCAGGCGTTTTTTGGACAAAGGGCCTTACAACATTGAGTGGTTGGTGAGAAAGTATTTGGGGGTTGGGTTTAGGAGTTACAAAATAGAGCGGATACAAGGAACGGAATTTGCGATCAAATTCTACTATAAAAAGTGGGGGTCTATGATTGATAGAGAAGTTAAAATGCAATTCCCCAAATATCTTAAAGACTCAAAGAAGACAGCCGTTAAAATAACAAGCTAAGGTGTTTTACGAGTTGCTGAGGGGGCCTTTGTTTGGCAACCTCCTCGGCAAAGATCCCATTCAGGCGATTATCATGCGGAAGGAAGACAATAATAAATAAAATCTTGTTGAATCTTAATCTTCTTATTTTTTAAATTAGAAGTTATTTTTTAACCCCTAAGACCGCGCTACACAAATTATCATGCAATTAAAATTAAAATCAAACTCTTTACTATTGACTATAAAAAATGTTTTTTAGCATTTTTTATAATTTATGATTAACACTTAATGGTAATAAAGCCTTATTAGTAGTTTTTGTGTGGGACTAAAAATAGTGGGTTTAGGGGGTTTTTAACCCTACCCCTTGTAATTTGGGCTACATGGCGAAAATAATAGCGCCCGCTCTCACGATTTTTAATGGCTGATAACCTGCTTATTTTCAAGTTTTTTACATTTTTAGTATGGCGTATTTTTCTTACTTGGTTTGTTATGGCTCTTGTGTTTTAAACTCGTTTGTGGTAGGATTATTCCCATTAAGGTTTGAAACGCTATTGCCGTTTCTGTAATGGTTAGAGAGTGTCGGCTTGGTCTCTAACTCCCTTAATTTTTTCTCAAACTCTCATGCGATAGATTTTAAGGTATGGCTTCTTTGCTAACTTTTATATAATCAATGGTTATTGTTGCCGCTAGCCTTATAATTTTGAAACCATGACGCAATAGCGCCTCTGCTCTCTAATATTTGGCTGTCTGTTATTTTATTCAGCCCTACTTTAACAAACAAACCCCATGCAAGCTATTTCAATTCCAAAGCTAAAAATTTTCCCGTATAGCTTTGGGTTTTTTCGCAATTTTGCGCCACTTCTAAAGGCGTGCCGCTCGCAATGATTTTCCCACCCTTATCCCCCCCATCAGGCCCCATGTCTATAATGTAGTCAGCGTTTTTGATGATGTCTAAATTATGCTCAATCACTATCATGGAATTGCCTAACGCTACCAAAGAATGCAAAACTTGTAAAAGGTGATTCACATCTTCAAAATGCAAACCGGTGGTAGGCTCATCTAAAATATAAAGGGTTTTGCCCGTGTCTTTTTTGCTCAATTCTTTAGCTAATTTGATCCTTTGAGCCTCCCCCCCGCTTAAAGTCGTAGCGTTTTGCCCTAAAGTGATATAGCCTAAGCCCACATCTATAAGGGTTTTTAACTTCACAGCGATTTTAGGGAATTTAGCAAAAAATTCATAAGCCTCTTCTACGCTCATGTTCAACACATCGGCAATGGATTTGCCTTTCACCTTGATTTCTAAAGTCTGGGGGTTGTATTTAGCGCCCTTACAGCTATCGCATTGGACTAACACATCAGGCAAAAAGTGCATTTCTATTTTAATATCCCCATCGCCTTGGCATTTCTCGCACCGCCCCCCTTTAACATTAAAGCTAAAACGGCTCGCACTATAGCCTAAAATTTTAGCTTCTTTTTGCTCGGCAAATAAAATCCTGATTTCATCCATCACTCCTGTATAAGTGGCAGGGTTGCTTCGTGGGGTTTTGCCTATGGGGGCTTGGTCTAAATAAATCACTTTATCCAAATGCTCCAACCCTACAATCTCCACCCCATTCAAGCTTTGAATTTTTTTAGCATGGTTTAAAAGGGTTTGAGCGGTGGGTAAAAGGGTTTGTAAAATCAGCGAGCTTTTACCGCTCCCGCTCACCCCAGTAATGCACACCAATTGTTTTAAAGGGATTTGAACGCTCAAATTCTTAATGTTATTGATATTGACATTTTTAATTTCTAAAAAATGCTTTTCTTTAGGGAGTTCCAATTTAGGGCGCTCAATCTTTTTAGTGCCGTTGAGATACAAGGCGGTAGAATGGTTGTTTTGCAATAAATCTTTTACGCTCCCACTAAAAACCACTTCACCCCCATGCCTTCCAGCCTTTGGCCCAATATCTACAACAAAATCCGCATGCTTAATCGTCTCTTTGTCATGCTCTACGACAATGAGCGTGTTCCCCTTTTTTTGCAAATTCCTAAGGGTGTTGATGAGTTTGAGCGTGTCTTTTTCATGCAAACCAATACTAGGCTCGTCTAAAACATACAAAACCCCTGTCAGACCGCTCCCGATTTGACTAGCGATTCGTATCCTTTGGCTCTCCCCTCCGCTAATCGTTCGTGCATCCCTCCCTAAAGTCAAATACCCTAGCCCCACATCGTATAAAAAAAACACCCTTTCTAAAATCTCTTTTAAAATAGGTTCAGCGATCTTTTTTTCTTGCTCGTTAAGATAGCTAAAATGCGTGGGATCATTAAAAAAGTGATAGACCTCTTCAATGGGCTTAGTTAAAAAATCCGCCATTTTCAAGCCAGCGACTTGAACGCTCAAACTTGAGGCTTTCAAACGATGCCCCTCGCACGAAGAACAGGTTTTTTCGCTCATGTAATCGCTCAAATCCTTTTGCTCTTTAAACATGTCATAAGCGATTTGGATAATGCCTTTCCAAGGGCGTTTTAAAGGGCTGTTTTTAAAATGAAAGCTGATTTCAGTGCCATT
The DNA here is from genome assembly GCA_008032935.1 of Helicobacter pylori. Taxonomy (NCBI): domain Bacteria; kingdom Pseudomonadati; phylum Campylobacterota; class Epsilonproteobacteria; order Campylobacterales; family Helicobacteraceae; genus Helicobacter; species Helicobacter pylori. The sequence goes on along the minus strand of CP032039.1, from coordinate 1,130,210 downwards.
CCCATACAAAAGAGCGTCCTGTTGCTCTTTATTCAATTCGTTAAAACAAAGCGCGCTGTCAATGCCATTGTATTTACAAAAGCCTTCAAACATTTGAGCGTAATAACTGCGGTTATACCCAAAAATCACTTTAATCGCTCCTTGATTTAAAGGCGTGTTAGGATCTAAAATCTTACTAATATCTAAGCTGAATTTTGTTCCCAAACCCAAACAACTCTCGCACGCCCCTTTAGGCGAATTGAAGGAAAAACTCAAAGGCTCTAATTCTTCAAAACTCATCTTGCATTTAAAGCATGCCTTATGCTCGCTGTAATGCTTCCTGATGCTTGGCATGTTGTCTTGCAAGATTTCCACTTCTAATTCCCCATAGCTTTCTTTAAGGGCTTTTTCTATTGCACTAGCGATCCGTGAAGAATTTTCGCTATTGATAACCACCCTATCCACCACCGCTTCAATGGTGTGTTTTTTGGTTTTGTGCAAATGGATTTCTTCATCTAAACGCACCATCACCCCATCAACAAAAGCCCTCACATACCCCTTTAAACGCAAGCTCTCTAATTTATCGTTAAACGAACCTTTTTTATCTTTAATAATGGGGGCTAGAATAATGATTTTAGAATTTTCTTCTAAATGACAGATTTGAGAAATAATATCGCTCGCGCTCATAGAACTAATGGGCTCTAAACATGTGGGGCAAAATTGCTCCCCAATCCTTGCAAACAACAACCTTAAATAATCATAAATCTCAGTGATCGTCCCCACAGTGGATCTAGGGTTTTTAGAAGTGGTTTTTTGATCAATGGCAATCGCAGGGGTTAGGCCTTCAATTTTATCCACATTAGGCTTACCCACTTTGTCTAAAAATTGCCTCGCATAGCTGGACAAACTCTCTAAATAGCGCCTTTGGCCTTCAGCGTATAAAGTGTCAAATGCCAGAGTGGATTTACCCGAACCGCTTAATCCGGTAAAAACAACAAACTGGTTTTTAGGGATTTCTAAAAAAATATTTTTGAGATTGTTTTCCCTAGCCCCTTGAATAATGATCTTATCCATAATGGTTTTATGTTGCAAGAGTTTCCTTAAAATAAGAAAATGGATTAAAAGGAGCTATTATACTTCAAAAAAGAATGGTTTTATTATCATTTCTTATTCATAAGAGTTAAAAATATTTGCTTGATTAAGGATAAACATGCTATTATTTTATGAGACAATTTTAAAGATAGGAATGTAAAGGAATGGAATTTATGAAAAAGTTTGTAGCTTTAGGGCTTCTATCCGCGGTTTTAAGCTCTTCGTTGTTAGCCGAAGGTGATGGTGTTTATATAGGGACTAATTATCAGCTTGGACAAGCCCGTTTGAATAGTAATATTTATAACACAGGGGATTGCACGGAGAGTGTTGTAGGTTGCCCCCCAGGTCTTAGCGCTAATAAGTATAATCCAGGACACACCAATATCAATTGGCATGCTAAATACGCTAATGGGGCTTTGAATGGTTTTGGGTTGAATGTGGGTTATAAGAAGTTCTTCCAGTTCAAGTCTTTTGATATGACAAGCAGGTGGTTTGGTTTTAGAGTGTATGGGCTTTTTGATTATGGGCATGCCACTTTAGGTAAGCAAGTTTATGCACCTAATAAAATCCAGTTGGATATGGTTTCTTGGGGTGTGGGGAGCGATTTGTTAGCTGATATTATTGATAACGATAACGCTTCTTTTGGTATTTTTGGTGGGGTCGCTATCGGTGGTAACACTTGGAAAAGCTCAGCGGCAAACTATTGGAAAGAGCAAATCATTGAAGCTAAAGGTCCTGATGTTTGTACCCCCACTTATTGTAACCCTAACGCTCCTTATAGCACCAAAACTTCAACCGTCGCCTTTCAAGTATGGTTGAATTTTGGCGTGAGAGCCAATATCTACAAGCATAATGGCGTAGAGTTTGGCGTGAGAGTGCCGCTACTCATCAACAAGTTTTTGAGTGCGGGTCCTAACGCTACTAATCTTTATTACCATTTGAAACGGGATTATTCGCTTTATTTGGGGTATAACTACACTTTTTAAACCCTTTAAAAGGGTGTCTTTAAACCCTTTTTAATCTTTATAAAAGGGATTTTAGTTTGGGTTTTTGTATCTTAAAAAGCTAAAATTGATTATAAAGAAACTTTTGAGCGTAACCAACAAAACCAATACCATTGAGTGGGCATTTGGAAAATTCATCTAGGGGTTTTAAGGGGATTTTTTGCAAGAAATAGAAAATCTGCACCAAAGCGTTTTGTTGCAAGAAGTTTTGCAAGCGTTCGCACCTTTAGAAGAAGGGATTTTGATTGATTGCACTTTAGGGTTAGGGGGGCATTCTAAAGCGATTCTATCCCAAAAACCGCACCTAAAACTCATTGGCATTGATAAAGATAAGTTCGCTCAAGAAATCGCTAAAGAACGATTGAAAGCCTTTGAAGGGCGTTACAACCTCTTAAGCGGGGGTTTTGCCAAACGCTTTAAAGAAGCCCTAGAAATTCATGGCGATCGAATCAAGGGGGTTTTAGTGGATTTAGGGGTGAGCTCCTTACAGCTTGATGATGATAACAGAGGGTTTAATTTCCACTCGCACACTCTGGACATGCGCATGGATTTAGAGAGCGATTTGAACGCTCAAAAAGTCATCAACTCTTATCCTGTAATAGCGTTAGAAAAAATCTTTAGAGACTATGGCGAAATCAAAGAATACAAAAAAATCGCCCACAAAATTGCAGAAAGGCGCGCTAAAAAACCCTTCAAAGACGCTAAGGATTTGAGCGAGTTTTTAAGCTCTTTTTCTAAAAATAAAAAAATCCACCCAGCGACATTAGTGTTTCAAGCCGTTCGCATAGAAGTCAATAGCGAATTAGAAGAATTAAAAGAGTTTTTACAATGCGCTAAAAACCTTAAAGGGGCGATTTTGTGCGTGATTTCTTTTCATTCCTTAGAAGACGCATTAGTGAAAAACGCTTTCAAAGATTACGCTAAAAATTGCATTTGCGATCCTTCAAGTTTCAAATGCGCTTGCTCTAACAATCACGCTTTAGGCACAATTTTAACCAAAAAGCCCATCACTCCAAGCCCAGAAGAAATTAAAAACAACAGGCGTTCACGAAGCGCTAAAATGAGGGTTTTTCAATTCAAACCATGAGTAAGTTTATGAGTAAGCCATGAATATCAAAACCCATTCTTCAAACGAAAAAGAACGCTTTGTGTGCATAGAAGAGGACGAAAAAAAGGAATTATTCGCTGGAACTGCAAATGAAAATTCGCACGGCCTTTCTTTAATGAATTTAATAGGGGTATTGGTTTTTGGGGGCGCGTTTTTAGCCTTATTAGCGCCTAAAATCTATTTAAGCAATAATATCTATTATATTAGCCGTAAAATCAACACCCTAGAAGATCAAAAACGCCTGCTTTTAGAAGAACAACAAATCCTAAAAAACGAATTAGAAAAAGAGCGTTTTAAATACTATATAGAGAATAGTGAAAATATTGGCGATATTGCGTTTTAAGTGAAAACCCCCTATCTTAAGAGAGCCTAATTAGCGGTAAATCATTTTAAATTATTTTAACATAAAGACTTATTTTAAAATTTTGTTTCAATATGAAACACTAATCCCTTGTAAAAACTTTAAATTTTAAAAAACAAACAAACAACCCCCTTAAATTGTATAATAAAAACACTTTAATCCAACAAAGGATAACCATGAGAAAACTCTTCACTCCACTTTTGTTATTCAGGAAATAATACAGATGAAAAAAACGATTTCAGCGTTGTTTTTATCAGCGTGCATGGGGTTATCGTCTGTTTATGCAGATAACGCTTTGATTTTACAAACCGACTTTAGCCTAAAAGATGGGGCCGTCTCGGCGATGAAAGGCGTCGCTTTCAGCGTTGATTCCAATCTTAAAATCTTTGATTTAACGCACGAAATCCCCCGTATAACATCTGGGAGGGTGCTTACCGCTTGTATCAGACCGCTAGTTATTGGCCAAAAGGTTCGGTATTTGTGAGCGTAGTTGATCCGGGCGTAGGCACTAAGCGTAAATCGGTGGTGCTAAAAACTAAAAACGGCCAGTATTTCGTCTCGCCGGATAACGGCACGCTGACTTTGGTAGCGCAAACTTTGGGGATTGATAGCGTGCGTGAAATTGATGAAAAAGCTAACCGCTTGAAAGGTTCTGAAAAATCCTACACTTTCCATGGTCGTGATGTGTATGCTTACACTGGTGCGCGCTTGGCTTCTGGAGCGATCACATTCGAGCAGGTCGGGCCAGAGCTTCCCCCAAAAGTCGTTGAAATTCCTTACCAAAAAGCGAAAGCCACAAAAGGGGAAGTGAAAGGCAATATCCCGATTTTGGATATTCAATATGGCAATGTTTGGAGCAATATCAGCGATAAGTTGCTCAATCAAGCAAAAATCAAACGCAACGATATATTGTGTGTAACGATTTCTAAAGGTTCCAAGAAACAATACGAAGGGAAAATGCCGTATGTTGCGAGCTTTGGCGATGTGCCAGAAGGCCAGCCGTTGGTTTATTTAAACAGCTTGTTGAATGTTTCCGTGGCGCTGAATAGGGATAATTTCGCACAAAAATATCAAATCAAATCTGGCGCTGATTGGAATATTGATATAAAGAAGTGTGCTAAGTAAAGCGCTGTTTAGAAAAATTAAGGGGGGGGTTAAAGGTTTTAGTTATCAAACTTTTATCAACACAGCCTAATTAATGATAAATAAACCCTAAAACAAACGCTTGTTTTTAGAATTTTGTTTCAATACGAAACACTAATCCCTTGTAAAAGCTTTAAATTCCAATAAAATAAACAAACCATTCCCTTAAATTGTATAATGAAAACACTATAAGCTAACAAAGGATAACCATGAAAAAACTATTCATCCCACTTTTATTATTCAGCGCTTTAGAAGCGAACGAGAAAAATGGCTTTTTCATAGAAGCCGGCTTTGAAACTGGGCTATTAGAAGGCACGCAAACGCAAGAAAAAAGACACACCACCACAAAAAACACTTACGCAACTTATAGTTATTTACCCACAGACACGATTTTAAAAAGAGCGGCTAATTTATTCACAGACGCTAAATCCATATCACAATTAAACTTTTCATCTTTATCTCCTGTTAAAGTGTTGTATATTGGTGGTAAATTAACTATAGAAAATTTCTTACCTTATAATTTAAGCAATGTTAAACTGAGTTTTAAAGACGCTCAAGGCAACACGATTGATCTAGGCGTGATAGAGACCATCCCCAAACACTCTAAGATTGTTTTACCTGGGGAGGCATTTGATAGCCTAAAAGAGGCGTTTGATAAAATTGGCCCCTATACTTTCTTTCTTCCAAAATTTGAAGCCACTAGCACTTCTATTTCTGACGCTAACACGCAAAGGGTGTTTGAAACGCTCAATAACATTAAAACAAATCTTATAATGAAATATAGTAATGAAAATCCAAGCAATTTCAACACTTGTCCTTACAATAATAATGGTAATACGAAAAATGATTGTTGGCAAAATTTCACCCCACAAACCGCAGAAGAATTCACTAATTTAATGTTGAACATGATCGCTGTCTTAGACTCCCAATCTTGGGGCGATGCGATCTTAAACGCTCCTTTTGAATTCACTAACAGCTCAACAGATTGCGATAATGATTCTTCAAAATGCGTAAATCCCGGAGTAAATGGGCGTGTTGATTCTAAAGTCGATCAACAATATATACTCAACAAACAAGGTATTATTAATAATTTTAGAAAAAAAATAGAAATTGATGCGGTTGTTTTAAAAAATTCAGGGGTTGTAGGGTTAGCCAATGGATATGGTAATGATGGTGAATATGGCACATTAGGGGTAGAAGCTTATGCATTAGAACCCCAAAAACTCTTTAGCGACAACCTTAAGACTATCAATTTGGCTGATTTAAGAACCATCTTGCATGAATTCAGCCACACTAAAGGCTATGGGCATAACGGGAATATGACCTATCAAAGAGTGCCAACCGGTCAAAACGAAAATGGCAAACCAAAAGATTCTGATGGCCTCCCCTATAATGTGTGTTCGCTTTATGGAAAATCCAATCAGCCCGCTTTCCCTAGCAACTACCCTAATTCCATCTATCACAATTGCGCGGATGTCCCAGCTGGCTTTTTAGGGGTAACAGCAGCGGTCTGGCAGCAGCTTATTAATCAAAACGCTTTACCGATTAACTACGCTAACTTGGGGAGTCAAACAAACTACAATCTAAACGCTAGTTTGAACACGCAAGATTTAGCCAATTCCATGCTTAGCACCATTCAAAAAACCTTTGTCACTTCTAGCGTTACCAACCACTATTTTTCAAGCGCTTCACAGAGTTTTAGAAGCCCTATTTTAGGGGTTAACGCTAAAATAGGCTATCAAAACTACTTTAATGATTTCATAGGGTTAGCTTATTATGGCATCGTGAAATACAACTATTCTAAAGCCCTTAATCAAAAATTCCAGCAATTGAGCTATGGTGGGGGATAGATTTATTACTGGATTTCATCACCACTTACTCCAATAAAAATAGCCCTATAGGCGTTCAAACGAGAAAGAACTTTTCTTCATCTTTTGGCATCTTTGGGGGGTTAAGGGGCTTGTATAACAGCTATTATGTGCTCAATAAAGTCAAAGGAAGTGGCAATTTAGATGTGGCTACTGGGTTGAATTACCGCTATAAGCATTCTAAATATTCTGTAGGGATTAGCATCCCTTTAATCCAAAGAAAAGCTAGCGTCGTTTCTAGCGGTGGCGATTACACGAACTCTTTTGTTTTCAATGAAGGGGCTAGCCATTTTAAGGTGTTTTTCAATTATGGGTGGATATTCTAAAACGCTAAAATATTGAAAAGCTTGCGTAAGGCAAGCGTTAGCGTAGAAGGACAATAATGTATGGTGCCCATCCAATGAGAGCTAATTCTTTTAGCTCTTTCAAACCCCTAAAAGCCCCCAAACTCAAAACTCAATTTTTAAGGCGTGTGTTTGTGGGTGCATCCATTAGGCGCTGGAATGACCAAGCATGCCCTTTGGAATTTGTGGAATTAGACAAGCAAGCCCATAAGGCGATGATTGCGTATTTGCTCGCTAAAGATTCAAAAGACAGGGGTAAAGATTTAGATTTAGATCTTTTAATCAAGTTCTTTTGCTTTGAATTTTTGGAGCGCTTGGTTTTAACCGATATTAAACCCCCTATTTTTTACGCCCTCCAACAAACGCACAGCCAAGAATTAGCCTCCTATGTCGCGCAAAGTTTGCAAGATGAAATCAGCGCGTATTTTTCTTTAGAGGAACTCAAAGAGTATTTAAGCCACAGACCCCAAATTTTAGAAACTCAGATTTTAGAGAGCGCGCATTTTTATGCGTCTAAGTGGGAGTTTGATATTATTTATCATTTTAACCCCAACATGTATGGTGTGAAAGAAATTAAAGAAAAAATTGACAAGCAACTCCACAATAACGATCATTTGTTTGAAGGGCTTTTTGGGGAAAAAGAAGATCTGAAAAAATTGGTGAGCATGTTTGGGCAGTTGCGTTTCCAAAAGCGTTGGAGCCAAACCCCAAGAGTGCCGCAAACCAGTGTCTTAGGGCATACCTTATGCGTGGCGATTATGGGGTATTTATTGAGCTTTGATTTAAAAGCTTGTAAAAGCATGCGGATCAATCATTTTTTGGGCGGGCTTTTCCATGATTTACCCGAGATTTTGACCCGAGACATTATCACGCCCATCAAACAAAGCGTTGCGGGGCTTGATAACTGCATTAAAGAAATTGAAAAAAAGGAAATGCAAAACAAAGTCTATTCCTTTGTTTCTTTGGGCGTTCAAGAAGATTTGAAATATTTCACCGAAAACGAGTTTAAAAACCGCTATAAAGACAAGTCTAACAAAATCATTTTCACTAAAGACGCTGAAGAATTATTCACGCTTTATAATAGTGATGAATATTTTGGGGTTTGTGGGGAGCTTTTGAAGGTGTGCGATCATTTGAGCGCGTTTTTAGAAGCCCAAATCTCTCTCTCTCATGGCATTTCCAGTAACGATTTGATTAAAGGGGCTCAAAACCTTTTAGAATTGCGATCCCAAACGGAACTGCTTGATTTGGATTTAGGGAAATTGTTTAGGGATTTTAAGTGATTTATAGATCTACTTAATAGAGTATTAGTTATAAAATCTAAAAAATGCTCAAAAGTATTTTAATTTGATCATTTACGCTCAATGAGAGCGAAATCATTTGATTGGTTATTTTCAAGCACGCATCAAATAGAGCTTTTTCCTTTCGCTTGAAGAAGCGATGTTGAGCAGTTGGCGGTATTTGGTGATCGTTCTTCTTACCATTTTCAAATGGAATTTTTCTTCAATGAGTTCTAAAATCTTAGCGTCGCTCAAAGGCTCTTTTTTGTCTTCATTTTTGATCAATTCTAAAAGATAGTTTTTAATCACAGCGTTTGAAGTCTCGCTATTGTCTAAGGCGGTGCTAAAGAAATGTTTAATAGGGAAAACCCCCCTTTGGCATGCCAAATATTTATTAGAAATGGCCCTTGAAATCGTGCTTACAGAGTGGTTAAACTCATTGGCTAAATCCAATAATTTTAAAGGGCGCAATTCCTTACCCTTAAAAAAATCGTATTGATACTCTAAAAGCATGAGGCCGATTTTATAAATCGTGGCTTTTCTCAAATTCAACGCATCAATCAAATCCTTAGCCTCTTTTAATTTTTCTTTTAAATAAGCGCTATCTTTAAAGCGATTTTCTTCTAAACTGATCGTTGGGTAGCTCTCATCATTCAAACGCACGATGATTTCATTATCCACTTCTAGAATAAAAAGCTCCGGAATGACTTCTATTTCTTTTTCTAAAAACTCAATGGCCGGGGGGTTTTTAAAGGATTTTAAAATCTTTAAAGCCTTTTCATAATAAAAATCTTTAGAAAATTCATGGTGTTTTTCTAAATTTAAAATGATTTTTCGCGCTTCTTCATAAAGCTCATTATTGTCTAATTCCCTACCCTCTAGCTGGAATAAAAAGCTCTCTTTCACATCTCTAGCGCCAATGCCAGAGGGATTAAGGTAACTAAAACGCTGGCGCACTTTTTCATAAACTTCGCTCTCTACCCCTAAAATTTTAGCCCTTTCTTCAATGTTTTCTTCAAAATACCCCTCATTATTCAACCCGCTGATAATATCCATAGCGATTTTTTGAGAGGTTTCAGTGGGAAAGAGGGGGGGAATGATTTGAGCTTCTAAGGTTTCAAAAAGGCTTTTAGAAGCGATTGCGAAATTTTCTAAATGATCGCTGCTATTTTTAGCGCTAAAACGATCGCTAAAATTTTTGATGCGTTTGTTTTCAATTTTGATTAAGGGGTTATCTAGGGCGTTTTGTTTCAACACTTCTTCTAAGTCTTCAAGCTCGCTTTGTAAAATGGGGAGCCACCCTTTTAAGGTAGCGTTTAATTTGTTTTTAGGGCTAAGGTTTGCGCGTAAAACCGCCATGTCTATACCTTAAAATTTTCCCCTAAATAATACTTACGCACCAAAGCGTTTTCATAAATTTCATTAGCGTTCCCGCTCGCTAAAAGCGTGCCGCTTTTAATCACATACGCCCTGTGGCACACGCTCAAAGTCTCTCGCACATTGTGATCAGTGATCAACACGCCGATGTTTAATCCAATCAGGCTTTCAATGATTTTTTGAATGTCAATCACCGCAATCGGATCCACGCCCGCAAAAGGCTCATCTAATAGCACGAATTTAGGGTTTTTCATTAAAGCTCTAGCGATTTCTACGCGCCTTCTTTCTCCCCCACTCAAGCTCATGCCCTTGCGCTCTCTTATGGCTTGGATATTAAAAGCGTCCAACAAGCTTTCCATTTTTTCTTCGCTCTCTTTAGAGTTTTTAAAAGTGCTCTCCCCTGCTAGGGCTAGATTCTCTTCCACGCTCAATTCTTTAAAAATGCTGGATTCTTGGGGCAAGTAGCCTATGCCTAAGTTAGAACGCTTGTGTAAAGGGTATTTAGCTAAATTGACATCATTTAAATAAACGCTCCCCCCACTAGGCTCTAAAAGCCCGCATATCATGTAAAAGGTGGTGGTTTTACCCGCCCCATTAGGCCCTAAAAGCCCCACTACTTCGCCGCTCTTCACTTCTAAAGAAACGTCTGAAACGATTTTGGTTTTTTTAATCTGTTTGTTTAAATGCTCTGCTTTTAAAACATCCATTCAAGCGACCCTTTAAGCGATCTTTATCGTATAAAAACGGCTGGTTGGTTCGGTTTTGATTTCCACAACCTTAATAGCTAAATCGTATTTTTTTAAAATTTTTTCTAATTTTTCATCGCCCCATTCCACAAAATGGATCCCCTTTTCTAACAAGCACTCCAACATGCCAAGCTCCAAGCAAGCCTCTAAATCGCGCATGTAAAAATCATAGTGGAACACGCTCTCGCTATAAGCATGCATCAAGCTAAAGGTGGGTGAAGTCGCTTGAATGTCTAACCCCAAGTGTTTCAAGCACGCTTGAACTAAGGTCGTTTTACCGCTCCCCACAACGCCCTTTAAAAGCACCACCCCCTTAAAATCATCTTTTAAAATTGCAGCCGCCACTTTGTCTAATTCGTCTAAACGCGCCCTCATAACAATTCCACGCTTTTGATTTCAAACTCGCTCTTAATCTCTTCAATCAGCTCAGAGTGGTTAGCCATAAATTCTTGCAACGCTGTTGGGGCTTCTTTGGGTTGGGTTTCTTTAGTCTCTTTAGTTTCGTTTTCTTTAATCTCTTTTTCTTGAACCTCTTTAGTGTCGTTTTCTTTCGTTTGAAGCGCTTTTCCAACCGCTTCTTTTTCATTTTCTTTCGTTTCAGCCGTCGTTTCGGTGGTTGGTTGGGGCTTTAAAAAAGGGAATTTAAACTCTTTAACCTCTTGAGTTTCTAGAGTGCTTTTATTTTCCAAATGATTTTTTAAAGCGATTTTGATATTTTCGCCCTTGCCAAAAACCCCATCAACGATGCTTTTCACGATTTTAAATCGCTCTCTTAAAAGCTCTTTATCCTTATCAGCGGCTAAAGACTCCCAAGTCAAGGTTTTAGTTTGGCTGTCAAAATCAATGAAACGGATATTTTTTTCAAACACCGTCCCTAACTCATAGTTGCGTTCATAAACCAATGTTTGAACTTGTTTGAAAAGGTTGTGAAAAATGCGATCTTTAGCTGAAAGCATGGGAGTTTGCGGAGTTTCTGCGTTCTCTCTTTTTTCTATGCTCTCTATTTGTTCTCTTTGTTCTCTTTGTTCTCTTTTTTCTATATTTTTAAATTCTTGTTTAGGGGCGTTATAGCTCATGCTAGGGCTTTGATTGAAAGGGGCTTGCTCTAATTCTACAATCGCATCGTCTAGGGCTTTGAGTTTCAAAGCTTCTTTGAATTTCATTTTCAATAACAACAGCACAAAACTGGCATTTGCCCCTTCTTTTAAAAGGCTGAGACTGCTCATAATGATTTTAAAAAAGCGCTCTATCAAAAGAATGGAATAAGAATCAGGGTTTAATAATTTCGCTTTCAAAAAAAGCATCATTTCTTCTAAAACGCCCTCGGTTTCATAATTTTCTAAAATGACATAACGCTCTTGCAATCGCGCTTCATCTTGGTTGATTAGGCTTTGGAAAAAATCTTCTAAAACACTCCTGTCAATCGCTCCTAACATTTCAGCCACTTTGCTTTCTGTGATAGCGTTATCGCAATAATTGATGGCTTGCTCTAAAAGAGTGATCGTATCCCTCAAGCTCCCCTGCCCGCTGTGAGCCAGTTTTTCTAACGCGCTTGTTTCATAGCTCACTTGTTCTTTTTCTAAAATGGTTTTTAAATGAGAAATAACGGAATTTTCAGGGATTTTTTTAAACCTGAAATGCTGGGTGCGGCTGAGTATGGTAGCGGGCAATTTCAAGGCGTCCGTTGTCGCTAAAAGGAATTTCACATGGCTAGGAGGCTCTTCTAAAGTCTTTAAGAGCGCATTAAACGCTTCGGTGGTGAACATATGCACTTCATCAATGATAAAGATTTTATAGCGCCCAAAGCTTGGTTTGTAGCGCGTTTGCTCTATGAGATTACGGACATCATCAATCCCCCTATTAGACGCCCCATCCATTTCTATAATATCTATATGGTGGTTGTTTAAAGCACTCTGGCATTGGGTGCAAGTATCGCAAGGCACGGCTTTTGGCCCTTCTTCACACATTAAAGCCCTAGCAAAAATCCTAGAAGAGCTGGTTTTGCCTGAACCTCTTAACCCGCTGAACAAATAAGCGTTAGCCAAACGCTGGTTGTCTAGGGCTAAAGAAAGCGTTTTAGCCACGCTCTCTTGACCGACTAGCTCGCTAAAATGTTTGGGGCGGTATTTTAACGCTAAAACTTGCATATTGATTGTAATCCTTAAAACTCATTTAGGAGTATTGTAATGCAAAATGACTTAAAACTAGCCCCTTTTTAGGTTTTACTCAATAGCGCTAAAAAATCCCTAAATAAAGTAACGCTAAGCGTTCCCATGATGGCGGTTACAAAGAGATTCACCCCCATAAAGATTTTTTGGTTGTTTAAAAGTTTAGAGCCATAGCGTAGAGATAGGGTGCATAACAATAAAAGCCAAGAAAAGGCAGCCGATAAAGTGCCGGCTAGAAAGACAAATTTTTGAGCTAAATTGAAAGACAAAGCGCTCGCGCCAATTAAAAACACCATTTCCAAATACACTTGAGGGTTGAGTAAGGTAACGCCTAAAGTGAATAATAAGGTCTTTTTTAAGGATAGTTTTTTGGGGGTTTGGACTTGCTTCTTTTTAAAGGTTTGAAAAAGGGTTCTAAACGCTAAAAAAGCGTAAAATCCGGTAAAAGCCGCTCCAAATAAATTCAAAAACAAACTCAAATAAAGGTTTTTAGCAAAATAAGCCCCCACGCCAAACACGCCCATGCTCATTAACACTATATCGCACATAAAACACAGAGTGCAAATCAAAAACACATAATTCCTAGCCATGCCTCGCTCTATAATAAACAAGGATTGCGCCCCCACAGCCGCGCACAAAGAAATCGCTAAGCTATAGCCTTTTGCAAAAATCACAAACATTTTTATTCAAAATCCTTTCACTCAAAATAAACTAAAAACTACCAACACCATACAAACCAATCATTCAAAAGGGTATTTTAAAATTTTAGGGTTTAAAACGACCTTTATAAATAAAAATTAAATGATGATACACAATGGTTGCACGAAATTTAAAAACCCCATTTTTTACCGCTCTTAGTGGCGTTTGAGAATAAGTTAAAATTAACATGGTAAAATGCCAAAATTTGCTGTCGTCATGCGGCAAAAATTTAGACAACAAGGAATTGGGAATGAGAAGGAGTTTGGCTTTTTGCCTATCAGCTTTGCTTGGATTACAGGTTTTAGGCGCTAGGGATTTTTCGCAACTCAAAAACGAGGAACTTTTAAAATTAGCAGGCACTCTGCCTTCTAATGAAGCGATTGATTATCGCATGGAAGTGTCTAAACGCCTTAAAGCTTTAAAAGCTGAAGACGCTAAGAAATTCCGTGCGAATTTCAGCCGGATCGCTAAAAAGAATCTTTCCAAAATGAGTGAAGAGGATTTCAAAAAAATGCGTGAAGAAGTGCGTAAAGAATTAGAAGAAAAAACCAAAGGTTTGAGCGCTGAAGAAATCAAGGCAAAAGGACTTAATGTGAGCGTTTGCAGCGGCGATACGAGAAAAGTTTGGTGTAGGGCTGTTAAAAAAAAAGACGAACATTGCTCTCCTAAGTGAGATAAAATTTAATTTAAAAGGATAAAAAATGAAAAAAGCGTTGAAAATACTTTCTGTTAGCACATTGCTATTTGTGGCTTTGAACGCCAAAGATTTCAGCAAAACAAGCGATGAAGATTTAGCTAAAATGGCTGGTATTGTCGCTCCGCAGGATATTGTGGATTATAAAAAAGAATTGAGAATGCGCATGAAAAAAATGCCTGAAGACAAGAGAAAGGCGTTTCATAAACAATTGCATGAATATGCAGTTAAAAACACAGACAACATGACCGTGGCGGATTTTGAAGCGCACCAAAAAGCCGTTAAAGAAGCGCTTAAAAAAAGCAACATGAAAGACATGGATGATGATTTGGGGTTGCGATCATGCGAAAAAATGCATAAACACCATAAACATGGTGGTCATGGCAAAGGGCATGGCAAAGAACAAGGCAAAAAAGATCACGATCATGATGATCATGGTGAAGATAAAAAATAAAGCTTAAATTACACCACTTTCTCTATCAAAGCTTCAAATTCTTTAAGCAGAAATCCTAGACGCTTTTAGCGTTTGGGATGGAAGCTGTTAGTTATCGCATAAAATATCACTAGTGATTTATATTTGTTAGTTTTTAAAATATAGTATTGTATAATTTTAGCCATTTAAATTTTTTAACAAAGGATATTATTATGGATTATACATATAACCCAAATAATGAAATGAATATTTTAGGGCGAGTATTCAACACCGCCGTTTTCAGCAACAATTCCGCATTTGATATAACACCCCTTGATTTAGTTGGGGAATAGATGAGCGTGGAAATGGAAGATGAGGTAGTCAAAAGGTTACCAACCGCCGCACAAACCGTAGCAAGCGTGAATATTTTCTTACCAATCACAATTAAAATCCCCATTCTTAAAACAAGCCCAGCGTATAAAACATGGCTTAACGCAAGGATGCAAAATCCTATTTTTTTTAGGCGAATGCACTTTAAAAGATGATGCGGGCTATCAATATGTGATAAAACAAGTAACTTTGGATTTCAATGTTATAGATTTAGTAACAAGCGCTGAATTTACCATTAAAGGCAACTTCTATGTCAACCAAGACTTGATTAAAATCCCCATCAAAAAATAAAAACCTAAAACCGCTTCAGCGTTTCAAACCATTCTAAAGAGCGTTTCAATACTCTTCAAACATTTCTTGGATTTTTGCCTTATCATTCGTTTTAGTTAGAGCGAGTTGTAAAAGCACCCTGGCTTTTTGGGGGTTTAAATTGTCGCTTGTGATAAAGGCCTTGTCATCAATCTCGCCTGAAGTAATCTCACCGCTGCCTACCCTGCTAGAACGAACAATAACCACCCCCATTTCGCTCGCTTCTTGCATCGCTTTTAAAAACCTAGCACTCACATTCCCATTACCCACCCCGGCTATCACAACGCCTTTTGCATGCGAGTTTAGGCTCGCTTGGAATAAATCAGGGGTCATGCCGACATGCGTGTAAATGATATCCACTTTAGGCAAGGGGGGGTTGAGCTCTAAAATGGAAAATTCGCTCTCTATGGTGTGCTTTCTCAAAGGCTGCATGTAATAGTGCGCCTTGCCATAATACACGCTCCCTATCGCACCGCTATTTAAAGCTTTAAAGGTGGAAGTGTGGGTGGTGTGCATTTTAATCGCTTCTCTAGCGCTAAAAATACTATCATCCATCACCACCAACACGCCCTTATTCGCGCTTTTTTCATTAGTCGCTACGCTCAGCGCATTATACAAATTCAAAGCCCCATCCGCGCTCAAAGAAGCAGCATTACGCATCGCTCCCACTAACACCACCGGTTTTGTGGAGTGTAAAACCAGGTTTAAAAAATACGCACTCTCTTCTAAAGTGTCCGTTCCATGCGTGATAACCACGCCTTGAATACGGCTATCATCTAGCAATTCTTGGGCGTGTTTGGCGAGCTTGAACCATACCTCTTCATTCATGTCTTGTGAGCCGATGTTAGAAATCTGCTCCCCTTGAATGCGAGCGATCTTATTAAGACTGGGGATGGCTTTAAGAAGCTCTTTGATGCCCAACTCACCGCTTTTATAACTACCCAAACTCGCGCTCGCGCCACTCCCTGCAATCGTCCCCCCTGTCGCCAGTAAAGCAATGGTGGGTAAATTTTGAGCCATAACTTGCCCCTTCAAACAAAATAAAAGAATCAACAATTTCAAAAATATTCTCATTATGGACCACCTTTTGAAATTAAAAGATTTTATAGTATAGTAAAACATCGTTAAAATAAATTTAAAAAGGGTTAATGGTGGATGCCTTTTTTCAAATTGCAGTGTTACTTTTTTCGCTTTTTTTAGGGGCAAGGCTAGGGGGCTTGGGAGTGGGCTATGCGGGGGCTTGGGCGTGCTTGTTTTGTGCTTATTTTTAGGGCTAAATCCGGGCAAAATCCCTTTTGATGTGATTTTAATCATCATGGCAGTCATTAGCGCTATTAGCGCCATGCAAAAAGCGGGGGGATTGGATTACTTAGTTAAAATCGCTGAAAAAATTTTAAGGAAACACCCCAAGCAAATCAACTACCTCGCGCCAAGCGTGGCGTATTTTTTAACGATACTAGCCGGCACTGGGCATACGGTTTTTTCCTTGATCCCGGTGATTGTGGAAGTGAGCCAGAGCCAAAACATCAAACCCAAAGCGCCCTTAAGCTTAGCGGTGGTCTCTAGTCAAGTCGCTATTACTGCAAGCCCAGTGAGCGCGGCGGTGGTGTTTATGAGCGGTATTTTAGAGCCTTTAGGAGCGGATTATCTCACCCTTTTAATGGTTTGGATCCCTACGACTTTTTTAGCATGCATGCTCACGGCGTTCATTATGGGCTTTACTGATTTAAAGTTAGACAGCGATCCGCATTATTTAGAGCGTTTGAAAGCGGGCAAAATCTCGCCCCCTAAAATCAAAGAAGAAAAAGAAACCTCAAAAAGCGCGAAATTATCGTTATGGATTTTTATCGGCGGGGTTGTGGCGATCGTTTTTTATGCGAGCGCGATTTCTAAAAATATCGCTTTTGTTAGCCCGGTGGTTTTAGGCAGAGATTACGCGATTGTGTCTTTCATGTTGAGCGTGGCGACTCTCATTGCGCTTTTTTGTAAGATCAACGCTAATGAAATCGCTCATTCAAGCGTGTTTAAATCCGGCATGCAAGCGTGCGTGTGCGTGTTGGGCGTGGCGTGGTTGGGCGATACTTTTGTGAGCAATCATATAGATGAAATCAAGCGGTACGCTTCTTTTTTGATCGCAGATTATCCGTTTTTATTAGCCGTAGCGCTTTTTTTGGCTTCCATGCTTTTGTATTCGCAAGCCGCCACCTCTAAAGCGCTCATCCCAAGCGTGATCACAGCCTTAGGCATTAGCGCTAACCATACAGAGCATTTGTATATTATCGTGGCTTCTTTTGCGAGCGTTTCGGCGTTGTTTGTGTTACCCACTTACCCTACTTTATTAGGAGCGATCGCTATGGATAACACCGGCACCACTAAAATGGGCCGTTATGTGTTTGATCATGCGTTTTTGATCCCTGGGGTTTTAGTCGTGTCTTTGAGCGTGGCGCTAGGGTTTGTTGTTGCGCCGTTGGTTTTGTAGCTTTCATCACCAACGATAAAAAGCTTGACGATTTTTCTAAACCCCTTTAAAAAAAGAGGATTTAACCCATTCAATAAGCAAACACATAATTAAGGTACACGCTATAAAGCCTTCGGTATTCTAGCTTAGTGCCTAAAAAAGAATAGTAATTGGTGTTAATGGTGGGGATTTTAACGCCTAATTCCATGCCATGTTGCGCGGAATGTTCGCTGTCTTTTTTCTTTTTCATAGCGAGATTCGTTCTCAAACCCAAATTGAACAAAAATTGGAAATTGGAAGCATTGACTTTCGCGCTGTAAGGGTTATTGAACGCTGTTAAATTCACATACTGAGAATTAAGCCATGTAGTCCCTGCGAGTTGGATACCTCCAAATAACCCCACAGAAAGCTTGTTGTTCTTTTTAGTGGCTTTATCGTTAAGAAAGTTATATAACAAATCGCTACCACCGCCATAAGTCCATATATCAGAAGACGAATTAAAAAAGCTGGATTTGATATAGCCGTGGTTGTAATCAAAGAAGCCATAATACCTTAACCCAAACGCTTTCTTTTTCCCAAAGAATTGTTTATAGCCCACTTGCACGCCAAGCCCATTCATTGCGCCGTTATTGTTTTGAGAGCTGATCATTCCTATATTTTTAAAGGGGTTATTGCTCATTGCTGCTAAAGCTTGATTGAGATTGGATTGCTGCTCTGGGTTGATTTGGTAGTTGTATTGGCCCGCTGCTGGGGCGTTTTTATCGTAAGGTAGTGTAACAATGTCTTTTGTATTGACTTGATTGTGCGGGAGTTTAGAAATCTTTTCGCTCAAAGTCTTAGCATCGTTATAAGCGGTTACAATCTCTGTTTGATTGGATTTTAGGTTATAAACATCTTTAGCCACGCTTAAAGCCGCATCCACCCGATTGCCATAATAACTCACGTTGTTTTTAATCGTTTGAATTTCTTGGTTTAAATTCACCTCCTGTCTGTAAGGGTTAGTAGGCGTTGAACCCGCATTGGGTATTTTCAAATAAGCTTTCTCTAAATACTTATACTGATCTGCAGGGATAGAACTAAAGAGATTGAAAACGTCTTGAGCGTAAGAGATGACTTGCTTTTGGTTTTGAGCGAAAGCGTAGATGTCTTTAGCGAAATTAGGGTTTGTTTGAGTCCCTGTAGCTTGAGCTTGCAACTGAGTGGATAGGGTGTGGTTGCTTTGAGAAAGCGTAACCGCTTGTTGCAAGATGGGTATCATCGCCTTGATGTTGTTAAACACCGCGTATTGCGTTGGGTAGCCAGTGGATGTGATAGCGCCGGATGCGTTTGAAACGCCATTGATGACGATATTTTTCCACATCATAGCCGTCTTAGTACTTGCGATCAAGTCCATAAGCTTTTGCGCGGTTTCAAGAGTGCTGCTTACGGTTGAGTTTGGTGGATTTGATGTTGAGTTTGTTGTGGCGCATCCGGATAAAGCGCAAAGATTGTTGCCTTTAGTGGTAGCGTTTTGTTGGGCTGCTTGGAGGTTTTCAGCGAGTGTTTTCATCTTGTCGTAAGTGGCTTGATCCATACCGCAGTTTTCAATTCCTGAGCAGTTGCTGACAATAGTGTTAAAAGGAGGGTTACCCTGAACATTAGCGGATCGTTGAGTATTCTTATTACTCACAAAAAAAGTGAAGTAGTTCCCCGCATAAAGACTCCAAAAACCCAATACCGAAGTGATAACGGCTTGCACGGCGTTGAAGATGGGCGATTGGGTGGTGCTGTTATAGTTGTTGTTGGTAAAGCTTTTTAAATAGTTTAAAGAGCTATTGACCAGCTCAATGTTGTTGGCGTTTTGAATGCTTTGCCTCAACGAAGCCACTTGATTTAAATACTGGTTTAATTGCTCGTATTTTTCGTTTAAGTTTTTCAATTCACCGGTGTTTTTGACCATTTGCACCGCTTCGCCGATTTGATAGCCCGCGCTCACAAAAAAGCCGTTGTCTTCAGCATGGAGCGATGATGCCGCAAGCGAGAGAGAGTAAAAATCGTTTTTTCATAAAATGTTCCTTAAATTAATGTTTTTGTTGTAAGAATATCATGGAGTGATAATATATTTACAATGAACCTAATTTTACTATAAATTGATTGGATTTCAAAAAAAAATTTGGAGTATTTTAACTTATTTATCTTTGAAGCGTTGATTTTTGTAACGATAAAATGATTTTTTGAATTTTATCATCAGTGTTTAATAAGAACGAAGCCACACTAAAACAAGAACGCGTAGCTCACAAAAACTTCTTTATTCCTAAAAACGCTGAAGTTTTGTCGGATCGTTTGTTGTTGCCACACATTGCTAAAGCCGAAGTTTTTCCAACTTTGTGCACTCAAGCTGTAATAAGGGATTTTAAGCCCCACATTAAAGCGGTTGCGCTTGCCTATATACAAAGAGCCCCCAAAATTCACAAAAAACCCCCCACCCGCGGCAAAAAATTTATCGTCTTGTTTCGTGTTTTGGTTTTGATAGTTAGGACTCCACAATATGGCGTATTCCACCCCACCCCCACCAAACACGCCTATTTTAAAAAACAGCATTTTTTCTGTTTTTAAAGCGAGTTTCAAAAGGGTGTCTATAGGGAGATTAACAAACACATTCACGTTCAAACCAAACGCCATGAAATGCCCGTTATTGAAAAGGAAGTTTTGAGGGTTTGGGGTTTTTTGCAAAACTAAAGAGCCTTGAGCGTTTGAAGCAGTATCGTAGGTTTTAATCGCGCTTGGGTTATAATTGGCTTGGGATAAAAGGGTGTTACCCCCCACTTTTTGACCCAATTGCGCTTTAGCGTATTCTACATCCCCCCACACCCTTAAGCCTAAAATATGGTATTTATCAAAAGCTATTTCATCGCCTATTTGACCGGTATAAGACAAATTTTTACCCCCCTTATAATGGGCTTCTAATTTCTCGCCATAACACACGCTACCAGGGCAAGTGGGGTTGTCTTTATAGGCTTGTTGCCACATGCTTGTGCGCGTATTAGCCCCTGTGCCTAGCCTAAAACCTAGATAAATGTGGTTTTTCGTTTTAAAAAAAGGCGTTTTTTCAGCCGCATTGCCCCACAAAACCCCCAAGCTGGCTAAAAAAACAAGCGCTTTCAAACGCTTTTTTGATTCAATTCTACCCATAATGGCACTTCACTTTGCAACATTTCTTGATTAAAAAATTCCTCTATACCCTCTCGCATGCTCTTTATTTCTGTAAGGGTATTGACGCAGTTACGAAACGCGCTCGCTTGCATTTCGCCCTTAGCGTAAGCATGCAAATTTTTCCTAAACATAACCACCCCCCTATCCCCATAAAACTCCACCATTTTATCAAAATGTTCTAAAACCAAATCTTTTTTCACGACTGCGGGCAATTTTGTGGTGTTGTTTCTGATTTGCCAAAATATCCATGGGGCTCTTAAGGCTGCTCGCCCTATCATTAGCCCATCCGCTTGTGTGATTTGCAAAACTTCAAAGGCCTTTTTCACGCTGTCAATTTCGCCATTGGCTATCACAGGCTTTTTTAAAATCCCTTTCATTAAAGCGATGCTTTCATAATCTATTTTGTCTTTTTGGTATTTGTCGCTTCGTGTCCTCCCATGCACCACCACATAATCCACCGGCGCATCGTTTAAGGCATGAGCGATTTCTTTAGGGATTTTCTTTTCAAAACCTAAACGCACCTTCACGCTTGTGATTTTTTTATTGGTGTTTTCTCTGATGATTTTTAAAAGCTTCACCAAGTGGTTTAAATCCTTCAATAGCCCGCTACCATTACCATGATTAGCCACTTTAGGAGCGGGACAACCGCAATTAAAATCAATCCCACTCACATGCTCTAAAGCGTTGATTTTTCCAACCGCTTCCTTGACTACGCCCTCTTTAGAGCCTGAAATTTGCGCCATGAAATGATCTTCTAAAGGGGATTTTTCTAACATTTTAGAAGTTTTATCAAACGCATACACCAACGAATGCGAGCTCACCATTTCGCTCGTGGTAACATCCACGCCAAATTTTTTCACCACGCTCCTGAAAGGCAAATCCGTATAGCCTGCTAGAGGGGCTAGAAAAAGCCATTTTTTATTTTTAAAGTCCATTCGCTCTCATATCAAAGTTTTTTGCTGTATTTTGACACAATCAAGGTTAAAAAGCGCTTTAAAACTTAGCACTTGATTAAAATGAAGCTCTTTTATAGATCCATTAAACTCTGTTTAAAACGGGTTAAAAAATCATGCGTTGGTTGTTTTAAAAACTCTGCGTATAAAACAGGCCGTAAGCGTTTAGGGATATTCAACCTCCTAGCCCTGTCTTTAAAATCCTTTGGCATGCTCAAAGTTTTTGGGGGTTTAAGAGCGATAAACACACACTCTTTATCGCTTTCAATGATGAATTTTTGAGCGATTTCCAAGCTAAAAAAAGAGCGTTTGATTTCTTCTTTTTGAGAAAAGCTCAACACATACCCCTTTTGCTTTAAGATTTTATCCACCATAAACAGCGCGTTTTGCGAATACTTAAAAAAAGTGATCCCATGCCTTTGTGAAACAATCATCAAAGGATAAAGCCGCTCTTTTTCTTGATCCAGAAATTTAAAACTTTGGATAATGCCCTTAGAATAATCTTGCATCAAGGAATTAGCGTAATGTTTCCTGAAAAAATTGCGTTTGAATTTTAAAGAAGAATTAGAATCATCTTCAAAAAATTTTCGATCTTTAGCGAGCGTTTTAAGGGTGTCTTTAGGGGTGTAGAGCAAGGGGCGAACAATCGCATAAGATTCTCTTTTTTCATAGGCTTGAAAGCCTAAAAGCGTGTTTAATCCGGCACCTTTACTTAGTTGCATCAAAAACCATTCCAGCCTGTCATTCAAGTGGTGCGCTAAAATCAAATGCTTGTAAGAATGCTCTTTGATTAGGGTTTCAAAAAAATCATAACGAACTTTTCTCGCTTGCATTTCAAAATTGCACGCGATCTTTGGGGCGTAATGGATATAGCATTTTTTATGGTGCGTTTTTGCGAGTGTTTGAGCGTGTTGGATGATTTCAAGGCGTTGTTTTTGCGTGTTATAATCCACTAAAGCGATGTCAAAAACGATATTTTCTCCAACTAAAAGATGGAACAAGCAAGTGGAATCCAATCCACCCGAAAAACCCAATAAATTTTTCCCCTCTCTTAAAGGCTCTAAATAGGTTTTAAAATCTTGCACTATCAAATTTGTGCTAAACGCATGCTGAATGGGTTGCGCTTTTATGAAGTTTCCTTGTGGGTTAAAACGCCTTTGAGTAAGCTTGCGCCTTCTATGCCTAAAATCTCATTCCTGAGTTTTTCCACTTCATTCAAACCTGGAGCTTTTGCGTGAACGGCTTTATTGCGGATGTTTTGAATGAGGCTTAGGCTTCTTGAAAAAGGATAATTGATGAATCTTTTTAAGTTTTCTTCTAAATGGCATTGGATTTTTTCGTGTTTGAGTAAAAATTTAACGCTCCCAAGATTGGGCTTTTGAGTGAAAAAATCTTTAAGTATCAAAGTTCTTTCTTGGACTTTATAAGCTAAATCATAAAGGCTGGGATCTTTTGTGCAAGCCTTTAAAAGAACTTGTTTAGCAAAAGTATAAATTTCGTATTCTAAGGTTTTGGAGTATTTGACGATGATGCTAGTAAAATCATTCAAAAGATCGTTTTCGCTTTGTAAAAGCTCTAATTCGGCATGAATGATGTTATTGATGCTGTCAGGGTGTAAGAGGTAAAAAAGCCTTTTGCCAAAAACAAAACGCATGAAATTTTCTTGCATGGTTAAATATTCTTTGCTTTTATACACGCTCAGATAATGCTTTTCATCGCCTAAAAAATAAGAACGCTCTTCTTTTAACTTAACCGGCAAAGGATAGACATAATTATTCCCATAAATGGCGTAAGTATGGTTGTTTGGCGCGATGAAATTGGCTAAAAATTGATCCCTTAAAAGGCTGAAGTCTTCCCTGACTAATTCCCTTAAATCGCTGATAATAAAAAAGTCTTCCACTTCCAAATTTTTTTCTTTATAATAGCTAGGGATCAAACCCTCATCAATCTCTTTAGAAACCTTTATCACCTTAGTGGCAAATAAATTAGCGTAATCGGTCAAAAAAAGCTGCAAAAAATTTTTTTCATTGGTGGCTTTGTAAATTTCTTCTAAGGAGTCGTGCTTTTCTTGATCGTTGAGCTTTGATCGGATTTTGCCAAAGCCCACTTGGGATTTTTCCTGTAAAACGCTTAAATGTTGTTGGATAACATCTTGTTGGTAGTAAGGGTTATACAAGATTAAAAGGTGGTTCATGCCTTGTCTTATTTTAGGATTTCTTTGAGGTTTTGCTTGATCTCGTCAGGATTTTGTTCGTATTCTTGAATGAGATCTTTTAAAATTTCAAACAATTCGTTAAAGTCTTGCGGGTGTTCTTTCTTAAACTTCACTACCAAATCCAAAGCTTCACAAGCGTTATTCAATGGATCTTTATCGTCATTGAAAGCGTCTTTTATACCCAAAACCATACTAGTAATGCGAGCGCTTTGTATGGGGCTTGAAATGCGTTTGAATAAAAAGCACTTAAGCGCGTTGGCAAGCTTAAAAGATGCGCAAATTTTAGAAAACATCGCCTTTCCTTATTAAAAGATTTAAAATACCGCTTGTTGGATTAGTCCGTTTCAAGCTCAGCCAAAAAGCTTTTTTGATGCGTTTTTGAAATTTTAACATAAATTCAGTTCATTCCTATTCAGGCTCAACATCTATAAAATCTTCGCCCTTGATAAAATCTTCGCCAGTTTGAATCCATTTTGCCAATCCTTGAGCGCACTCTTGCGTTTTTTTAACGCTTTCTTCGCATTCTTGAATGCATTTTTCTAGTTCAAACACGCTCGGGAAACATGTTTGTTTGAATCTGGTTTCATCATTGATGAGATCCAAGATTTCTTGTTTTTGTCCGTCAAAATTAGATTTCATTTTTTCTTTAGCTTTCTCAAATTCTTGTTGTTTTTGGTATTTGTTATAAGAATCCCATGCTTCAAAAGCAAGACCGATAAGCGGTAAAGCTTTGTTCAAATTGCCTGCCAATCTGACAGCACCCCAAGGTTTGAATTTTAAAGCCAAATCTATGCCTACAAATTTTCCCACAGCCACTATCCCATCTCTAGCCACTTTGATGCTAGTTGCATTGATAAACCCGCTTTGATTTAAAAAATTGATTCCAATTTTCCCCAATGTTCCGGCATGTTTTTCAAAAAGACCCATATCGGCATTAAAAGTCTTCCCAATTTTAGCAATTTCATTTGAAATCCCTTGCGTTTGTTTTTCAAATGCATTTTGGACTCTTGTGTCTATATTGATACCTTTATCGCCTATTTCTCTAATAATAAAATCATTAAAGGTTTCTAGGCTGGTGCCAGAAATTTGAAGGATGAGATCGCTAAAATACCTTATTATAAATTCTTTTAAATGAATGCGGGCTTGAGAAATTTCACTATTTAAATTTTGAAGATCCTTTCGCCTTTTTTCAATCATCCTATTCAAATATTCCATTTCTCTCTTAATCTCTTGTTGCTCTTTTTTTGTAAGCGGCATTTGCCTATAGATAACATCTTGAATGACGCTTTTTTTGGCTTCTTCTATGATGGTTAATTTCCCTCCATTTTCTTTAATCTTTTTTTGCGTCGCGTCTTGCAGAGTTTTGATGTGCGAAAGCTTTTGGAATTCTTCTTTATGTTTTAGCCAGTGTTCCACCCCCAAATCAAAAGGGTTTGCAGCGACAGCGACAATAATCAAACTTTCTTTTTCTTCTTCGCTTAAAGAAATCAGATCATTCAGTCGGTTTTGAATGTTTTCTTTTTTGATCTTAAATCTTTTATTGTAATCTTCTTCATCTTCAATATCCGCTTCTTCATCAAAACGGCTGATGACAAATATTGTCCTGGATAAAAGATTAAGCGTCCTGAACAACCAGTTCAAATCGTCCTTATGGCTTTCTTTGATGGGGTTTGACGGGTTGAGCGCGTATAAAATGAGGTGGGCTTCGCTGATATATTTTTTCGTAATATCTTTATAGCGTTCTATCTCGCCGCTATCGTGTGTTTTCACTTTAAACCTGAATAAAATCCCGGGGTGTCAACCAGCTCAATTTCATTATCTATGTCATAGATTTTAACTTCATCGCTGGATTCTTTGTTATCTTCATGCTCTTGTCTAGCCGATCGATCCACGCTGCCGCTATGGATGTTTTCCCGCAAGAAAAACCTCCCACTAAAGCCACTTTAAGTTTTTGACCGGCAACATTTTCCATCGCATTATGGATCTTGTCTTTGAGAGACTCTTCAACCTTGATGCCGTATTTTTTCCTAATATGGACAAAATCAAGTAATTTTTGGAGATTTTTTTGATTCCTCTCTTGATTTTTCTTAAATTGTTCTAGCGTTTCATTCATTGCGCGATCCTTTGTTTTTTAATGTGGTTTTGATGCGATTATCTAAGTGCCATAAGTCTTCACCGGCCTTTATTAGCCCTTCCCTCATGCACTCGTAACAAACAATAAGATCGTTAAAACTGGCTTTTAAATTCTCAATCATTTCAGATGCGCCTTTTTTATAACTTTCAATGCGGCTTTTCACAGCCTCTGCAATTTTTTCACAAACTTCATCTAATTTCTTATCCACTTCTTTTCTGTGTTGGGATTTTTTATAGTCTGAATCAAAAACATTCCACGATGCTTTAACTGCCGCCACTAATGGTACAAGAACCGCTATACTTAGTTCAACCCAACCCACAGGATTCCAAATATTAACTATCCCAACCACAACCAAACCTACTATTGAAGCCCCTAATGCGAATCTATCAATGCCGCTATCAATATTGAAACTAAAATCAAAACCACTATCAATGTTGATGCACTCTAACATTATTAGAGAATCTTTAAGCCTCTCTTCAAATTGTTCAATATTTTTTCCTATACTTCCGCGGAATCGTTCCTCACATTCTTTGAACCGCCGTTCTATGTTCTCAATCAATTTTGTCTCTCTTTGTTTGAGTTCATTTTTAAAAATTTCTTCACATTTCTCATTTTCAATGTCGTCATCAATGCGCGCATGCATTTCTTCTCTAAAATCAGATTTGAATCGCTGTTTCTGTGAATACTAAATTTGTTAAATTGGATATATATTTTTCTTTAGAACGATCCAAATTATCACAAACTTCTTGGTGGTGGTTCTTTATTTCTCTGATGGTTGGATCTATCTGTCTGTCAATCGTGTTTACGATCGCTTTTTGTAATTTTTCTATCGCTTTTAAGGCTTTATTGCAGTTGGATTCTATGATTTTGTTGCGTGAGTTTTTAAGAAGTGCTTCGGTTATAAATTCTCCTAATTGTTTAAAATGGCATTTATACAATAATAATACTTCCGCTTTAAAAAAATCTAGAAATTTTTGTTTGTTTTTATAAAAATCACTCTCTGGGATTAAAGCCGATGCAAGACCATAGAAAGCCATTTGGGCGCTGACTGCTTTATAGCCCATGTAGTGTTTGCCTAAAATGTTTTTCATCTTTTTATTTAAAATTTTTAAGCTTTCTTTTTCGCTTTCATTAATAAGCCCATCTTTGAAAGCTCTCGGGTTGTTAATCGGTTTGTTAAAAATCGTCCATACCTCTGTTTGCGAATCAAGCTGTCTTTAGATTTTTTCAATCGTTCCCCTTTTCCCTTCTTCTCCTTTTTGCGGAGGAGTGGGCTTTTTGGTAACATAAAAAATAGCATGGGCTTTTTGTGTAGCGTTAGAAATCTGATCAATCACTTTTTTTTCGTCGCCTTCTATCCCTGGCACATCCAGCAAAATAAAATTTTGATGGTTGTATTGGAAAGAATAAAATCGTGTTTTTAAAGTGAAATCGCTCCTCCCATCGCCTATGATCGCTCCATCTTGCAATGAATGAAGTTCGTTTAAAACAGCCTGTTTTTTGCGTTCATCATTTTGATAATTGTTTTGGTAATTGGAATCAAGCCGCTTGAATCGTTCTTGTTGAACCACTTTGCTTTGTTCTTTAAAAAACATCCTCAAGCATTCAATAAGGGTTGATTTCCCTGCACCGGTTTCCCCATAAAAAGCAATGGTAAAATTTTCCCACTCTTCATTATTTTTTAAACTTTCAAGCTCTTTTAAGCTTTTAAATTCTAATTGTTGGAATACCTTTAACGCTTCTTGGTTGGATTTTTTTAGTCTTTCATTTTCATTATCAGTGTTTTTAAAAATATTTTGGAGATTTTCAATGCTGGCTTTCACATCAAGATAAATGTTTTTCATTTTTGCATGCCTCAAGCGGATTTTTCTCGGGCATTTTAACAAAAAAAAAAAAAAACACAAACCCCCACGCTCCAGCTACGCTATAGCCACACTTTTAGCCTTATGGCTAGCTTTTAAAAAGGGCTTAAAACCTTAGCGAGTAAGATATTGTCTTTAAACGCACTAGGCACAATCGTGTAATGCCCGGGTTGTAAAGGGGTGGTTATGGCGCTGTCATTGATTAAAATTTCCCCATCCACTTCAGGCGCCCACCTGAGATCCCTTGCTTTGTAAAAATACTCGCCCTCTTTATGTTCCACTAACGCCTTAATGGGCTTATTCAACAAAGCCTTAAAGGAATGGTTTTGGTGTTTTAAGGCGATTTTATTCAAGGCTTTGATGCGGGCGTTGATGATTTTTTTAGGCACTTTCTCTAAAGAATAGGCATGCGTGTTTTCTTCTGTGCTGAAAGCAAAAATATTCAATCGATCAAACTGGAACTCGTCTAAAAACGCGCTCAATTCTTCAAATTCGCCCTCATTTTCTTCTGGATGCCCTACAATGATCGTGCTTCTGATAAAGCTTTCTTTAACCTGTTTCATGGCATCTAAAAGCTTTAAATGGTGCGCTTGGCTGGAGTTGCGCCGCATCTTTTTAAGCATGGAGTCGCTGATGTGCTGGATGGGCATGTCAAAATAATTTTGAAAAATAAGCGAGTCTTCAATCGCACCAATCAGCTCTAAAGTGGTGCTAGAGGGGTAGAGGTATAAAATACGAGCGCTCTTTAAGGCTTGCTGCTTATCAATCGCTCTAATGAGCTGGATCAAGCCGTCTTTTTGCCCCTTATCGTATAAAAAGGAGCTAGAATCTTGAGCGATAAAAGTCATATCCTTATAGCCCTTAAGGGCTAGATATTCTACTTCTTTTAAAATGGAGTCTAATTCCCTGCTTTGTAATTTCCCCTTAAAGCTAGGGATAGCGCAAAAAGAGCATTTTTGGTTACAGCCCTCAGAAATTTTCACATACGCATGCACGCTCGAACCTGTGATGATGCGCGCGTTATAATGCTCGCTTAAAAACACTTGCTCGCTGAATTGGTTTTGTTTTTTAGCGATCAAAATATCGATCTTGTCATAATCCCCCACGCCGGTAAAAATATCCACTTCAGGGATCAATTCTTTGATTTCATCTTTATAGCGCTCACTCAAGCACCCGCTCGCAATCAAAATCGCCCCCTCTTTTTTGTCTTTGGCGGCGTTGAGAATGGTTTGAATGCTCTCTTGTTTGGCGCTTTCAATAAAACCGCAAGTGTTGATCAAAATCACATCAGCGCTCTTAGCATCATTAGTGAGCGTGTAGTTATAAAGCTTGCCTAGCATCACTTCTGAATCCACCAGGTTTTTAGAGCAACCTAATGAGATCAAGCAAAGTTGTTTGTTTTCTTTAATTTGCATGTTAATGGCTTTTTAAGTTTTTCAAATCCACTTCCCAAAAGAAATCAATCCATTCAGGAGCGTCTTTTAAAAACGCATCGGCTTTGTATTTCGCGCTTGTTTTTTGGAACAAACTCGCGCTATAAAACTTTTTATCAGGGTGTTTTTCTTCTAACACTTTAAGCACCGCTTCTAAAGAATTACCGCTATCTACGATTTCATCTACCACCAAAATGGTTTTTAAATGATCTTTGATCGTGGGGATATTTTCAATTTTTAGGGCGTTTTGTTGCTTGGTGGTGTCATAAGAAATCGCATTGATGCCATAAACTTCCCTTAAATTCCAGTGCAAACTCAAAAAATGCGCTAAAGTCATGCCCCCTCGCATCACACACACAAGGGCTTCTGGGACATTGCAAATTCGCTCCACTTGTTTAGCTAATTCCAGGCTGTCTTTCAAAAAGGCTTCATAAGAATAATGCATTGTGATCCTTAAATTTCGTAATATTGCTTCAAA
Organism: Helicobacter pylori; assembly: GCA_008032935.1. Taxonomy (NCBI): domain Bacteria; kingdom Pseudomonadati; phylum Campylobacterota; class Epsilonproteobacteria; order Campylobacterales; family Helicobacteraceae; genus Helicobacter; species Helicobacter pylori. The sequence goes on along the minus strand of CP032039.1, from coordinate 1,100,511 downwards.
AAAGTTGCGTTCGCCGCGCCGTCAAATTCCCTTAAATCCAAATCGTTTAGGGCTAATTCTAGGGCGTTTAAAGCGTAAGCGCTTTTATAAACAGGAATGATCCCCATGTGGTTGATACGAATGAGCACGTCTTTATAAGGCTCTTGACCGCCCGCAAATTGCACCTGATATTTTTCTTTTAAAAGATTTCTCAATTCTTTGGCATGCTCATTAACAATCGTTGTCATGCTCAAGCTCGGGCTTTTAGGGAAAATCTTTAAACCGAGCGCTAAAACGGCTTTTTGAGTGGCTAAAGCAACTCGTTTAGTCTCTTGATAGAGCGCTTCAAAACCCCCTAAATTCTGCACCAATTCAAAATAGCGTTGCAACCCTAAAGTGTGTAAAATAGGAGCGGTGTAGCTTGTGGTGTTGTTTTTTTGGTTTTTCAATTCGCTCTTCAAATTGAAATAAAACCCCACATCGCGTTCTTCTATGCGATCAATCGCCTTCTGGCTCAATGCGACTAGGCTCATCGCAGGAGGCAGCATGAACGCTTTTTGACTCCCTCCAATGAGCGCATCCACATGCGTTATTTCTAAAGGCTCAACCCCTAAAGCGGTGATCGCATCTACTATTACAAAAACATTCGGGTTAGTTTCTTTGATCGCTTGAGCGATTTTTTCTACAGGGTGTCGTAACCCCCCACTAGACTCGCATGCTTGAATGCAAAACGCATCAATGTTAGGGTTGGCTTTAAGCGCATTTAATATTTCATCCACTTGAGCCGGTGTGTCCCATTCATAGACTAATTCATGGGCTTTGATAAAATGGGCTTTAGCGATCTTGCCAAACCTTTCGCCAAACTTACCCGCATTAACAAAAAGCAACTCTTTTTGACACAAGGAAATCACGCTCGCTTCCATAGCCCCTGTCCCGCTGCTGCTTAGAAGCAAAACTTCTTCTAAACCGGTCATTTTTTTTAAATTTTCCCGCACGCTTTGGAAAATCTTTTCAAAATCTTTGGTGCGGTGGTGGGGCATTGGCTGAGAAAAGCTTGAGCGCATCTCTTCATTAATGGCTACAGGGCCTGGAGTGAAAAGCAACATTTTAAAATTAACCTTTAATTTTTAAAGAGAATTTAAAAGGTATCATACTAAAACGCACTTAAAATTAAGCCTTATTGTTTAAGAAAATCGCTTTTTAATGCAAATAAAATGCTAAAATGCCATGATTTAAAAAGAATTTAAGGCAATGATTGGATAAATTTAGTCTTCGCACGTGTTTTTTAACCCTTTTTTTTAGCGGGTATTCTAAAAAAGCTCCAGGAACGATAGGGAGTTTAGTAGCGTTGTTACTGGGCTTACCTATTTTAATTTTTTCGGCTAACACTTTGTTTTTAGGGGCGGTTTTTGTTGGGCTTATCGCTATTACTCAAATAGATAAGGAAGAAGAAGAGACTAAGAGGCATGACAGCTCTTACATTGTGATAGACGAATTAGTGGGCATGTGGTTGGCGATGGCGATTAGCGGGTTATCGTTAGCGGGCGTGGTTTTGAGTTTTATCTTTTTTAGGATCTATGATATCACTAAGCCCTCACTCATTGGCAAAATAGATAAAGAAGTTAAAGGGGGATTAGGGGTGGTGGCTGATGACGCTTTAGCGGGCGTTTTAGCCGGATTGAGCGTGTTATTAGTCATCAATGTTTTAGGATTTTTTAACATTAAATTTTAATTGTGAGAAAATTCAAAAGCCTTTTTTTAGGTAAATATAGATAGACTTGATTGCAATCGTTTTTAGGGAGTTTGATCGTGGAGTTTTGCGTTTTATTTGGTGGGGCGAGTTTTGAGCATGAGATCAGCATTGTGAGCGCGATCGCGCTTAAAGGAGTGTTAAAGGATAGGATTAAATATTTTATTTTTTTAGATGAAAACCATCATTTTTATTTGATTGAAGAATCCAACATGCATTCAAAATACTTCGCTCAAATCAAAGAAAAAAAATTATCTCCCTTGATGCTCACGCATAATGGCTTGCTTAAAAACTCGTTTTTAGGCGCTAAGATAATAGAGTTGCCTTTAGTGATCAATCTTGTGCATGGGGGCGATGGCGAAGACGGGAAATTAGCGAGCTTGTTAGAATTTTATCGTATCGCTTTCATAGGCCCTAGGGTTGAAGCGAGCGCGCTGAGTTATAACAAATATTTAACCAAACTTTACGCCAAAGATTTAGGGGTGAAGACTTTGGATCATGTTCTTTTGAATGAAAAAAACCGCGCTAACGCCTTGGATTTGATTGGGTTTAATTTCCCTTTCATTGTGAAACCCAGTAACGCCGGAAGCTCTTTAGGAGTGAGCGTTGTGAAAGAAGAAAAAGAATTGGTTTATGCTTTAGACAGTGCATTTGAATATTCTAAAGAAGTTTTAATAGAGCCTTTCATTCAGGGCGTGAAAGAATACAATTTGGCCGGTTGTAAAATCAAAAAGGATTTTTGTTTTTCTTATGTGGAAGAGCCTAGCAAACAGGAATTTTTAGATTTCAAACAAAAATATTTGGATTTTTCACGCAATAAAGCCCCTAAAGCGAACCTTTCTAACGCCCTAGAAGAACAACTAAAAGAAAATTTTAAAAAACTCTATAACGATTTGTTTGATGGCGCAATCATCCGTTGCGATTTTTTTGTCATAGAAAATGAAGTGTATCTTAATGAGATCAACCCCATTCCTGGCAGTTTAGCCAATTATTTGTTTGATGATTTTAAAACAACGCTAGAAAATTTAGCGCAATCGTTACCCAAAACCCCTAAAATCCAAATCAAAAACTCTTATTTGTTGCAAATCCAAAAGAATAAGTAATGGCCAAACGCAGTATCGCTTATTTGGATAGCGTTTTTGACATTTCCTACACTTTTATAGACCACCATAGCCCTTTAAACGCCTTGTTTTTGCATGGCTGGGGGAGTTCTAAAGAAGTGATGCAACAAGCGTTTCAAAGCTGTTTTTTAAATTATAATCATTTGTATGTGGATTTGCCCGGCTTCAATCAAAGCCCTAACGATGAAAAAGTTTTAGAGACTAAAGATTATGCTAATATCATCAATTTATTCTTAAAAAGCGTGGGTAAAAAAGCGCATGTCGTTTTTGGGCATAGCTTTGGAGGGAAAGTAGCGATTTTGTGTGAAAACGAACGGATGGTTTTATTGAGCAGTGCCGGGATCTTAGAGCCAAAACCCTTAAAAGTGCGTTGTAAAATCCTTTTAGCTAAAATCTTTAAAAAATTAGGCTTGAATTTAGGGTTTTTGAGGAGTAAGGACGCTATGGGGCTTAATCAAGTCATGTATGAAACCTTTAAAAAAGTGATTAGCGAGGACTTTAGCGATCATTTCAAACGATGCGAGAAAGAAGTTTTATTATTTTGGGGTAAAGATGATAAAGCAACCCCCTTAAGCTCCGCTCAAAAAATGCAAACCCTATTGAAAAAGAGCACGTTATTCGTTTTAGAAGGGGATCATTTCTTTTTTTTAAACCAAGCAAAAGAGATTGAAAAACTAGTGGAGAATCATTATCATGCAAAGTCTTAGTTGGCTGAATTTAGCGTTTCGTTGGCTCTTTATAACAGGGCTTGGCTATTATATAATGACTTTATTGCAATGGTATCATTACAGCGTGTTCAGGATTTTAACCAAGCACCACAAAATGCGTTGGCATGGGATTTATTTTTTATTGCCTTTAGGGGTGTTTATCCTATCGTATGCTTTCAAAATGCCGTTTGTTTTTGATTTCTTTTGCGGCGTTATTCAAATGCCCATGCTCATTATCTGGGCCAAACGCAACGACAAGCCTTTAGTTTTCACGCCAAGAGTGAAGCGCTTTTTTATCTTCTTATTACTCTTTTTAATCTTGCATGAAATCTTAAACACAGAATTAGTCCCTTTGAATGGGATTTCGCTCGCGCTTGGCTATTGGTGTTTATTTATATTCGTTTTAAGCGCTTCTTTAATCTTTGAAAAAGTCCTATCCAAGCGGTATTTGCAAACCGCTAAAGATAAAATCACCTCTTTAAAACATTTAAAAGTCATCGCCATTACCGGAAGCTTTGGGAAAACCAGCACCAAAAATTTCTTGCTTCAAATCTTACAAACCACATTCAACGCGCATGCAAGCCCCAAAAGCGTCAACACCCTTTTAGGCATTGCGAACGATATTAATCAGAATTTAGACGATAAGAGCGAAGTCTATATCGCTGAAGCCGGGGCAAGGAATAAGGGCGATATTAAAGAAATCACCCGCCTTATTGAACCACACCTTGCCGTGGTTGCAGAAGTGGGCGAACAGCATTTAGAATATTTTAAAACTTTAGAAAATATTTGCGAGACTAAAGCGGAATTACTGGATTCCAAACGCTTAGAAAAAGCCTTTTGTTATTCTGTAGAAAAAATCAAACCCTATGCCCCTAAAGATAGCCCTTTAACAGACATTTCTAGCCTAGTTAGAAATGTCCAATCCACTTTAAAAGGCACTTCTTTTGAAATGCTTTTAGATAGCGTTTGGGAAAGCTTTGAGACGAAGGTTTTAGGGGAGTTTAACGCTTATAATATCGCTTCAGCGATTTTAGTCGCTAAGCATTTAGGATTAGAAACCGAAAGGATCAAACGGCTTGTTTTAGAACTCAACCCTATTGCACATCGTTTGCAACTTTTGGAAGTGAATCAAAAAATCATCATAGACGATAGCTTTAATGGGAATTTAAAGGGCATGTTAGAGGGCATTCGTTTAGCGAGCTTGCATCAAGGGCGTAAAGTCATTGTAACACCGGGTTTAGTGGAAAGCAATACAGAAAGTAATGAAACTTTAGCGCAAAAAATAGACGGGGTTTTTGATGTCGCTATCATCACAGGGGAGTTGAATTCCAAAACGATTGCTTCACAATTGAAAACCCCTCAAAAAATCTTACTCAAGGATAAGGCGCAATTAGAAAATATCTTACAAGCCACCACGATTCAAGGCGATTTGATTTTATTCGCTAATGACGCCCCTAATTACATTTAGGAAATGAACATGCAACATTTATACGCTCCTTGGCGCGAAAATTATTTGAAAGAAAAAATTAAGAATTGTGTCTTTTGTGAAATTTCTCAAAACCCTACAAAAGATTCAGAAAACAGAGTGCTTTATAGAAATAGCGATCTCTTTGTGGTGATGAACGCCTACCCTTATAACCCAGGGCATTTGTTGATCATCCCTCATGCGCATCAAGCGAGCGTGGAACTTTTAGATCTTAACATTTGGCTAAACATGAATAAATTAGCGCCTAAAGTGTTAAAAGCGTTGTATGCTTATGGCGCTCAAGGGATCAATGTAGGTTTGAACTTGCACAGAAACGCCGGAGCAGGGATCCCTGAGCATTTGCACATGCATTTAGTGCCTAGATTCTTAGGCGATAGCAATTTTATGAGCGTTATCGCTCAAACCAGGGTGTGCGGGATGGATTTAAATGAAACCTATCTTACCTTAAAAAACTTATTAGAAAAGGAGCTTGGTTGAAAACAAACGCTTTTAGTTTGGGTGCGCTACAATTGATTTCAATTCATTTTAAGGAGTGTCAGCGATGAAGGCGCGTGGGTTTAAGACAAAGATGCGTGGGTTTAAAATTTTTTCAGGGAGCGCTCACCCTGCATTTGGCAAAGAAGTGTCAAAGCATTTAGGCTTTCCCTTATCCAAAGCGGTGATCGGGAAATTCAGCGATGGCGAAATCAATATCCAAATCAGCGAATCGGTGCGCGGTAAAGATATTTTTATCATCCAACCCACTTGCGTGCCGGTCAATGACAATTTAATGGAATTGTTAGTCATGGTAGATGCTTTAAGGCGCAGTTCGGCCAATTCTATCACAGCGGTGTTGCCGTATTTTGGCTATGCCAGACAGGACAGAAAAGCGGCTCCAAGAGTGCCTATCACGGCTAAAATGGTCGCTAATTTGATGCAAGAAGTGGGGATTGAAAGGATCATCACGATGGATTTGCATGCCGGGCAAATCCAAGGCTTTTTTGATGTGCCGGTGGATAATTTATACGGATCTATCGTTTTTAGAGACTATATCCGCTCTAAAGTGCTCAAAAACCCTGTGATCGCTAGCCCTGATGTGGGTGGGGTTACAAGGGCTAGGTATTTTGCCAATCAAATGGGCTTAGATTTAATCATCGTGGATAAGCGCCGTGAAAAAGCTAATGAAAGCGAAGTGATGAATATTATCGGCTCAGCCAAGGAGTGCGATGTGATTTTAGTGGATGACATGATTGATACCGCAGGCACGATCTGTAAAGCCGCTTTGGCTTTAAAAGAACAAGGGGCAACTTCTGTCATGGCGTTAGGCACGCATGCGGTTTTGAGCGGGAATGCGATCAAGCGCATTAAAGAAAGCGCGTTAGATGAAGTGGTGGTAACTAACTCTATCCCTTTAGTTCAAAAATGCGATAAAATCACCACTTTAAGCGTAGCGCCCTTATTTGCGGAAGTGATCAGAAGGATTTATCATAACGAAAGCGTCCAATCGCTTTTCACTTAAAAAAGGAATAAAAAAGCGGGAGTGGTGGATTCTGTAGGACTTGAACCTACGACCAATCGGTTATGAGCCGAGCGCTCTGACCAGCTGAGCTAAGAATCCAAAATTCCCAAAGGATGGTTTGCTATTGTATCCAAAAATATAGCGAAAAGCAAGCAGGTTTTCTAAGATCCCAAATAGGATCATAAAAGTGATAAAACTGCTCCCCCATAGCTGAATAAAGGCAAGGGAATCCCCACCACAGGGGCTAACCCTAAAGTCATGGCGATATTCACGCTGGAATAAACAAAGATTAAAATAGAAATCCCAAGGGCTACAATCTTTAAAAACCAATCGCTGTTGCTCTCAAACAGATAAAAAAATAAATGCAAACTCAAGCCTATATAAATCGCAAAAAGCAACATAGCCCCTAAAAACCCAAAACGCTCCACGAAGTAAGCGAAGATAAAATCGCTCGTTGCGATAGGCAAGAATTTGAATTTGGTTTGCGTGCAGGCTTCTTTAGATTTGCCTAAAAACCCGCCCGATCCTATGGCGATAATGGATTGCATGACATGGTAATTAGGCTTTTCAGAAAGAAAGTCTGCGATGCGCTTTTTTTGGTAATCATGCAAGAAATGATAAGCGACAGGCGAAGCCACTAAAAGAGCGACAAAAGAGGGAGCCACACCCTAGTCCTTAAACCCACGATAAGTAAAATCCCAAAACCCATGATAAGCACAATAAGAGCCGTGCCTAAATCAGGCTGTTTTAAAATCAAAGCCGCCGGTAAGCAAATGTAAAAACTGAGCTTTAAAAACATGCCCCAATCATAGCCCTTAAAAGGAGGCGGGTTGATTTTAACCAAATGCGCCAATAACAAAAGGATAGCGATTTTCACGGGTTCGCTGGGCTGTAAAGTGATAGAGGTAAAAGGAATGACTAACCATCGTTGCGCCCCAAGCTTACTCGATCCCATAAAATCCACTAACGCCAATAAAATCACGCATGCCCAATAAAACACAAAGAGCCACCGATCGAGCTTCCTGAAAGGGATAAAAAACACGATCCAAAAGAGAAGAAACCCTATCGCATAATAAACCCCTTGCTTCAAGCTCAAAACCGCGCTGCTCTCAAAAATCAACAAAAAAGAAACCACCAACAAGGGGATGATAAACACAAAAGGCAAAAGATCAAAATGCATCCAAATCCTTTTGTCTAATGCCATGCGTTTTTCATAACCCCTGATCTTATGATTTTAATTTTTTGATTGTATCCAAATTGAGATAATTCTCCTTGAAAAGGGAAGTTATCACATCAACTGCAGGCAAATTGACTTCGCCCGTCTCATCATTAAAGCACTTTTCTAGCACTTTCAAATACGCAAACCCAATGCCTTCTGTGATAACAGCAGCGGTTGCACCCCCTGCAACACTCCCCACAACAGGAATGAATTTAAGGAAACCATTAACGAGCGTTCTCCCCACTTGCGCAACTGCGGTTACGCTTAACAATCCTGCGACCAAACTCGTGCCCACAGATTTATCTAAATCCATTCCAAAAGCGTCATTCATTTTATAGATCATTCCTGCTTGAATGGGCGCAATAGCGAGCGCATCGCTAAAGGGTATGGGGATAAGCCCAACCCCTTGCAGCCGCTCCTGATGCAACATGGATAATGGTTTTACATTCCTCTATCATGGCTTGTTTTCTTGCTTGGATATTAGCTTTTTGAATCAGCAAGAAATGGTTTTGTTTGTTTTTCTTAGCTTCTATCAAGCATTTTTTCGTTTCATCTGCCAATTCTTCTAAACCTTCAATGGGGACTTCAATACCTCTAAATGAAAATGCAACGGAATTGACTCTCGCATAGGCTTTGATGAAACCTTTAAAGCCCCATTCTTCATCTATGATCTCTTTAGTTTCTTTAACAAAGGCATCGCCGGCTTCGGCTTGAGTGTGTGTGAAAACGACAATCGTTGGGATATTCCAATCTTTAGCGAAGCTTAATAACTCTCTCTCTTGAACCCTACTAGAAGTCTCTTTAACGCACAAATACGCCACATCAATGGCTTCTTTTTCATCAAGCGTTTTAAAAGAATCTTCCATTTCTTTTTTAATGCTTTGCATGGTATCGTGGTAATCTTTGTCTTCAATACCTTTAGTGTCCCACAAAATCAAGCCCTTCTGTTCATCAATGTATTTTTCAAGGTGCTGAGTGATGGGCTTTCCTACGCCCGCTTTAGCGATTTCTTTACCAAAGAGAGCGTTAATGAGCGAGCTTTTACCCACCCCAGTAGCTCCCATAAGCAAAATATTCATCTTGGGTTTTTCCTTTTTGATAAATTCAAGCATCTTGCTCATGTTCAATCCTCCCTCTTTCCCATCAAGCGTGAACGAGTCGCCTAAAAAACCACGCAAAATGCCGTTCAGTTTATCATGCCCATTATGTTCCATTAGAACCCCTTTTAAAATGATTTGAGCCACACAATGTTGGTGCACCGATTATAGCGTATTCAAATAATGAAATAGGATTTTTTTAAGGTTTTGAGTAGAATAATGGTTTTTAAAAATGCAAAAAAGAGTTTGAATGCAAAAAGTTTTCATCGCCCCTACCCATTACAAACGCATTGATGAATTTTTAGCCAAAGAATTGCAAATTTCTAAAAACCAGGTATTGAATTTGATTAAAGAGGGGTTAGTGTTTTGTCAAAAAAAGGAGGTCAAAAAAGGGGGGCTAGCCTTAAAAGAGGGCGATGAAATCACGCTTTTAACGCCCCAAATCGCGCCCAAACCCTTAAAAAAAGAGCTTGATTTAGAAATAGAAGTCATTTTTGAAGATGAAGACTTGTTGGTGTTGAATAAGCCCCCTAATCTAGTCGTCCATAAAGCCCCAAGCGTGAAAGAGCCTACTTTAGTGGATTGGTTAAAATCTAAAAATTACGAGCTTTCTAATCTGGGATTCAAAGAGCGCTATGGGATTGTGCATCGTTTGGATAAGGACACGAGCGGAGGGATTGTCATCGCTAAAAACAATTTTACCCATGTTCATTTGAGCGAGCAACTCAAAACTAAAACAATGGGGCGCTACTATATCGCCTTGCTTTCAACGCCCTTAAAAGAAGAAAAAATGAGCGTGGAATGCTATTTGACAAGAAACCCTAATAACCGCTTAAAAATGATGGCGCTCAAAGCGGCCAAAAAAGAAAAAAGCCGTTATTCTAAAAGCGAATTTACTAGCTTGCTGACTTCTCCAAATAATCTTAATTTGATAGGGGCTAAATTGTTCACTGGGCGCACGCACCAGATCAGAGCGCATTTAGAATATTTGAACAGACACATCATAGGCGATAACCTTTACGGGCTTAATGGAGCGCTTCCTAAAGAAGAAATAAGGATCATGCTGCATGCCTATTTGATAGAGTTCAAACACCCTAGAAGCGAGCAAAAACTGCGCTTTAAAGTTCCCCTATTAAAGGATATGTTAGAATATCTTAAAAAAGTTTTTGACAAGGAGAATTTAGATGAGGTCTTGGATGAAGAAAAAATACTTCACGCTTTTATTGCAAAGTAGTGTGGTATTAGCGGTTTTTATAGGGTGTTCTTCTACCAGGAATCATACTTTTTCAGCCCTTAATAATCAAGAAAATACAGACACTAAGCTTCCGGTAGTCCATTCTATTAAAACCATTAACGATGTGAGTTCAGTGGGCTTTGAATGGCCTAAAATTGCTGATACTTATGATATTGATGGGTTTATTTTGTATCGTTTGAAAAAAGACTCCAAGCTTAAAAGAATCGCCACGATTAAAAACCCTTATGCGACCCACTATTATGATGAGGGGCTAGAAACAGAGAGTTCTTACACTTACCAATTAGCCACTTACAAGGGCGATAAAATCTCTAACCTTTCAGACCCCATTCTAGTAAAAACCTCTTTTATCAATCCTGTAGAAAGCGTGTTCGCAAGCCTTGAATACCCTAAAAGCGTGAAAGTCTTTTGGAGCCCGCACCCAAATCCCAGCGTTTCTAAATACATCATTCAAAGGCAGAATAAAGACGGCAAATTTTTAAATGTAGGGGCTGTAAAAAACCGCTTGTTCGTGGAGTTTTTTGATAAAGATTTAGAAGATGGGCAAAAATACCGCTACCAAGTCATCGCCGAAAATTTCATGGGGGATAAATCCAGGCCTAGCGTCATAGTGGAGGGGAAAACCAAAGACTTGCCCAAAGAAATCACTAATGTTAGAGTGAGCCAAAACCTCACGCGACAAATTGAATTGAGTTGGGATAAATCCCCAGAAGAAGATGTGATAGCTTATCGCGTTTACGCTTCCAATAACCGCAACGATAAATACAAATTCATCGCTCAAACCACCAACACTTCCTATGTGGATAAGATAGAAAAAGACAACCTCACTCGTTATTATAAAGTCGTCGCCCTTGATAAAACGCATCTTGAAGGGGCGTTACCCAAAGAGCCTGCAATGGGTGAGACCGCTGACAGGCCCGAAGCCCCTATCATCACTAAAGGGACTATTCAAGATTCTTCAGCCTTTATCCAATGGGAAAATAACCCAAGCGCTAAAATAGCCACCTATGCGGTGTATCGTTTTGAAGCCAATTCTAAAACCCCTTTGCGTTTTGGGAATATCACCAAAAACCAATTCGTAGATAAGGACATGAAAGTGGGCGTGGCTTACCGCTATCAAGTGGTGAGCGTGGATAAAGATGGTTTAGAGTCGCACCCCAGCAAAGAAGTGCGTTTGTTTTTAGAGCGCTAAAAGGGTTTTAATGCCCCATTTTTTAGCCAAGCTGGATTTTAAACCTTTAAAATACCCCTTAATTGAGGGGGATTTTTGTTTTCATAAGGAATTTTTAAGCTTAAAACACCCCACTAAAAGCTGTGTGTATGCGAGTTTTAAGAATGATGTTTTTTTATTGCAAAAAATCCGGCGAACGGGTGATTTTTTGATCAAAAGCGAAAAAGCAACGCCCTTAAAAAGAGAAATTTTAAAACAAGCTTTAAGGATTTATTCGCAATCTTTTGAAGTCATTTCGCATAATTTGCAAGAAAATTCTAAACATGCGAGCCAAAAAAAAGCCCTTGATTTAGAGGCTTTTGAATACTTTATCCAAAAAAATCAGGCCCCTATTTTAGCCGAAATTGGTTTTGGGAGCGGGAGGCATTTGATAGAATTAGCCAAAAACAACCCCACTAAAACATGCTTAGGGATAGAGATTCACACCCCCTCTATCGCGCAAGCGTTAAAGCAAATTGAATTGTTAAATTTAAAAAATCTGCACATCTTGCAAGGCGATGGCCGTTTGATTTTAGAAAGCATGCCAAATCACAAATGCGAGAAGATTTTTGTGCATTTCCCTGTGCCATGGAATGAGAAAAAACACCGCCGGGTGCTAAGCGAAAAATTTTTAAACGAAGCTTTAAGGGTTTTAAAGCCTAGAGGGTTTTTGGAATTACGCACCGATGATGGTCTTTATTTTGAAGACAGCCTAAAATTAGCCCTAAAAAACTTTCAATGCGAGGTAGAAATCAAAAAAAACGCTCAAATCCCGGTTATCAGCAAGTATGAAGCGCGTTGGAATAAACTCAAAAAAGATATTTATGATTTAAGAATTTATTCTTTAGAATCGAATGAAACCCCTTTTGATAACCATGCATTTGATTTTTCTTTTGATACAATAACAATGAGTAAAAAGAGCGTTAAAACGATTTTAAAAACCCCAAAAATTATTAAAGAGGGGTATTTTGTGCATGTTTGTAATATTTATGAGAATAAGGGGGATTTTTTAGTGGAATTGAGTATGGGGGATTTTGATTGGCCTGTGCGTTTGTTTGTTTTATTGGCAGAAAATCAGATTTTTTACCTCAATAAAAGCCCTTTAAAAACCTTAAACAACCACAAAGCGCATCTTTTGCTTCAAAATATCCTAAGCCAAAAGGGAATTGGATGAGTGTGATCATCGCAGCGAATAATTTATGCTTACAATACCAGCAAAACGAACCGGTCATTAAGCATGCTAATTTACGCATCAAACGGAAGGATTTTGTGTTCATTTCAGGGCCTAGCGGGAGCGGTAAAAGCACGCTTTTGCGGTCGTTTTATGGGGATTTAAAACTTTTTAGCGGTAAATTAGAAGTTTGCAATATCAACATGAATAACGCTTCAAAATCAACGATTTTAGATTTGCGTAAAAATATTGGCGTGGTTTTCCAAGATTATAAATTGATCCAAGATTATACGATTGAGCAAAACATCAAACTACCCATGGTGATTTGTGGCGTTAAAAAAGAAGAATGCCACTTGCAGCTAGAAAAACTTTTAGGGCACATTGATTTACGCCATAAGGCTAACCGCTACCCCAAAGAGCTCAGTGGGGGCGAACAACAGCGAGTGGCTATGGCTAGGGCCATGGCGAACTGCCCTGAACTCATTTTAGCCGATGAACCTACCGGGAATTTAGACGATTATTCTAGCGATAAAATCTGGAGCCTGTTAAGGGGCATGAACACGCAATTAAACGCTACGATCGTGGTGGTTACGCACAAATTCCCTAAAAATTTTAGCGCTTATCACCGAAAATTTTACATAGAAGATGGGGAAGTTTATGAATACTCTTAAAAAGCATTTAGCCTTTATCATTCCCATAGTAGCGTTATTGTTTAGCTTGGAGTGTGTGTTGTTTATCAATCAAGCGATAGAACAAAAAGAAAAAAAATTGATTGAAGATTATTCAGTCGTGTTAGCCAGCACGCAAAAATTAAGCTTGGAATTGTTGCGTCAAAATTTTAACGAAATCATAGCGTTAAAAGAAATTGATCCTAATTATTCTTTAGAACCTCTTCAAAAAACTTTAGGTACAGACGGGCTTAAGGAATTAAGAAAAAATTTGCCCTTTTTTTATTCTTTACAACTTTCCACATTCCCCACTCAAGAGCGTTTAGAAAACATTAAAGAAAAATTGCTCAAAATCCCTGGCGTTCAAAAAGTTGAAGTCTTTGCCAAAACTTACATGCAAGTGTATGATCTCTTGAGTTTTATTAAAGCAGCGGTCTATATCTTTGCGTTAGTGGTCTTTGTCTTATCGGTTTTATTGATGTTCAAGCAAGTCCGCATCTGGATCTATCAATACCATGAGAGGTTAGAGATCATGGATTTATTAGGGGCTTCGGTGTCTTTTAAAAACGGGTTTTTGTATAAAATAGCTTTAATGGATTCTCTAATCGCTAGTTTTTTAGCCCCCATGCTCATGCTTTATATCACTTCGCAAAAAGGTTTTGAAAAAACGATGGATACTTTGGGTATTATAGGAGGTGCGTTTGTTTTAAACCATTTTTTATGGGGACTGCTTTTTAGCCTTGTAGTCTCATTTGTTTCTGTTTTACTTGTAGCTTGGAGGACTAGACATGTATAAATTAGGGGTGTTTTTGTTAACCACCTTACTATCAGCTAACACGCAAAAAGTGAGCGATATTGCTAAAGATATCCAACATAAAGAAACCCTTTTGAAAAAAACCCATGAAGAAAAAAACCAACTAAACAGCCGTTTGAGTTCTTTAGGCGAAGCGATCCGCTCTAAAGAGCTTCAAAAAGCTGAGATGGAGCGCCAAATGGTCGCCTTAAAAAAGAGTCTTGAAAAAAATCGTAACGAAAGTTTGGCGCAAGAAAAAGTCCTAACCAACTACCGCAAGTCTTTAGATCATTTGCAAAAACAGCGATCATCTTTACAAAAGAGGGTGTTTGATACGCTTTTAGAAGATTTTCTTTTCTCACAAGCCTTAAAGGGGCAGAATTTAGCCTCTTCTAATGATGTGATTTTACAAGTGGCGTTTGAAAACTTGCACCAAAGCACTCTGTCTAAAATGTCGCAACTAAGCCAAGAAGAAAAGGAACTCAATACGCAAGCTTTAAAAGTCAAAAGCAGCATTCAAAAAATCTCCTCTGTCATAGATGAGCAAAAAACTCGTGAAATAACCTTAAAATCCTTGCAAACCGAACAAAATAAGCTCATTTTGAGCATGCAAAAAGATTATGCGATCTATAACCAACGCCTAACCCTTTTAGAGAAAGAGCGCCAGAACTTGAACGCTCTTTTAAAACGCTTGAATATCATCAAACAAAACAGAGAAAATGAAGAAAAAGTCAGTTTGAAAAAATCTTCTCAAGCTTTAGAAGTCAAACAAGTGGCTAGCTCTTATCAAAATATCAACACCACGAGCTATAACGGGCCAAAAACGATCGCTCCTTTGAACGATTACGAAGTGGTGCAAAAATTTGGCCCCTATATTGACCCGGTTTATAATTTAAAAATTTTTAGCGAGTCTATCACGCTAGTGTCAAAAACCCCAAACGCTTTGGTGCGTAATGTTTTAGACGGGAAAATCGTGTTCGCTAAAGAAATCAACATGCTTAAAAAAGTCGTTATCATTGAGCATAAAAACGGCATCCGCACGATTTATTCCCAACTGGATAAAATCGCCCCCACCATTAAAAGTGGCATGCGAATCCAAAAGGGCTATGTTTTAGGGCGCATTGATCAACGCTTGGGCTTTGAAGTTACCATGAGAGAAAAACACATCAACCCCTTAGAACTCATCGCACGCAATTAAACAAATCATTTTTATTGCCGATATTGGCTAAAGAGCTTATGCAAACAAAGAAATAATTATATTTGTAGGCATGGAAAAATTTGGAGGTTTTTATGGTCAATGAAGTTCAAGGGGTTGGGATTCCCACATCTCATGCAAGCGTTCAAACAACCCCCACAAAAGAGATCAGTCGTGCAAACACTATAAACACTATAGAAAACACTATAGATGAATCTAAGACAACGATAGACCCTGATCAATACAAACCCAAACTAGAATTGTTGAGCGAGCGTCTGAATGAAGAAATGAAACGCATTGGCACGGATATTAATTTTAGTTATAACGATACGATCAAAGGGTTAGTGGTTTCAGTCAAAGACGCTAATGGGGATAAGGTGATAAGAGAAATACCCTCTAAAGAAGCCGTGGAGCTTATGCAAAGAATGCGCGATGTGATAGGCATTATCTTTGATGAAAAGGCTAAACATTAGAGGTAAAACATGGCAATAGGTTCATTAAGCTCATTAGGGCTTGGCAGTAAGGTTTTGAATTATGATGTGATTGACAAGCTTAAGGACGCTGATGAAAAAGCGTTAATCGCCCCACTAGACAAGAAAATGGAGCAAAATGTTGAAAAACAAAAAGCCCTTGTAGAAATTAAAACGCTCCTTTCAGCTCTAAAAGGTCCGGTTAAAACGCTTTCAGATTATTCCACTTATATCAGCCGAAAAAGCAATGTTACAGGCGATGCGTTGAGCGCGAGCGTGGGGGCTGGCGTGCCTATTCAGGATATTAAAGTGGATGTGCAAAATTTAGCGCAAGGCGATATTAACGAACTAGGGGCGAAATTTTCTTCAAGAGATGATATTTTTAGCCAAGTGGATACCACGCTCAAATTTTACACGCAAAACAAAGACTACGCCGTTAATATTAAAGCAGGAATGACTTTAGGCGATGTGGCTCAAAGCATCACGGACGCTACCAATGGCGAAGTGATGGGTATTGTGATGAAAACAGGAGGGAATGACCCCTACCAATTAATGGTGAATACCAAAAACACCGGCGAAGACAACCGAGTCTATTTTGGCTCACACCTCCAATCCACGCTCACCAACAAAAACGCCCTTTCTTTGGGGGTTGATGGGAGCGGAAAGAGTGAAGTGAGTTTGAATTTAAAGGGGGCTGATGGGAACATGCATGAAGTCCCTATCATGCTAGAACTCCCTGAAAGCGCTTCTATCAAACAAAAAAACACCGCAATCCAAAAAGCGATAGAGCAGGCTTTAGAAAATGACCCTAATTTTAAAGATTTGATCGCTAATGGGGATATTTCCATAGACACTCTTCATGGGGGGGAATCTTTAATCATTAATGACAGGCGTGGGGGAAGCATTGAAGTTAAAGGGAGCAAGGCTAAAGAGCTTGGGTTTTTGCAAACCGCCACCCAAGAAAGCGATTTGTTAAAAAGCTCTCGCACGATAAAAGAGGGTAAATTAGAAGGGGTAATTAGCTTGAATGGCCAAAAACTGGATTTAAAAGCCTTAACCAAAGAGGGCAACACCAGCGAAGAAAACACAGACGCTATCATTCAAGCGATCAACGCTAAAGAAGGCTTGAACGCGTTTAAAAACGCCGAAGGCAAGCTTGTGATCAATTCTAAAACCGGGATGCTAACGATTAAGGGCGAGGACGCTTTAGGCAAGGCCAGTTTGAAGGATTTGGGTTTGAATGCTGGCATGGTGCAATCTTATGAAGCTTCACAAGACACGCTTTTTATGTCTAAAAATTTGCAAAAAGCGAGCGATTCAGAATTCACTTATAATGGGGTGAGCATCACACGCCCCACTAATGAGGTCAATGATGTGATCAGCGGGGTTAATATCACTTTAGAGCAAACCACAGAGCCTAATAAGCCTGCCATTATCAGCGTGAGCAGAGACAATCAAGCCATTATAGACAGCCTTAAAGAATTTGTCAAAGCCTATAACGAGCTTATCCCTAAACTAGATGAAGACACGCGTTATGACGCTGACACCAAAATCGCTGGGATTTTTAACGGCGTGGGCGATATTCGTGCGATCCGTTCTTCTCTCAATAATGTGTTTTCTTACAGCGTGCATACGGATAATGGGGTAGAAAGCTTGATGAAATACGGGCTTAGTTTAGACGATAAGGGCGTGATGAGTTTAGATGAGGCTAAATTGAGTAGCGCCTTAAATTCTAACCCTAAAGCGACTCAAGATTTTTTCTATGGGAGCGATAGCAAGGATATGGGAGGCAGAGAAATCCACCAAGAGGGCATTTTTTCTAAATTCAATCAAGTCATCGCCAATCTCATAGATGGAGGGAACGCTAAATTAAAGATTTATGAAGATTCCCTAGACAGAGACGCTAAAAGCCTGACTAAAGACAAAGAAAACGCTCAAGAGCTTTTAAAAACCCGCTACAACATCATGGCGGAGCGTTTTGCCGCTTATGATAGCCAAATCTCTAAAGCCAATCAAAAATTCAATTCCGTGCAAATGATGATCGATCAAGCGGCGGCTAAAAAGAATTAAAAAAACAGAGAGTTATCAATTTTAAAGGATAAAGGAACATTATGCAATACGCTAACGCTTATCAAGCCTACCAGCATAACCGAGTGAGTGTGGAGTCCCCGGCAAAACTCATTGAAATGCTTTATGAAGGGATTTTGAGATTTTCTTCGCAAGCCAAACGCTGTATTGAAAATGAAGACATTGAAAAAAAGATTTATTATATTAATAGGGTTACGGATATTTTCACGGAATTGTTGAATATTTTAGATTATGAAAAAGGGGGGGAAGTGGCGGTGTATCTTACAGGCTTATACACCCATCAAATCAAAGTTTTAACGCAGGCCAATGTGGAAAATGATGCGAGTAAGATTGATTTGGTGTTGAATGTGGCTAGGGGGTTGTTAGAAGCATGGAGAGAAATCCATTCAGATGAACTCGCCTAATGCGTTATTAGATTCCTTTAAAATCGCTCTTGTTAAAAAAGATTCTAAACTCGCCTTTTCATTGATAGAGTGCCTTTCTTTAGAGCAAATAAAAAGCTTAGATTTAGACACGCTTTTAAGCCTTAAGGAAATGATAGCCCAAAGCATTGAACTATTAGAAAAAGAAAAAGAAGAACTGCAATTACAAATGCATAAGGCTAAGCAAATCCAAAAATTTTTGTCTTAGATTTTTTAAACTACGATACAATAAAAGCACTATTTTTATTGAAGGCTAAAGGTTGTCTGAACCCATAGATAGATTCACGCGCATAAGGTGGTTGTTTAAAAACGATTTTGAAAAAATCCGCCGACAAAGGGTTTTGATCTGTGGCGTGGGGGGCGTTGGGGGCTTTGTGCTAGACGCTTTGTATCGTGTGGGGATAGGGCAAATCACTATCATTGATAAAGATGTGTTTGATGTTACCAATCAAAACCGCCAGATTGGCTCAGAAAGGATAGGAGAATCTAAAGTGTTGGTGTTGCAAGATCTCTATAAGGGCATTCAAGCTTTGAATTTGCATATAGATGAAGCGTTTTTAAATTCATTTAATTTTAGAGATTATGATTACATTTTAGATTGCATGGACGATTTGCCTATTAAAACAAGCTTAGCGATAAAATGCCAGAATTTCGCTTACGGGAAATTTATCAGCTCTATGGGGAGCGCGAAACGTTTGAATCCTAAACACATCAAAGTGGGGAGCGTGTGGGAAAGCTATGGCGATAAATTTGGGCGTAAATTTAGGGATTTTTTAAAAAAACGCCGTTTTAAGGGGGATTTTAAAGTGGTTTTTAGCCCTGAAGTCCCGCATTGCATAGAGCTTGGGAGCTTTAATGCGGTTACAGCGAGTTTTGGCTTGCAAATAGCGAGTGAAGTCGTGCAAGACATTATCAACAACAATGAAAGGAAGTGGAATGAAAGATTACGAAGACGAATTGGAAGATTTTGAAGAAGAAGAATTAGAGGGCTTTGAAGAAGAAGATGAAGAGTGTAATGATTATAAGAATGTCTATGATGATGACGATTATGAAGACTATAACTCTGATTATGAAGAAGAGTGAAAAATGATTTATGCAGGCGTCCTCCAGCATGCTTATTGCGGCTCTAGAAAAAAGACTATAGAGCATACAGCCAACCTGCTTGAACAAGTGCTAAAAAAACACCCTAAAACCAATTTAGTGGTGTTGCAAGAATTGAACCCTTATAGTTATTTTTGCCAGAGCGAAAACCCTAAATTTTTTGATTTAGGCGAATATTTTGAAGAAGATAAGGCTTTTTTTAGCGCTTTAGCCCAAAAATTTCAAGTAGTTTTGATCGCTTCTTTGTTTGAAAAGCGCGCTAAAGGGTTGTATCACAACAGCGCGGTTGTGTTTGAAAAAGATGGCTCAATCGCTGGAGTGTATCGCAAAATGCACATTCCTGATGATCCGGGGTTTTATGAGAAATTTTATTTCACGCCAGGGGATTTGGGCTTTGAGCCTATTATTACAAGCGTGGGCAAATTAGGGCTTATGGTGTGTTGGGATCAGTGGTATCCTGAGGCGGCTAGAATTATGGCTTTAAAAGGGGCAGAAATTTTAATCTACCCTAGCGCGATAGGGTTTTTAGAAGAAGATTCTAATGAAGAAAAAAAGCGTCAGCAAAACGCATGGGAGACCATTCAAAGAGGGCATGCGATCGCTAATGGCTTGCCTTTGATTGCGACTAACAGAGTGGGCGTGGAGTTAGATCCTAGCGGCACGATTAAGGGGGGCATTACTTTTTTTGGATCTAGTTTTGTGGTGGGGGCTTTGGGCGAATTTTTAGCTAAAGCGAGCGATAAAGAAGAGATTTTGTATGCGGAAATTGATCTAGAACGCACCGAAGAAGTGCGCCGAATGTGGCCGTTTCTAAGAGACAGACGCATTGATTTTTATAACGATTTGTTGAAACGCTATATTTAATCAGTCAATCAATTTAAGATTTAAAGTTAGAAAGGGTTAAACATGGTAGATGCAATTTTTTGCGCTAAACAAGCGCGAAAATTCTATCATTTTTGCGCGGTATCTTTATTTTAACAAGGAGCAAAAATGCTAGAAAATAGCTCTATATGGAGCAATCCTGCCTTTGTGGCTATCATTTGCATGTGCGTTCTTAGCCTTTTAAGGCTCAATGTCATGCTTTCTATGATTAGCGCAACTCTCATAGCAGGGCTTATGGGAGGGCTTGGGATCACAGAGAGTTTTAATGCAATGATAGACGGCATGAAAGGCAATTTAAACATCGCCTTAAGCTACATCCTTTTAGGGGCTTTAGCGGTAGCGATCGCTAAAAGCAACCTCATTAAAGTCGCTTTGAGTAAGCTGATAGGCTTAATGAATTACAAACGATCCACTTTTTGCTTTTTGATCGCTTTCATCGCATGTTTTTCGCAAAATTTAGTGCCGGTGCATATCGCTTTTATCCCTATTTTAATCCCCCTCTTTTGCATTTGATGAACCGGCTAGAATTGGATAGAAGAGCGGTCGCTTGCGCTTTAACCTTTGGCTTGCAAGCCCCCTACTTGGTGCTTCCTGTAGGGTTTGGCTTGATTTTTCAAACCACCATTTTAGAGCAATTGAAAGCTAATGGCGTTAGCACCACCATAGCGCAAATCACAGGAGTGATGTGGATAGCGGGGTTAGCGATGGTTGCTGGGCTATTTTTAGCGGTATTAACGCTATACAAAAAACCCAGACGCTACAAAGAAAAATCTTTTAATATAGAAGATTACGCCTCGCTTCAATTAAACTACCATGACTATTTGACTTTTATAGGGATTGTCGTGGCGTTTGTGATCCAATTAGCCACCGATTCGATGCCTTTAGCCGCCTTTTTAGCGTTAGCGATCATCTTACTAGGCCGTGGCATTAAGTTTAAAGAAACAGACTCTTTAATGGACGATAGCGTAAAAATGATGGCGTTTATCGCTTTTGTGATGTTAGTGGCTAGCGGGTTTGGAGAAGTGTTGCAAAAAGTGCATGCGATAGAGGGCTTAGTGAATGCGATCACAAGCATAATCCAAGGGAAGTTTTTAGGGGCTTTTTTAATGCTTGTTGTAGGGCTGTTTATCACTATGGGGATAGGGACTTCTTTTGGCACGATTCCTATCATTGCTGTGTTTTATGTCCCTTTATGCGCGAAATTAGGATTCAGCACGGAATCTATGATTTTACTCATCGGCATAGCCGCAGCCTTAGGTGATGCAGGCTCACCGGCTAGCGATAGCACCATGGGGCCTACTTGCGGGCTTAACGCAGACAACCAACACAATCATATCTATGACACATGCGTGCCGACTTTTTTAGTCTATAACCTCCCTTTGATTGTTTTTGGAGTTCTTGGAGCGTTACTATTAGGCTAATCTATCAAGTTAAGAAAATCTTTTCTTTAGCCTTACCCTCTGGGGTTAATGCTTTTTTAGATGTGCTGGTGGTCGCGCTCTCGGTTTTTTTTGTGGGTAAGATTTCGCACCATCACATTGTGGCTTTAGGGGTGGGCTTGCAATTTTTGATGCTTTTTTATGGCATCAACACGATTTTATACACCGGCACTAACGCCATTCTGTCTAGGCTTGTGGGGGCTAGGGATTTTGCTCAAATCAATCACGCTTTTTCAAGTATTTTCATAGGGGCGTTTGTGATTTGTTTGGGCGTGCTGTTTGTTTCTTATTTTTTGATTGAGCCTTTTTTAAATTGGATGCAATTACAAGATCCTTCACGCCAATTGACGCAAGATTATTTAGAAGTCTTGGTTATCGCGCTACCGAGTATTTTTTTAAAAAATGTTTTAGTTTCAGCGCTCGCTAGTTTTTCAGACACTCTAACCCCCTTTATTGTCAAAATCATCATGGTCATTGCATGCATTTTCTTGAATCAAGCCTTGATTTTTGGGGATTTTGGTTTTAAAAAAATGGGGATCGTGGGATCTGCTTTAGCGAATGTGGTTGTCTCTTATTGGGAATTACTCGCGCTTAGTCTTTGGATACAAATCAAAAAAATCCCTTTAAAATTCAAAATAACCTTTCATTTTTCTTTTTTAAAAACCATGTTTAGAGTGGGTTGGCCGGCCGGGTTTGAGCGCTTATTGAGCTTGTTTTCTTTAATACTCTTGTCTAAATTTGTAGCGAGCTATGGGGATAAGGTGTTAGCGGGCATGCAAATAGGTATTAGGGTGGAAACCTTTTCGTTCATGCCCGGATTTGGGTTTATGATCGCAGCGATGGTTTTAACAGGGCAAAATTTAGGGGCGAACAAGCCAAAGATCGCCACAGAATACGCGCATTTGATTTTAAAAATCTCTATGGGTTTAATGGGGGTTTTAGGGGTTATTTTAGTCTTATTCGCTAAAGAATTCGCGAGCCTTTTTTCTCAAGATGGAGAAGTTTTGGAAGTGGCGCGATCTTATTTGATCGCTGTGGGCCTCTCTCAAGCCCCCTTAATTGGGTATTTTGTGCTAGATGGAGTTTTTAGAGGGGCTGGCATTTCTAAAGTCTCACTATACATTAACACCTTAAGCTTATGGGGGTTAAGGATCATGCCTATTTACTTGCTTTTAATCTATCATTTTAAGGTGGAATTTATTTTTGTAGTGATCGCATCAGAAACTTTTTTGCGCTCATTCATCTACTATAAGGTTTTTTCTAAAGGCATTTGGAAAAGGTGCGGGAAAAAGGCTTGATCATTGCTTGAGCGTAGCGGTCGTTTTGAAACGATTTTCTCGCACCACTTGCACACCCACTTCGCCCACATACTGAGCGCTCTCTTCTATCCTTTTAGCGATCTTTCTGGCAATAATAGGCACTTGATTGTCCCTGACTTGGTTGGATTTGACAATCACTCTTAATTCTCGCCCACTCTCCATCGCATACGCCTTTTCCACTCCATCAAATTCTAGCGCGATCTCTTCTAAAGCTTGCATGCGTTTAGCGTATTCTTCATCGCTCTTTCTCCTAGCCCCAGGACGCCCTGCTGAAAGCGCATCAGCCGCGCACACGCTCGCGCACTCCACGCTCAAAATCTCTTCATGCCCATGGTGGGCATAAATCGCATTGATCACAACTGGGTCTTCTTTATGGCGCTTGCACACTTCAACGCCTAAATTCACATGGTCTCTCCCAAGCTCTTGAGTGAGCGCTTTACCAATATCATGCAAAATACCGGCTCTTCTGGCAAGTTTTTTATCCCCCTCAAGCTGTTCTGCAATCAAGCCGGCTAAAAGAGCGACTTCTTTAGAATGCTGTAAGGCGTTTTGCCCGAAACTGGAACGATAACGCATTTTGCCTATTAAAATTTTAAGCTCATCTTCCATAGCCCCAAGCTCTAATTCTAGCACCACGCTCTCCCCTTCAGAAAGCAATTCTTTTTCCATGTTGCGCGCGACTCTATGATAAACTTCTTCAATCCTGTTAGGCTGGATACGGCCGTCTTCTATTAAAATTTTAAGCGTTTCGCTCGCTACTTCACGCCGATAAAGATTGAAACTGGACAAATACAATTCGCTGCTACCTTCGCTAAATTCTATATCCACCCCACTGACTTTTTTAAACGCTTCAATGTTTTTTCCGTCTTTGCCTATCACACGACCCACATAATCTGAGCAAGGCAAAGCAATGCGAGTCGTTAAATTCTCTGCCGCATAATTACCCGCAAAACGGGCTGTCGCTTCCGCTAAAATGGCATACGATTTTTTCTTGCCCTCTTCTTTGGCTTCTTTTTCATAACGCTTGATTAATGCGCTTTTTTGCGCTTCTAATTCTTCTTCTAATTGCTCTAAAACCATGCTTTTAATTTCATCTTTGGTATAAGCCATGTAATTGAGCATCGCATCTAGCGCTTTGGCTTGAGCTTCTTTGCAAACAGCGCGCTGTTTTTTAAAATTTTCCCTCTCTTGCTCTAAAATTTGGCGTTCTTTTTCAAGCTCTTGTTTTTCCTTTTCCAAATAGCGTTTTTCATCTCTTACAAATTCTTTGTGTTGCGCTTCTAAATGCTTCAAATGCGCTTCTTTTTTTTCAAAATGGGTTTGGAGTTGCAAATTTTTGTTTTCGTATTGCTGTTGCAATTTGCATTCTTGGCTTTTCATGCGCATCTCTTCAGCTTCCACAAAAGATTTCGCTTGAAATTCCATTAATTTGGCTTTAGCTGAAGCGCCTTTTAAAATGGTTTGCCCTCTAGCGTAATAGATCTTTTTCATCACATAATACATGATTAAAGCGGTAATCAAACACGCTACTAAGACTTCTAATGAAATGTAAATTAACCCGCTGCTCATAATGTTTCCTTTTATCATTCTTCATAACGATACGAGCATTCATGTAAAGATCCGCTTCAATGTCATAAGCGTTTGTAAGAACACCATTAGCTAGAGCTAATTCCCTACTCACAAACACGATTAAGGGGCGTTTTAGCCGCCTTTTGAATAATTGGGGCAAACTCCTATCATACATGCCTAGCCCAAAACCCACGCGCCTAAAGCTTGTATCCATCCCTAAGATCGGCACGACAATACAATCCAATTCCCGCTTATAATAGCGCGATAAACTCGGCTCATCAAACCACCCCAAACGCCTTAAGGGCAACCTAAAGGGCGCGATAGTGAAACCCTCTTTAGAAAAATTAGCGCCTTTTTTGATGCTTTTAGGCAACCACACGCGCTTATTTTTTTGTCTTAACTTCAAAATCAAAGGCCTGATGTCAAGCTCATGCCCTAATGGGCTATACAATAAAATATTTTGATAATCTTTGAGTTTCCAAAATAAAAGCTTGCAAGCCAGTTTATCCCTGAGTGCTTTATCTTTGGTTGGTTTAGCCCTTTTCAAGCGTTCTTTACAAAAATCTCTAAAAATCGTTTTAATGGTTATAATCCTTAAATTTTAGACCTACATTATAGTATAATTTTAGGTTATTAGTTACCATTTTATTATTCTTAAGGATGTGTTTATAATGAGAATTAAGGCTTATTTTTTGCGTTTTATCGCGCTGGTTTTGATCGTTTTGTTGGGTTTTAGCGCTTGTAAAAATTCTCAAAAATCTCAAGATTCTCAAAACAATACCACCCAACAAGATAGCCCTAAAACCTACACCGCTACGGATTTGAATAACCAAGAATACACCATCACAGGCGATTTAGATTCTCTAAATATCAGCCCGGATTCTAACGCCCCTACCCTATTAGTTTTAAGCGCTTTAGATAATTTTTTAAAAGATTACACCCCCAGCTTTAACGTCTTAAAAAAAACTTTTAAAGATCGTTTGAGGGTGCTTATTTTACTCAATCAACCCTATTCAAGCGATGAAATCAAAGACTTTAATACGCATTCTCAAACTGATTTTATGATTTTAAACCCTAAAGATACCGCTCTTTTTGATCATTTAAAGCATGACTCTTTAAACCATTCTTTTAACATGCTCTTATATTACAAACACCAATTGATTAAAATGTATCAGGGGATCGTGCCAATAGAAATGCTCCAATTTGATATTTCCAATTTAAAGGATTAAAAAACCATGTTTAATTTTTTCAAAAAAATTGTCAATAAAATTAAGGGTGAAGAGGTTAAAGAAGAGGCTAAAGAGAAAAAGCGCCAAAGCGTTCCTAAAGAGGAATTAGAAGAAATTTTGATTGGCTTTGACATTCAATACGATTTGATAGAGAGCTTGTTAAATCATTTAGGCGATTCAATCACGCCCAAGCAATTAGAAGTCGCTTTGTTGCGTTTCGTGCGTGGGGAAAGCTATTATGATAAAACCCGCCTAAAGACCATCACCACAAAGCCCTTAGTGCATTTGATCGTGGGGGTTAATGGGGCGGGCAAGACTACAACGATCGCCAAACTCGCCAAGCTCTCTTTAAAACAGCATAAAAAAGCGCTTTTAGGAGCCGGCGACACTTTTAGAGCGGCCGCAGTCAAACAGCTCCAATTATGGGGCGAAAAGCTTAACATTCAAGTCATTAGCGCTAAAGAAGGGAGCGATCCAAGCTCTCTAGCTTATAACACCATAGAAAGCGCGATCGCTAAAAATATAGATGAAGTTTTTATAGACACCGCCGGGAGGTTACACAACCAGACCAACCTTAAAAACGAGCTTTCTAAAATCGCGCGCACCTGCTCTAAAGTTTTAAAAGACGCCCCCTTTTATAAATTCCTTATTTTAGACGGCACGCAAGGGAGTTCTGGGCTCACTCAAGCCAAGATTTTCCATGAGACTTTGGCGCTAGATGGCGTGATCATGACTAAGCTTGATGGCACTTCTAAAGGCGGAGCGATTTTAAGCGTGCTGTATGAGTTGAAATTACCCATTCTTTATTTAGGAATGGGCGAAAAAGAAGACGATTTGATCGCTTTTGATGAAGAACGCTTTATAGAAGATTTGGTTGATGCGGTGTTTGTGGGACAATAAATTAAAAATTATTGATTAAGAATAACCCTAAAACTTATATCCATGTGGTTTGCTTCTTGCAAAGCGTTACAAACCTCTGCGTTTTTGGCATAAAACTCCTTAAGCGGAATGTGGGAATAAAGCTTTTTGTGCGCTCCATCAATCCTGCAAATTAACGGGCGGGATTCATAAATCTTGCACAGATTGGTTTCTAAATCCAAAAATTTACTCCCCTACCCCCCTGTGTAGTAAAACGCCCTTGTGGAAGTGTCGTTATTTTTATCATTCCACATGTTTTTTTCTGGTTTATTGATGATAGATTGTTTTAAAAGCCTTTTCATCATTTTTGTATCTTTATTGATGATCGCCTCTTTAGCGTCTATGGCGTCTTGATAGTATAAACATGGGCAAATCTTGCCATCAGAAGCCAAACGGATACGATTGCAAGATTGGCAAAAGTCATCGCTATGCGGAGCGATAATGCCAAATTGATAGCCATTTTCTAGCGTGTAGATTTTAGAAGACCCTTGTTTGGGTTTTTCCATGCCCATAATCTTATATTTTTGAGCGATCAAATCTAAAATTTCTTCCTCTTTCAAGCCTTTAACCAAACTTTTAGCATGCGTATTTTCCATAAATTCAATGTAGCGGATTTGTATGCTTCTGTTTTTTGCATACTCTAAAAGCTCTAAGATTTCATCATCATTAACGCCTTTCATCACAACCATGTTTAATTTGAGTTTTAAACCCACCTTTAAGGACTCTTCAATCCCTTCTAGCGCATTTTTAAGGGCGTCTTTTTGAGAGATTTTTAAAACCCTATCGCTTTTTAAAGAATCCAATGAAACATTCACCCGTGATAACCCAGCATCTTTTAAACCCTTAGCCATTTTTTTGAGTAAAAAACCATTAGTGCTTAAAACTAACGCCACTTCCTTATTGTAAGCGTGTAGTTTAGCGATAAACTCGTCTAAACCCTTGCGTAACAATGGCTCACCACCCGTGATTCTGATTTTTTTAACGCCTTCATCAATGGCGATTTTAAGAAATTCTAAAGCATTATCCAAAGGCAATAATTCTTCATCATCAAAAAAATCTAATGGCGTGGTAGGCATGCAATACTGACACCTGAAATTACATTGTTTGGTTACAGACACCCTAATATAATCAATAACCCTATTGAAACTATCTACTAACACTCCCTTTTCCCTTATGCCCTTTATTTAAGCTTTTAGTGTAACATGATAAACAATGACTTAACAACATCAAAATGGATAGAACTTTTGAAAAACCCTATCATTGAAAACATTCCTTGCGTTTTATTAGCTGGGGGCAAAAGCTCTCGTTTCACCATCAATAACATTCAAATCAATAAGGCTCTCATGCCTTTAAAATCGTATCCTAGCCTTTTAGAATACCAATACACACGCCTTTTAAAACTTTTCAAACAAGTCATTATCAGCACTAAAAAATCTTACGCACTAAACGCTCCCTATCTTTTAGAAAAAGAGAGCGGCCTTTTTTCACCCCTTTTTGGCATTCATAACGCTTTTTTAACGCTGCAAACCCCTTATATTTTTTTTATCGCCATAGATACGCCTTTAGTGTCCTTTGAAAGCATTAAGGCTCTTTGTGAAATTAAAAACTTTAGCGTAGTCTATGCTAAAAGCCCCACAAAAGAACATTATTTGATTTCTTTGTGGCATCAAAGTATCCTTAACGCCCTTAATTACGCCATTAAAACGCAAAATTATCGCTTGAGCGATCTTATCAAAAACGCCTCTTCAACCGCTATCCATTTTGATAAAGAAGAAGAATTTTTAAACCTCAACACCCTAAAAGACTATGAATTAGCCGTTCAAATTTTAAAAGAGGGAGCAAATGGCTGAAGAAGAAAAAACCGAACTCCCTAGCGCGAAAAAAATCCAAAAAGCCAGAGAAGAGGGCAATGTGCCTAAGAGCATGGAAGTGGTGGGGGTTTTAGGGTTATTGGCTGGGCTGATGAGTATTTTTGTTTTTTTTATATGGTGGGTGGATGGTTTTAGCGAGATGTATCGCCATGTGTTGAAAGATTTCTCCCTAGATTTTAGCAAAGAAAGCGTTCAAGAGCTGTTTAACCAGCTGGCTAAAGACACTTTTTTATTGCTTTTGCCTGTTTTAATCATTTTAATGGTGGTGGCGTTTTTGTCTAATGTCTTGCAGTTTGGCTGGCTCTTTGCCCCTAAAGTCATTGAACCCAAATTTTCTAAAATCAACCCTATCAATGGCGTCAAAAACCTTTTTTCTTTAAAAAAGCTCCTTGATGGGAGTTTGATCACTTTAAAAGTTTTTTTAGCTTTTTTCCTGGGGTTTTTCATCTTTTCCTTGTTTTTAGGGGAATTAAACCATGCGGCTCTTTTGAATCTAAAAGGCCAGTTATTGTGGTTTAAAAGCAAGGCGTTATGGCTCATTTCTTCGCTTTTGTTTTTATTTTTTGTCTTGGCTTTTGTGGATTTAGTGATCAAACGCCGCCAATACACCCACTCTTTAAAAATGACCAAGCAAGAAGTTAAAGACGAATACAAACAGCAAGAAGGAAACCCAGAAATCAAAGCCAAAATCCGCCAAATGATGGTAAAAAACGCCACGAATAAAATGATGCAAGAAATCCCCAAAGCCAATGTCGTGGTGACTAACCCTACCCATTATGCCGTCGCTCTCAAATTTGATGAAGAACACCCTGTGCCGGTGGTGGTGGCTAAAGGCACGGATTATTTAGCCATTAGGATTAAGGGCATCGCCAGAGAGCATGATATAGAAATTATAGAAAATAAAACGCTCGCTAGAGAGCTTTATAGGGATGTGAAATTAAACGCTGCCATACCAGAAGAATTGTTTGAAGCGGTGGCGATAGTCTTTGCTCAAGTGGCTAAATTAGAGCAAGAACGCCAAAAACAAAAGATCATCAAACCTCTTTAAGATTTTTTAAACCCCTTTTAAGCCCCAAAAAGACACTCAATCAAGGACACTCAATCAAAAGGCTTTAGTTATCCCTACTTGAGCTTTAAATTTGATGCTCCAAACGCCTTAAAGTGTTATGGATGTATTCTAAAAGCCACCCTAACAAGCCTAAAAAATAAAAACCCAATCGCACGCCATAGTATTCTTTAGTTTGAATGAACATGCTAGAACACAGCACCACCACGCTAAGCCCCACGATCAAAATAAGTGTGTTAGCGTATTCATACAACCCAAAAAGGCGTTTGTGGTAGATTAAAACCAGTATCAATAAAATAAGAGCGAGGATAAAAAGGGAAAAATCCACGCAATCAGACACGCTTAAAAATCTAAAACTCTGTAAAGAAGAAGCAAAAACCCACACGATGCAAATATTCATAGAGGGCAAGAAAGATTGCTTCATGCTAGCCCCTAAAAAACGCCACAATAAAGTCGCTAACAGCGCAAAATAGAAAAGATAAAGCACGATTAAAGAATGTTTAACAGGAAAATTCCAAGCGTAAAAAGAAAGGCATAATATCCCTACGCAAGCGCATTTTTGGCGCGTGAGGGTGAAAGGCTTTAGAATAAGCGCAAGCAGATAAATCAAAGAAACGCCTATTAACCCCAAGTAATCTAATTTGACAATGAAATCATAAACATGGTTTTCAAACAAAAAAAACAATTGCGAAAAATCGTCGCTGAAATGCGAAAGCAACAAAGTTTCTACATTGAACAAAAACAACAAAAAAAACAATGAAGAAAAAACGACTTTATGCGTGTATATCTTTTGATAAAAATTCATCTATAGCCTAATCATTGCCTAATCATTCTTGCTGAAGAAACTATCAATGCCATCAGCAATGCCCTTAGCCAAGATTTTTTGATACGGTTTGCTTTGGATGCGTTTAGATTCTATCGCATGGGAATTATAACCAATTTCTATTAAAATTGAAGGCATTAAAGCCCCGGCCAACACCCAAAAAGGCCCCTCTCTAACACCCCCATCCACCACATCAGGGTAATTTTTGCGGACACTCTGGAGCATGCCGTATTGCACGTCAATCGCTAATTTGTTAGAGACGATCAATCGCTGCGTGTTCAATGAATTTAAAAACAAACTTTTAGAAAAATAATCCATCAAATTCACATCGTCTTTATTTTCTTGCTCAGCCACTTTCCTAGCCCTTTCACTCCTTGCGGTGGATAAAAAATAAGTCTCTATGCCATGGGCGTTAGAGGTGGAGCGTTTAGGGATGGAATTGGCATGCACTGAGATGAATAAATCCGCGCTTTTTTTATTGGCTAATTCCGTTCGGGCCACTAAATCAATGTAAATGTCCTTATCCCTTGTCAATAAAACGCTATAACCTCTTTTTTTAAGCTCTTTATGCAAAAACTTCACCACTTCTAAAACAATGTCCTTTTCACACACCAAATTCGCGCTCATCGCCCCACAATCTTTCCCCCCATGCCCAGCGTCCAAAACGATCTTTTTGTGTTTTTTGCGCTTGGTTTTGATCCAAGTATCATTTTTTTCTGCTATAAAGATTTGGTTCTTACTCTCATTTTCCGCTTCTTTTTTAGGAATTTCTTTTTTAGGAATTTCTTTTTTAGCGCTCCTTTCGTTCAATGGAGAGTGCGCGTGTTTTGAATGCGCATGCTTAGTTGGCGTTTTCTCCTTAGCCTCTTTAGCCTCTTTTTTAATGGGCTTAGGGGTGGGTTTTGGCGTCTGGTGTTTGAGTGCATGGTGTTTGGGTGGTTTGGGCGTCATTTGATGCCTTATTAAGGGTTTTTTCTCCACGATAGAAACATAGAGCTTGTTTTTAAGGATTTTAATCTCATAAGTCATCTTAGGAGCATAGCCGATAACCACTCGCGCTAATTTAGGGCTGAATTGCACGATCGTGATGAAAGATTGCTTGGAGAATTGGTAATGCTTTTTAGGAATGGTTAGAACCGCTTCTAATTCCAAATAACTCTTAAAATTTTTGAGCGGAACTTCTTTGAATTTTTTAATTTCTTGATTAAACACCATTTTGACACTGCTAGAACCAAAAGGCACAATGTTGATGATTTTAAGGGTTGTCGCATAAGCAAAATGCAACCAAAAAAGACATGCAACAACCCCTAACCTCACAAGCACTACAAATTAACCCTCTGTAAGCTCTTTAATCAATTCATGCACGCTGATAATTTTATCCACTCTATAGCCGTTAGCCCCAGTAAAATAAAGCCCATCTTCTCTGTTTCCTAAATAACTGCGCCCCAAGCCATCAGCGATGCAATAGCCCACCTTTTTAGCCTCTTCACCCCTGTTACAAGGCGCTACACAATTGCTCACGCATGCGATTTTGGGCGCGTTACCCTCTTCAATGCGCTTGATCACCCCAGTATTAATAGCCCTAGCCGGATAGCCTACAGGCGATTTAATGAGTAAAATATCTTCTTTTTTGAGCGTGGGCAAAAGATCGGCATACACTTTAGCGTCGCATTCTTTCGTGCCTAAAAAACGAGTCGCCATTTGCACCCCACTCGCTCCAAGACTTAGCATGGTGTCTATATCTTTTCTATCCCAAATCCCCCCAGCAGCGATGATAGGGATATTCCCCCATTCTTTAGAAGCTTCCACGACTTTAGGCACTAAGTTTTCTAATCGGAATTCTTCTTTGAAACAATCTTCGAATTTAAAGCCCTGATGCCCCCCACTCAACGGCCCTTCCACAATGAATGCGTCCGGGATTCTTTTATACCGATCGCTCCACCTTTTACAAAGGATTTTTAAAGCCTTCGCTGAAGAAATAATAGGGATGAGCGCCACATCGCTAAAACCTTTAGCGAATTCAGGCATGTTAGTGGGCAAGCCAGCCCCTGTAATAATAATATTCGCTCCCGCTTCACAAGAATCCCTTAAAACACGGCCGTAGTCATTGATAGCGTATAAAATATTCGCTCCTAAAGGCTTGTTCCCGCAAATCTTCCTAGCGTTTGCAAAAATCTCATTCAACGCTTTTTTAGAGTAAAAATTCAAGGCTTCAAAGGGTTTTTTAGCCACAATCCTTTCTACAAAACGCATGTTTTTATAATAACCAGTCCCTACGGCTGAAATCACTCCTAAAGCCCCTTCTTTGGCAGCATTTCCAGCTAGTTCATCCCAACTAATCCCCACACCCATTCCCCCTTGAAAGATAGGGAATTTTATGGTGTGCTTACCGATTTTTAGCGGTTTGAGTGTTGATACCATAGCTCTTTCCTTAGTTAATATTTAATTTCATAAATCTTTTCTTACCAAGCTGTATAACATAATTTCCTTTAACAAAACGATAACTCTCATTTTTTACCACTTCTTGATTAATCTTTACCCCTCCCCCTTGAATATCACGCCTGGCTTGTGAAGTGGATGGGCAAAAGCCAATCTGTTTTAAAACATCTAAAATCCCCACTCCCTCATCAAAATCGCTCTCTAATAAAATTTCAGGCAAAAGGTTTGCGCTAAACACTTTAGAAAATTGCTCTTTAGCCTTGATGGCTTGATCATTATCATAATAACGAGCCACGATTTCACCAGCAAGATCTTCTTTAACGGCTTTAGGGTGCAAGGTTTGATTTAAAATACCATGTTTTAAGTCTTCAATTTCTTCTAAAGTCTTAGCACTCAAAAGGGTGTAATAGCGCCACATGAGATCATCGCTCACGCTCATGATCTTCCCAAACATCGCATTAGGCTCTTCAGTGATCCCCACATAATTCCCCAAGCTTTTACTCATTTTTTGCACCCCATCAAGCCCCTCTAATAAAGGCATGGTGATGACAGACTGCTCTTTATTCAAGCCATAAGCCCGTTGCAAAAAGCGCCCCACCAGCAAATTAAACTTTTGATCATTGCCCCCAAGCTCAATATCCGCATCCATCGCTACTGAATCATAGCCTTGCAACAAAGGGTATAAAAATTCCACGATGCTAATGGGGCGGTTTTCTTTGTAGCGTTTAGCAAAATCGTCCCTTTCTAGCATTCTAGCGACTGAAAACTTCGCACACAATTCTATCATGCCCTTTGCACCTAAAGTATCCAACCAAGTGGAATTAAAGCACACTTCGGTGTGTTGTTGATCTAAAATTTTATAGATTTGCTCTTCATAAGTTTTAGCGTTTTCTAAGACTTGCTCCCGGTTTAAGGGCTTTCTGGTTTCATTTTTCCCTGTAGGATCGCCTATCATAGCGGTAAAATCCCCAATCAAAAACTTGACCCTAGCCCCATATTGCTGCAATAAAGCCAGTTTTTGGATCAATACCGTATGCCCTAAATGCAAATCGGGAGCGGTAGGATCAAACCCGGCTTTAACGATAAAGCGTTCATTGGTTTCGTAATATTTTCTCACCAGCTTTTCAATATATTCTAATCCAATGACTTCATTAGCGCCTCTTTTGATCTCTTTTAAGGCGGTACTGATTTTTTGTTCCATGTTCATTCCTTAATTAGGGCTTATTATGACTCATAAGCGTCATCCAGACTGGATAATTCTACAATCCTATCCTGATATTTGCGATTGATTAAGGCTCTGATCCAATCCGCCTTATCCGTGGCTATTTCAAAACTCACTTCACAATGGCTAGAATACTTGTCTTTATAGCCCAAATAAGACACGCCCACAATATTGCATTCATTCCTGTTTAAAAAAGTCAATAAACCCGCTAAAACCGACTTTTTTTCGCCTAAATAAAACATCATTTTATAAATCGTTCGATTGCGCTTGTGCCATTCTATATAAACCATAGGCGCTTTAGCGTCCACTTCTGCTATCGCTTTTTTGCAAAATTTATGGTGTGCAACCGCCTTTGGATCTTTCAAATCCGTTACGATCGCAATGATTTCATCGCCATATTTAGGGTAACAACAATCATTCAATAACACCTGTTTGATTTCTAAAGCGTTGCTTGAACAAACGCTAAAATGTTCTAATTCCTTACACTGCCACTGCCGGTTTGGGGCTAAAAAATTCAAGACATTGGTTTTAAAACCCAAATACCTTAAACCTCGAGTCCATAAACTCATCTCTTGGTATTCTAAAATCGCATCTTCTTTTAAAGAAAACACCTTATTTTCAATTTCTTCAGTGAGCTTGGCTAAATTTTCAAAGCTTTTCATCGCTTCTGTTAAGGTGGTCTCCACCCCACAATCTGTTAATTTTTCTTCAAAGTCTTTATAATCTTTCAAATCCACATCTTCAAAAACAGAACGCCCAAAAAAAGTCGCTAAAATATTAATCATGCTTTTAGTATCAATCTCTTTCAAGCGGTTTCTTCTTTGGATGCGCAAATGGTTTTTAGCCTTAGAAGTTTTAAGCTGATCCATCCAAATGAAACGAGGTATTATTTTATCGCCTTTAATAATTTTAACCACATCCCCGCTTCTTAATTCCTGATTGAGTAAGGCTTTTTTACTATTGATATAAGCGTCCGTGGCTTTATCGCCCAAATCGCTATGCACCATGTAAGCAAAATCTAAAGCAATCGCTCCTACCGGTAAGGTGTAAGTGTTCCCATGAGGCGAAAAAACGACAATATCTTCACGATACAAATCGTTCTTAGCGAGTTCGTAAAATTCCTTAGGGTCGTTTTTTAGATCGCTGTCATGGTATTTAAAATTTTGCAACCACCTCATGCCCTCATGGTGATCTTCATGATCCACGCCCCCGGCTTTATACTTCCAGTGGGCTGAATTACCATACTCCGCCCCCATATGCATATCAAAGGTGCGGATCTGCACTTCATAAACAGAAGATTCATCAAAAATGGTCGTGTGTATCGTCTTGTAGCCATTTTCTTTCGGTAAAGCGATGTAATCTTTAAAACGAGAGACAATGGGTTTGAAATTCAAATGGATAATCCCTAAAACTTTATAGCAATCAATCGGGTTTTTCAATAAAATCCTAATGGCTAACAAGTCCAAAATTTCATCAATATTAACCGCGCCCTTCCGTTGCATCTTAAGATAGATAGAATAAGGGCGTTTCACCCTTGTAACGAGTTTGAAATCCGAATGGCTAAACCCGCTGTCAAAAAGTTTTTTTTCCAACTTGCTCGCAAAAGCGTTGAGTTTTAAGAGTAAAGACTGCTTGTTTTTGTGCAAATACTCCTTAATATTTTATACTCTTCTGGATAAATATAATAAAAGCTCTTGTCTTCTAATTCATTTTTGATTGAAGACATGCCCAATCGGCTCGCTATGGGAGCATACACCGCTAGAGTCTCTTTAGAAATACGCACTTGCTTGTCATGAGGCAAGGCGTCTAAGGTGAGCATGTTGTGCAACCTGTCGCTAATCTTTACCACTAAGGCTCTTGGATCTTGTATCGCGCTAATTAAAATCTTTCTGAAAGTGAGCGCTGAAACCACCATTCTGGGATCTTGAGAGCTCACGCCTAACTCTTCTTTCCTGATTTCAGTGATTTTAGTGAGCGCATCCACTAAATTAGCCACATCTTGCCCAAATTCTCGCTCAATCGTTTCAATTTCACAGGGCGTGTCTTCTACCACATCATGCAAAAGCGCAGCGCACACCATCGCCTCATCGCCCCCACAAAACGCCACCACGCTTGCCACGCAAATAGGATGGACAATATAAGGCTCGCCGCTCTTTCGGTATTGCCCCTTGTGGCTTTTGGTCGCTAAATTTAGGGCGTTTTCAATCTTGGGCGTAAAATCAATTAAAGTCCTTAAAACTTCAATGCCACCCTTTGGGGTTTTAACTTTTTTGATAACATCCAAAATCCGTAAGAATCCGATATCAACGGATTTATCAATTTCGTTCATCTATCCTGTCTATATCAATTTTCCCTTCAGCGATTTCTCTAATGGCAATATCCACTAATTTATGGCGTTTAGGGTCCATATTCACTAAAGTTTTGGCTCCGGCGTTTAATTGCTTCACACGAGCGAAAACTAAATTATCTAGCATGTAGCGATCGTTCCCAATATTTTTTAAGGCTTGAGCGACTAAACTCTCTGTTCTCTCTTTTTTCAAAATGATCCTTTTATTTTGAGTTCTATCCAATTTTAAAGGGCTTATTTTACCATAGAAAACACGCCTTGTTGGTGCTTAATCACTTGCAACAAATTCCCTTTTTTGAACATGTTGCACACCACGATGGGGAGCTTATTGTCTTTAGCTAAAGAAATAGCGGTATCGTCCATCACTTCAATATCCCCTATCAAGGCATCGTTATAGCTTAAAGTGTCTAATTTTTTAGCGTCTTTAAATTTGTTAGGGTCTTTGTCGTAAATGCCATCCACTTTAGTCGCTTTAATGATTAAATCCGATCCAATTTCAATCGCTCTTAAAGTGGCCGCCGTATCCGTAGTGAAAAACGGGTTTCCCGTGCCAGCGCCAAAAATCACCACCCTACCCTTTTCTAAATGCCTGATCGCTTTTCTGTAAATGTAACTTTCACAAATTTCTTTGATTTCAATCGCACTCTGCACCCTTGTGTCTAAGCCGATATGCTCTAAAGCTTCTTGCATCGCTACCGCATTAATCACGGTGGCTAACATGCCCATATAATCCCCACTGGTGCGCCTGATAATCCCCCTTGAGCCGCGCTAACCCCCCTAATGATATTGCCTCCACCAATCACAATACCCACTTCAATATCGTTTTCCACTAAGCTTTTGATCTCTTTAGCGATGTGATCTAACACATGAATGTCAATCCCAAACTGGTTGTCCCCAGCCAACGCTTCCCCAGAAAATTTCACCAAAACCCGTTTGTTTTTTATCTTTGCTTGCATGATCCCTTCTTAATCCATTAATAAAACTTTTGATTGTAACTTAATCTTGCTTAAAAACACCCTTTCTAAATTTTAAGCCTACATTCTCAGCGAATCACTAAAAACGCTTGGGTTTTTGGATGCGTTTGAACAACAATTCACGATAGAACGCTTTAAGGCCTGATTGTTCCTTTTTGCCTAAAGTGTAGTAAATTTTTTGCAAGTAATTTAGAATGTCTTGGCGTTTTAGGTTGGTTTTTAAAGCGGCTTCTTTAAGGATGTAGTAAGGGATTTTTGTTTTTTGATGTTTGAAGGCTAAAGACAAGCGCTTGTAAAAATCCTTGTTTTTATAGTAACACAAACGCCCAAAAACAAACGGCAAGCGTTTTTTTTCATACCACAGAGCGGCTAAATCTATAAAATCTTTTTTAGGGTTGGAATAATAAAATTGCAATGCTTTATTGCCGATTAACACTTCGCCTTTTAACCCTAGCGCTTGAGAGAGAGCGTTTGAAGAAGCGCTCTCTTTATCAAAAGCGTTTTTTGCATCCACAACCAGCACGCTTAAAACTTCTTTATAAGCGACAATGCCTAGAGAATAAGAACAAAGAGCGAATGAATAGCCGGCGATAGAAGAAATAAAGCCCGCATCAATACGCCTGAATAAAAAACTTTGATTGAGTTTGGAAGGGTAGGTTTTTTTAAGCCGTAAAAATTGTTTGAAATAACAAGGGGTAGGGTAGGATTTGATAAACACATCAAAAGGGAGCATGTTCAAATAATCAATTTTACCAAAACGCACTTAAAATCCTTTTTTGTATCGCATGGTAGCTAAAGTTTCTTACAACTTAACTAAAAGTAAAAAGAGTTTTGTTATCATAGGGCAAATGATTAGTGCATTAGTAAATAATGCTATTTAAAAAGGAGAAATGATGAAAGATTTTTTAGAAGATTACAAAAAAAGCGTTTCAGAGAGAAAAAGTGAGGGTATCCCGCCACTCCCCTTAAGCGCTAAACAAGTGGAAGCGGTTGTTGAGATTTTGATGAAAGATCCTACAAACGCCGCTTTCGCTAAAGAATTACTCATTCACAGAGTAAGCCCTGGGGTTGATGAGGGGGCGAAAGTGAAAGCGGAATTTTTAGCTAAATTGTCTCAAAAAAAACTAGAATGCGCGCACATTAGCGCTTTAGAAGCGACCACTCTTTTAGGCACGATGCTTGGGGGGTATAATGTAGAGCCTTTGATTATGGGCTTAGAGAGTCAAGACAAAAACATCGCTAAAGAGAGCGCGAAAGCGTTAAAAACCACTCTTTTAGTCTATGGATCGTTTGATAAAATCGCTGCAATGAGTAAAACTAACGCTTTGGCTAAAGAAGTGCTAGAGTCTTGGGCGAACGCCGAATGGTTTTTGAATAAAGAGCCTTTGAATGAATGCATTGAAGCGTGCGTGTTTAAGATTGATGGCGAAACCAATACCGATGATTTAAGCCCAGCAAGCGATGCTTTCACACGAAGCGATATTCCTTTACACGCCAAAGCCATGCTAAAAAACCGGATTGAAAATTACGAACAACGCATAAAAGCCATTAAAACTAAAGGCGTTCCTGTAGCGTATGTGGGCGATGTGGTTGGCACAGGAAGCTCTAGAAAAAGCGCGACAAACTCTATCATGTGGCATTTTGGCAAGGACATTCCTTTTGTGCCTAATAAAAGGAGTGGGGGCATTGTGATTGGGGGGGTGATCGCTCCGATTTTCTTTGCGACTTGTGAAGATAGCGGGGCGTTACCCATTGTGGCTGATGTTAAGGATTTAAAAGAGGGCGATTTGATTAAAATCTATCCTTATAAAGGCGAAATCACGCTGAACGATAAAGTGGTTAGCACTTTTAAATTAGAGCCTGAAACTTTGTTAGATGAAGTCAGGGCTTCTGGGCGTATCCCTTTAATCATTGGCAGGGGTTTGACGAATAAAGCACGTAAATTTTTAGGGCTAGGCGAATCGGAAGCGTTTAAAAAGCCGGCCGCTCCTAAAAGCGACGCTAAAGGCTACACTTTAGCCCAAAAAATTGTAGGGCATGCTTGTGGGGTAAAAGGGATCTTACCTGGTGCTTATTGTGAGCCAAAGGTTACCACCGTGGGCAGTCAAGACACCACAGGGGCGATGACTAGAGATGAGATTAAAGAATTAGCGAGTTTGAAATTTGATGCGCCTTTTGTGTTGCAGAGTTTTTGCCATACCGCTGCTTACCCAAAACCTAGCGATGTGAGTTTGCATGCAACCTTGCCTAGCTTCATCACTCAAAGAGGCGGTGTGGCGTTGCATCCGGGCGATGGCGTGATCCATACATGGCTGAACCGCATGGGATTGCCTGACACTTTAGGCACAGGGGGGATAGCCATACTCGTTTCCCTTTAGGCATTAGTTTCCCGGCAGGGAGCGGGCTAGTCGCTTTTGCAGCAGTTACAGGCACGATGCCATTGAACATGCCAGAATCCGTGTTAGTGCGTTTTAAAGGGGAAATGAATCCTGGGATCACCTTAAGGGATTTAGTGAATGCAATCCCTTATTATGCCATTAAAAAAGGGTTACTCACGGTGGAGAAAAAGGGTAAAATCAATGTCTTTAACGGGCGTATTTTAGAAATTGAAGGCTTGCCTGATATTAAAATGGAGCAGGCTTTTGAACTAAGCGATGCGAGCGCAGAAAGGAGTGCGGCGGCTTGCGTGGTGCGTTTGAATAAAGAGCCGATGATTGAATACTTGAAATCCAATATCAAGCTCATTGATGAGATGATTGCGAGCGGTTATGAAGATAAAGAGACTTTGAAAAAACGCCGAGATGCGATGCAAGCTTGGGTGGATAATCCGGTGTTGTTAGAGCCAGATAGTAACGCTCAATACGCCGCTGTCATTGAAATTGATGTGGCAGAAATCACGGAGCCTATTTTGGCATGCCCTAATGACCCTGATGATGTCGCCACTTTGAGCGAAGTTTTAGCGGATACGACCGGCAAAAGACCGCACGCTATTGATGAAGTGTTTATTGGCTCTTGCATGACGAATATCGGGCATTTTAGAGCCTTTGGCGAAATCGTTAAAAACGCTCCTCCCAGTCAAGCACGTCTTTGGGTAGTGCCACCCAGTAAAATGGATGAGCAAGAGCTGATTAATGAGGGCTATTATGCGATTTTTGGGGCTGCTGGGGCAAGGACTGAAGTCCCAGGCTGTAGCTTGTGCATGGGCAATCAAGCGAGAGTTAGGGATAATGCGGTCGTCTTTTCCACTTCCACACGGAATTTTGATAATCGTATGGGTAGAGGGGCTAAAGTGTATTTAGGCAGCGCGGAGCTTGGGGCGGCGTGTGCTTTACTAGGGAGAATCCCCACTAAAGAAGAATACATGAATTTAGTGAGCGAAAAGCTAGAGAGCCAAAAAGACAAGATCTATCGCTATATGAACTTTAACTTAATGGAGAATTTCAGGCTCTAGTTTTGTTTTCATTAAAAGGGGCGATCCCTTTTATTTAGCTATGGCTGAGTGTTGAGAGAGGATAAAAAGGGAGAGTGGCGATGAAAAAATCGTTGTGAGTTGGTGTGCAGCGTTGGCTTTTTTAAGCGCAGATTCAACGCAAGCTAATAAAGCGATCAGTAATGCGGATTTGATTAACGAGATAAGGGATTTAAAAAAAATCATCAGCGCGCAAAACACGGAGATTAACCAATTAAGAAAAGTGCAAGAAGTGTTATCTGGGCAATTAGGGGACATGCGTAAGGATATATTAAGCACTAGAGATTACTGCATCAGTTTAAGGCCTTATATCTATAATTGGCGCTAGAGGATCATCAAAGCA
This sequence comes from Helicobacter pylori, assembly GCA_008032935.1. Classification (NCBI taxonomy): domain Bacteria; kingdom Pseudomonadati; phylum Campylobacterota; class Epsilonproteobacteria; order Campylobacterales; family Helicobacteraceae; genus Helicobacter; species Helicobacter pylori. The sequence continues at coordinate 1,059,374 of CP032039.1, read as the reverse complement.
TGAAAGCATGCACCATTTGTTCCTTTGATGCAATCCTTTAATGGTTGAAAAATATGGTTGAAAAATTAAAGTTAGGGGGTTTGGTTCTCGCTTTGTGCCCTTATAATAGGGATTTCATAGGGTTTGAGTGTTTAAAAGCGCGTTTGATCCCACACGCCTTGAAAAAAGTCCTCTTGTTGGATTGTAGGGGTAAAATTAATCCCCTTGTTAGGGCTAAATGTCCTATAATAAGGTTTTAGGAAATTCAGTTTAAAAGATATTAAAAAATGCCATACGCCTTAAGAAAAAGATTTTTCAAACGCCTTGCGCTGATTGTTTCCACTTTTTGCGCGATAAGCTTGAACGCTAAAAGCTATCTGTTTTCCCCACTGCCTCCAGCACACCAGCAAATCATTAAGACAGAGCCTTGCTCTTTGGAATGCTTGAAAGACTTGATGCTGCAAAATCAAATCTTTTCTTTTGTATCCCAATACGATAACAATAATCAAGATGAGAGCCTTAAAACTTATTACAAGGACATCTTAAACAAACTCAACCCCGCATTTATCGCTTCTCAAACCCCAACTAAAGAAAGCTATGAGCCTAAGATTGAATTAGCGGTTTTACTGCCTAAAAAGGTGGTGGGGCGTTATGCGATTTCGGTGATGAACACCCTTTTAGCGTATTTGAATACCAGAAACAACGATTTCAATATCCAAGTCTTTGACAGCGATGAAGAAAGCCCTGAAAAATTAGAGCAAACCTATAAAGAAATTGAAAAAGAAAAATTCCCTTTTGTGATAGCCTTATTGACTAAAGAGGGCGTGGAAAATTTGCTCCAAAACACCACCATCAGCACCCCTACTTATGTGCCTACCGTGAATAAAACGCAATTAGCAAATCATACCGAGCCTTCTTTAAGCGAGCGTTTGTATTTTGGGGGGATTGACTATAAAGAGCAATTGGGCATGCTCACGGCTTTCATTAGCCCTAATTCGCCCGTGATTGAATACGATGACGATGGCCTGATAGGCGAACGCTTGAGGCAAATCACGGAGTCTTTAAGCATTGAAGTCAAACACCAAGAAAATATTTCTTACAAGCAAGCCACGAGTTTTTCTAAAAATTTTAGAAAAAACGATGCGTTTTTTAAAAATTCTATTTTGATTTTAAACACCCCTACCACTAAAAGCGGCCTAATCCTTTCTCAAATAGGGCTTTTAGAGTATAAGCCCCTTAAAATCCTTTCCACACAAATCAATTTCAACCCCTCTTTACTCTTACTCACCCAGCCTAAAGACAGAAAGGATTTATTCATCGTCAATGCCTTGCAAAATAACGATGAAACGCTGATAGAATACGCTTCCTTATTAGAGAGCGATTTAAGGCATGATTGGGTGAATTATTCCAGTGCAATTGGGCTAGAGGTGTTTTTAAACACACTGGATCCGCATTTTAAAAAGTCTTTTCAAGAGAGTTTAGAAGACAATCAAGTCCGTTACCACAATCAAATTTATCAGGCTTTAGGGTATTCTTTTGAGCCAGTGAAAAACGAAAGCGAAATAAAAAAAGAATAATATTTAGATAATTATTTGAATACTTTTATTTTTAATGGGTTTTTTAATAAAATTGGAATATGATGCGAGGGAAAATTAAACAAAGGTTATTCTGTGTTAAAATTTCAAAAATTACCCTTATTGTTTGTTTCCATTCTTTACAATCAAAGCCCTTTGTTGGCTTTTGATTATAAGTTTAGCGGGGTAGCGGAATCCGTTTCTAAAGTGGGGTTTAACCATTCCAAACTCAATTCCAAAGAAGGCATTTTCCCTACAGCCACTTTTGTAACCACCACAATCAAGCTTCAAGTTGATTCCAATCTGCTCCCTAAAAACATTGAAAAACACAGCCTAAAAATAGGCGTTGGCGGGATTTTAGGAGCGCTCGCTTACGATTCCACAAAAGCGCTCATAGACCAAGCCACGCATCAAATCTATGGCTCAGAACTTTTTTTCATGATGGGGCGTTGGTGGGGGTATTTAGGCAACGCTCCTTGGAAAGACTCTCGCATAGAATCTGACGCTCACACTCGTAATTATGTGCTGTATAATTCCTATTTGTTTTATTCTTATGGCGATAAATTCCACTTAAAATTAGGGCGTTACCTCTCTAACATGGATTTTATGAGCGGTTATACAGAGGGTTTTGAAGTAGAATATAAAATCAAACCTAAGGTGGCGTTAAAATGGTTCAGCTCTTTTGGGAGGGCGTTGGCTGTGGGGCAATGGATACGAGATTGGTATGCCCCTATTGTGACTGAAGATAACAGAAAAGATGTTAATGACGGCATCCATGCGGTGCAACTTTATTTTTCTAGCAAGCATGTTAAAGCCACGCCCTTTTTTTATTTTTCACCTAAAACTTACGGAGCGCCCGGGATTAAAATCCATATTGATAGCAACCCAAAATTTAAAGGTTTAGGGTTACGATCTCAAACCCTTATCAATGTGATTTTCCCTGTTTATGCTAAAGATTTATACGATGTGTATTGGCGTAACTCTAAGATTGGCGAGTGGGGTTCATCGCTTTTAATCCACCAACGCTTTGACTACAACGAATTTAACTTTGGCTTTGGTTATTATCAAACTTTTGGCAACGCTAATGCAAGGATTGGCTGGTATGGTAACCCGATCCCTTTTGATATAAGAAATAACAGCGTTTATGGTGGGTTTTTTAGTAACGCTATTACCGCAGACGCTGTTTCTGGATATGTCTTTGGTGGGGGGTGTATAAGAAATTTTTATGGGGTATTTTAGGCAGATACACTTATGCCACCAGAGCGAGCGAAAGATCCATTAACTTGAACTTGGGTTATAAATGGGGTTCTTTTTTCAGCGTTGATGTGAATTTAGAATACTATGTGGTCACCATGCACAACGGCTATAAATTAGACGATCTTATCGGCCCTTTCAACAAAGCCTTTAAGGCTGATGCGCAAGACAGGAGCAACCTTATAGCTAGCGTGAAGTTCTTTTTTTAAACCCTATCAATTAGGCTTGGTAGAATTGAGCCATTGCTTTTGGAAATTAATGGCTTTTCTCAATTCGGCTTCTAGCTGGGCTAAAACATCTTTTAAGGGCTTAACATCAACCAAATTGTCTTGCTTGAAGGAATCTAGCTGTTTGTCAATTTGCAAAGCGGCGTCTAGCGCGTCTTGGGGGAATACCGGCTCGCCTAAAGCCTTCTTAACCGCTTCGCCGATTTCAATCGTTTCAGAGCCTTGATGATCTTTTAAGTTAGGGTTATTTTCTTTGTCCTTAGGCTTAGGCTCTAAAATCAAGCGCAAATGTTTGATTTTTTCATGCAAATCGCTAAGATCTTTTAAGTGATCGGTATTGTGCCCCCTATCCACCGCTTTTTCTAAAAGCTTATCGCTCAGGCTCACTAACTGATCGCTTAATTTCACGCTGTTAGCTTGAGCTTCTGTCACTTCATCAATATCAATCGCTGCTAAAGCGCTCACAAAATAAAAGGGCAACGCCCACCTTCTAAAACGAGAGAAAAACTTCTGCATTTACCTTCCTTCAATACGCTATAAAAATGATACTTTTTAATATGGTGGAGCTGTGGGGAATCGAACCCCAGTCCAAAAATCTTGTCCTAAACACAAACTTCTACAATGCTTAGAAAATTGGTTAGCTTTTTAGCCTTAAAACTAGCTCTGGTCCAACTTTCTAAAACCTTGAGGTAGTTTCAAGAGTTCTTGTTTCTTAGTTTAAAAGGCGAACCACCTTTTAAAAGCGTCTAGCTTAAGGTTATGGAGTGATTAAAACGCTAGAAATTCTAATCAGTCCAGCTCCAAAAGGAGATTAACTCACGCGGCTTTAGCGTAAGCTGGAGCGTAATCTGCGTTGTTTACAGTTATTTTTGTTGCTGTTTTACAAGCAGTGCTTGGCATGCTATCTGTGCGACAAGAAATCTGTCGAAATCCAAGTCAGCCCCATGATTTCAAAAGCTTGTCTATTTTAGCTAACTTTTGCTAACAAAACGCAATGAATCATCAAAAATCACTGGTGCACAATATCAATATTTTCATCTTTAGGCTTAAAAACAAAGATTTCATCAGCAATGGTGGGGTTGATTTCTGCTTGAGAAAAAGTGATCGTTACAAGATTATTCATTCCATCTTTAAATTCCAGCGAAAAAGGCTTGCCGTCTTTAAAAACCAAACGATAAGTGGTTTTGTTGATAATCGTTTTAAAAGATCCGTCAGCCTGCTTTTTTAGCCGCTTGAGAATGGTGAAAAAATCCGTCTTGTCTTTTAAGGGCGTGATAGTCGCTTGGAATAAATTAGGCTCATAAACCACCACTTCCTTATCGTTCATGTAAATTTCTTTTTTTAAAGGCTTTTCATAAACCCATAAAGCCCAATTAGGGGCTTTAGCCTTTAAAACCCCATAATAAACTAAGGGCTTTTCATTTTTTAACACTTGCTTGAAACTCGCGCTAAAACTTTGCAAATGTTGTAAAATCTCTTCTTCTTTAGAAAGGGCTGGAGGATTTTTAGCGCAAGCAACGCCTATAAAAACCAAAACCATTACAATTTTTAAAAAAGCTTTCATTATTCAAACCTTAAAACAAACTCTCATCTTTAATAAAACCCTTTATTTTACATGACTTTTATTTTATCCATGCTAAAATGGGATTAAAAACTGACGCTTTAATCAAATAAATGGGATTGAAGCACTCTTAAAAGGTTACTACTACCATGATAAAAGCAATCATTGGAAAAATCATTGGCACCAGAAACGATCGCTGGATCAAACAATACAAAAAACAAGTCCTAACTATCAACGCCTTAGAGCCTACTTATGAAAAAATGAGCGATGTTGAATTACAAAACGCTTTTGAAGAATTAAAAAATCGCGTGCGATCCGTAGAAAAAGATTTGCAAGAAAAAACCCTTTTAGAAGTTTTACCAGAAAGCTTTGCTATCACTAGAGAAGCGAGCAAAAGGATCTTAAAGATGCGCCATTTTGACGTGCAACTCATTGGGGGCATGGTTTTAAACGATGGCAAGATCGCTGAAATGAAAACCGGGGAGGGTAAGACTTTAGTCGCTACTTTAGCGGTGGCTTTGAACGCTATGAAAGGTGAAAGCGTGTATGTGGTAACGGTCAATGATTACTTAGCCCATAGGGATTCTAAAGAAATGGAGCCGTTGTATCAATTCTTAGGTTATAGCGTAGGCACGATCACCGCGAGCGTGCGAGACGATGACGAACGCTTAGAGATTTATTCTAAAGACATTGTTTATGGCACTAATAATGAATTTGGCTTTGATTATCTAAGGGATAACATGAAATATTCTTTAGAGCATAAAGTGCAAAAATCGCATGCGTTCGCTATTGTTGATGAGGTGGATTCCATTTTAATTGATGAAGCGAGAACCCCTTTGATCATTTCAGGGCCTGTGGATAGGCGCATGGAAAATTACAACAAGGCTGATGAAGTCGCTAAAAGCATGCAAGTGGAAACCGATTTCACCATAGATGAAAAAAACCGCGCGATTTTAATCACTGAAGAGGGGATTAAAAAAGCCGAAAACCTCTTTGGCGTGGATAATTTATACAAGATTGAAAACGCCGCCTTATCGCACCATTTAGACCAGGCTTTGAAAGCGAACTACCTCTTTTTTATTGATAAAGATTATATTGTAGCCAATAATGAGGTGGTGATTGTAGATGAATTTACCGGCCGCTTGTCTGAGGGGAGGCGCTTTAGTGAGGGCCTGCATCAGGCTTTAGAGGCTAAAGAGGGCGTGAGCATTAAAGAAGAGAGCCAAACCTTAGCGGATATTACTTTCCAAAATTATTTCAGGATGTTTTCTAAACTTTCAGGCATGACAGGCACGGCTCAAACCGAAGCCACAGAATTTTTAGAAATCTACAATTTAGAAGTGGTGTCTATCCCTACTAATCTAGCGATCAAACGAAAAGATTTGAACGATCTAATCTATAAGAGTGAAAAAGAAAAATTTGACGCTGTGATCCTTAAAATTAAAGAATTGCACGATAAGGGGCAGCCCGTTTTAGTCGGCACGGCCAGTATTGAAAAGAGTGAAACCTTGCACGCTTTACTCAAAAAAGAGCGCATCCCTCACACCGTTTTAAACGCTAAGCAACACACTAAAGAAGCTGAAATCATCAAAGACGCCGGGCTTAAGGGGGCGGTTACGATTGCGACTAACATGGCAGGCAGAGGCGTTGATATTAAGCTCACCGATGAGGTTAAAGAACTTGGGGGGCTGTATATCATTGGCACTGAAAGGCATGAGAGCCGCAGGATTGACAACCAATTAAGGGGGCGAAGCGGGCGCCAAGGCGATCCGGGGGTGAGTCAGTTTTATTTGAGTTTAGAAGACAATCTGTTACGCATTTTTGGGAGCGATAGGATTAAGGGGGTGATGGAAAAATTAGGGCTTAAAGACGGCGAACACATTGAATCCAAACTCGTTACAAGAGCGGTGGAAAACGCGCAAAAAAAAGTGGAAAACTTGCATTTTGAAAGCCGTAAGCATTTGTTAGAATACGATGATGTGGCTAATGAGCAACGAAAAAGCGTGTATAAATTTAGAGATGAATTATTAGACGTTAATTACGATATTGGTGCTAAAATCGCTGAAAACAGAGAATACGCGCTCAATCAAATCTTTTCTAAACTCAAAGCCTTTGACCATCAAAACCTGTCTGAAGAGGAGCTTTTAGGGCTTAAAAACATTTTAAAAGAAGATTTTAACGCTAGCGTTGAATTAGAGGATTTAGAAAAAGCCTCCCCTATTGAAAAGTTTGTGTCTGAAAAACTCAAAAACGATTATGAAAACAAAATGAAAGCTTTGGATAGCGAACAAAGAAGCCGGATCGAACGCATCGTGTATTTGCAGATTTTAGACAACGCATGGCGAGAGCACCTTTATACGATGGATAATCTCAAAACTGGTATTAATTTGAGAGGCTATAACCAAAAAGACCCCCTTGTAGAATACAAAAAAGAGAGTTACAACCTTTTCTTAGAACTCATTGAAGACATTAAAATAGAAGCGATCAAAACCTTTTCTAAGATCCAGTTTGAAAATGAGCAAGATTCTAGCGATGCGGAGCGTTATTTGGATAATTTTAGCGAAGAAAGAGAGCATGAGAGCGTAACTTACCGCCATGAAGAAACTTTAGATGAAGATTTGAATGTGGCCATGAAAGCTTTTTCTAAAACCCCTAAAAGAAACGAGCCTTGCCCTTGCGGGAGCGGGAAAAAATACAAAGATTGTTGCGCTAAAAGCGGGCCTAAAAAGGGCTTATTTGCCAAATAGATCCTTAATCTTTTTCCTTATCAAGCGTTATTTGCGTTTTGATAAAAGCCAGCCATTTATTAGCATCACCGCTTTGTTAGCTTTTTTTGGCGTGGCGGTTGGCGTGATGGTTTTAATTGTGGCTATGGCGATCATGAACGGCATGAGTAAGGAATTTGAAAAAAAGCTTTTTGTGATGAATTACCCCTTAACGCTCTATACCACAAGCCCTTATGGGATCAGCGAAGAAGTGGTTCAAGCTTTAGAAAAAAAGTTCCCCAATTTGCTTTTTAGCCCCTATTTGCAAACCCAAAGCCTGATTAAAAGCGTGCATTCTATGAATGGTGGCGTGGTGTTTGGGGTTGATTTTTCTAAAGAAAGACGCATCAATGAGGTTTTAAACGACGCTTTAAAAAACATTAATGAAAACGATCTTTTTAAAAACCCTTTTAGTTTGATCGTGGGGAAAAGCTTGAGATACAGCTTGAATTTAGATCTCAATCAAAAAGCCGATTTGTTTTTCACCGAATTAGAGCCAACCGGTCTCACGCTCTCCCCTATCATGAAGCGTTTTACTATCAAAGGCGATTTTGATTCAGGGCTAAAATCTTATGACATGAGTTACATGTACACGAGCCTTCAAGCCATAAGCGCGATCAGGAGATTGCCTTTAGGGCTTTATGATGGGGTGCATGTCTATTCTAAAACGCCCATGAAGGATATTGAAATTTTACGCAACGCTTTAAAGACCATCAACCATCATGGCATAGGCATTGAAGGGTGGTGGCAACAAAACGGGAATTTTTTCTCGGCGATGGAATTAGAAAAAAGAGCGTTATTCATTGTGCTAATGCTCATTATTTTAATGGCGTCTTTGAATATCATCAGCTCGCTTTTAATGGTGGTGATGAACAGGCGTAAAGAAATCGCCCTACTCTTTAGCATGGGGAGCAGCCAAAAAGAAATCCAAAAAACCTTTTTTTATTTGGGCAATATCATTGGTTTGGGCGGTGTGATTCTTGGGGTGGTTTTAGCGTTTATAAGCATGTATCTTTTAAGCGTGTTCCCTATCATCTCGCTCCCGGCGGATGTCTATGGCATCAACACTTTGCCTTTAGATTTGTCTTTAATGGATTTTACGCTCACTCTAATAGGCTCTATCATTATCGTAGGGCTTTCTTCTTATTACCCGTCTAAAAAAGCTTCTACTATTGACGCTTTAAGCGTGTTAAGGAATGAATAAATTAAAAAATTAAATAATATTGAGATGAAATAAGGCTTTGAGTGTCTGTATTTGACTAGCAAAGAAAAATTTTATTCTTAAAATTAAAAAAAACCATAATATTATGCTAGTATTAACGCACGACTTAGTTAAGAATTAACTTTGTAAGTCGGACTTCGTAGAAAAAAGGACGGAAGATGAACAGACTGATTAGATGTTTAAGATCTGTAAGAAAAAATTTTCTTTGAATGGTGTTGGCTTACTCTATTTAGAATTTTTGGTTTATACTAAAGGTTAAACGCATGAACTACAAAGTTGCATCTGCTAAAAATATCGCAACGCTTCTTTTTTTATTCTCTTCTCAAAGTGAAGCTCTTGATTTGGGTAAAATCGCTAAAATCAAAGCGGGTGCTGAAAGTTTCTCTAAAGTCGGTTTCAATAACAAACCTATCAACACTAATAAAGGGCTTTACCCTACCGAAACCTTTATGACGGTTATGGCTTACATGCAAGTAGATTTTACGGAGCTCTTGCCCAAAAGCGCTACGGCTAACGGGCACCATTTAGACGGGAGTCTTGGAGGTTGGGGGGTGCTGTAATTTATGATACCACTAAGGATTTTATTAACGAAGTTACAGGGAAAACCTATGGGGCTATGACATGGAACTATGTGGGCTATTGGGGCGGTCTTGTAGGGCAAAAACCATGGGCTAGTTGCGGGTTAGCCACAGGGAATTTGACTCAAGGCCAATACGATAAGATGACTCAAGCTGAAATGACGCAGTTGTCTAATCAAGAAGCTTTAGCGGCTTCCACTTGCGCTAAAAGTTATGCCGATCACACCAGAAACTATGTGATTTATAACGCTTACTTGCGCTACAACTACAAAGATATTTTTGAAATTAGGGGCGGGAGATACGAATCCCCAGCGGACTATATGAGTGGTTACAACCAAGGCTTGGACATGACCTTAAATTTAGGGAATTTCAAATTCTGGTGGTTTAGCTCGTTTGGTCGTGGCTTTGCCTATAACGAGTGGCTTTATAATTTCTATTCGCCTAAAACCTACACTCTTAAAAACGGGCAAACCATAAACCCAGGGGTGCATGCCTTTTATATCATTTGGAATTACAAGGGTTTCAGCATTCAGCCTTTTGTCTATTTTTCACCCTTTAACGAATACGACCCCAACTTTACGATCACCTATGATAGTAACCCCACTTTCACTGGCTTGGGGTTTCGCTCTCAAACCGATATTACCGTGCTTAATCCCTTTTATGCTAAAAGGTTTTGGGATACTTATCAGTTTGGCATGCTAGCCGGTAAGAACGCGCACAGCTTGATGATCAAACAAAAGTTTGAATGGAATGAATACAATTTTGGTTTTGGGATTTATAAATCCTTTGGGAACGCTAACTGGATGATAGGCTACCATGGTAACCGCTTGGGCTTTGACTTTTGGACGAACACCGTTTATGCAAACACCCTTAACTCTTTGTCTTACATGATGGATGCAAACGCTTTTACCGTGTTTGCCTTTGGCGGTGGGGTGCATAGGAAATTCCTTTGGGGTTTATTGGGGCGTTTGACTTATGGGCCTAGAGCGAACGAACAAGTCCTATCGCTCAACTTGGGCTATAAATTCACTAAAAATTTTTCAGCCGACATTAAATTTGAATATTATAATGTGTTGATGCATCAAGGCTATAAAATGGGGTGGAACGGGCCAAAATTAGACAGCCAACCCGCCACCGATCAAGACAGGAGCCATATTTTCACCGAAATCGTGTGGAAGCTTTAAACCCCTTTAATAACAACCCTTTAAGGGTTTGTTAAACGCCCAGCCATAAAACAGCCATTAAAACCGATTTATCGCCCATTTTAGGGCTTTTTTTAAAAAGCGTTAGAATTTTTAAACTTTTTTATTACGCTATGGGCATTTTTGGCTCTGTGATACTAAAACTTTTATTTTTAAAAACGGGCTTTTATTTGCTTTGTTTTGTCATTTTAAAACTCATTTTAAAAAATATTTCAAATTCATTTTATAAGGGGATAGGGGGGTATTTTGAAATAATTCTCCCCCTTAACCCCCTTAAGATCCCCCTAACCCAAGAAGACCGCTTTTTTTCAAGAGACTATCGCTTGCTTACGCAAGCTCTTTGTTATTTATTTGGGGTTAGGGGTTTGAAGGTCAGTAATTTTTCTCGGTAATATTCGTATTGTTTTTTTCGGGCTTTTATTTCAGCGGGGATACCGGCTAATAAATCGGTGGTTAAAAGTGAAAATTGATCCAAAATCTTAACGATCTCTTGTTGGATCTCTAGGGGCGGGATGGGGAACTTATGTTTTTTAAAAGCGGTCATATCCACAGAAGCAAAACCTGAAACATTAATATTATTTTTGCACCATTCCCCTAAAAGAAAGCATTGGTAAAAAAAGAATTTCATGTCTAAAGCAAGATCACAATTCGCTTTTTTGCTTAAAAAAGTGAATCGTTGATTCGCTAACGAATCAACGATTAAAAGGGCGTGCTCTCCTATCGTTGCCGTTGTAGAAATGATAATAGAATTTTTAGGGAATAATTTCTTACCCTTTAAAGCCTTTGGGGTAATGTGTTGGATAGAGTCTTTTAAAATCCTCCCATTTTCTCTAAGGTCTTCCATTCTAAACCAAGGGATAGTCCCATTTTTCCAAAATTCAGGATTGTTTTTTGATGGGGTGTAACCATTTTTAATTTCAAAAACCTCTTCAAGCGTTTTAAACTCCACCCCATTAGGCGCTAGAGTTTGGAGTAAGGTTTTCAAGCGTTTAGGGTAGGGTTTTTGTGCTAATCTTTCTTTAGCGTCTTTATGGCTTTGGTTAATATCGTTAAAGTCTAAAAGCATGTTTTGGTAATACTGGTATTGCTTTTTTCGCGCGTTTAATTCTGTGTTTAATTCTGTGAAAGCGTCCAAAATCTTAACGATCTCTTGTTGGATCTCTAGGGGCGGGATGGGGATGGTTATTTGCATAATGTTATTACTAGAAATGCTATAAGGTATAGCGCTTCTATTTGAAATAGAATATAAATAATTTTGCATGTTTGTTAATACATAATAAAGGTATCTATTGATTAGGGTTTCTTTTGGAATGACAGAAAAACAAACATCATTTGCCCAAAACTTTTGATTTTGCCAATTGACAAATCCGGCTGTTCCATATTGAGCTATAGTGATTGTATTTTCCTCTCTGTTATATTCATTTAAATATCCCATAAATCCTATTCCACCAGATACAACGGGATATTTTCCTTTATCTAATATTTCTTTTTTTGTAACCCTTTTACCTCTAATTATTTCACACACCTCCCCCAACTTCCTAAACTCCACCCCCTTAGGCGCTAGAGTTTGGAGTAAGCGCTCTATTTTATGCATTTTGCCCCCCTTCTAAATGGCTAATGATAAATTCAAGGCTTTAAGCCCTCATCGCGCGCATGGAGTTGGCTAAGGCTAAAAGCGTAACCCCCACATCGCCAAAGACCGCTTCCCACAAGCTCGCTACCCCCATAAGCCCTAGCACGATAAAAACCGCCTTAATCCCTAAAGCAAACAAGATATTTTGCCAAATAATGCTTTTCGTTTTTTTAGCGATCGCTAAAACTTTCACTAAAGAGCTTAAGGAGTCATTGGTGATCACAATGTCCGCGCTTTGCTTGCTCAATTCTGAGCCTTTCCCCATGCCAATCCCCACATCAGCACTCGCTAGAGTCGGAGCGTCATTGATGCCATCGCCTACAAAAATCGCTGGGGCTTTATAGCGTTCTTTAAAGGTTTTAAACACGCTCGTTTTTTCTTCAGGCAACAAACTTGCATAATATTCACAGCCTAGAGTTTGAGCGATGCTCTCAGTCGCGCTTTTTCTGTCCCCGCTCAAAATGCAAAAATTTTCTATCCCTTGCACTTTCAAATCCCTTAAACACTCTATGGCGTCATCTTTAATCTCATCGCTAATGACGATATAGCCGATATAAGTTTGGTTAAAAGCCACATGCACGATCGTGCCGTTTTCTTTGGAAGGGCTGTGCGCGATATGGAATTGTTCAAGCATTTTTTCATTCCCTGCGATGATTAGATCCGTATGGCATTGCGCTTTAACCCCCATCCCGCTCAATTCTTCGTAATTTTTAATGTCATGCTGGTGCTTATCGTCCTTTAACATTTCTTCGCATGCTTTTTGAATGGATAAAGCGATAGGGTGCGTGGATAAGAGCTGCGAGCAAGAAGCGTAATGCAAAACTTCTTCTTTAGAATGCCCGTTTTGCGGCACAATATCTACCACTTTAAAAACGCCTTTAGTCAAAGTGCCGGTTTTATCAAAAGCGATGCTTTTAGCTTGGGTAAGCACCTCTAAAACATGCACGCCTTTCATTAAAATCCCCTTTCGGCTCGCCGCTCCCACGCCCCCAAAATACCCTAAAGGCACAGAAATCACTAACGCGCAAGGACAGCTCACCATTAAAGCCACAAGCCCCCTATAAATCCACTCATCAAAGCTCCCCATAGAAAACAAGGGCGGTAATATAGCAATCATTAAAGCAATGAATAAAACGCTTGGGGTGTAGTAGCGTGAAAATTTAGTGATGAATTTCTCGGTTTCGCTCTTTTCATTCGTGGCTTGTTGGACCAAATCCACCACTTTAGCGATAGAAGAATCTTTATACATTTTTTCTACTTTAATTTCAAGGACCGCTTTTAAATTCAAGCTCCCCCCTAAAACTTTAGAGCGTTCGCTGACATTAACAGGCATAGACTCCCCACTCAACGCCCTTTCATCTAGCAAACTTTCACCCTTAACTACCACGCCATCAACAGGCACTTTTTCGCCGACTTTCACCACCACAATGTCATTAACTCTTAAATCTTCAGGCGCAACGCTCACTAATGCATCGCCCTTTTTCAAATAAGCCAAATTAGGAGCGACATCCACTAAAGCCTTAAGGGATTTTTTAGAGCGAGAAATAGCGAGTTTTTGCAAAAATTCGCCCGCTGAATAAAACACCATAATAGACACGCTCTCTTCATAAGCCCCCACGCAAAAAGCCGCAATAGTCGCAATGAGCATCAAAGCGTTTTCATCAAAAAACTGCCCTTTTCTAAGCCCACGAAACGCCCCTAAAATCACATCTTTACCGCTCACTAGATACACTAAAGCCAACACGAAAAACATAGCCTTTTCAATAAAGGGGCTAGGGTTTAGGTGTAAGATTAAAATCGCGCCCAAAAAGACAATGATCGTAATAATGAGTGGCGTAAAACTCAAGGGCTTTTCTGCAGCCTCTTTAAAAGACAGGCTCAAATGCGGTTCATTTTGCTTGATGAAAGCCTTAACTTTTTCAAAATCGCTCGTATCCAAAAACAACTTACTGGTGCTGAAATTGATTTGAGCTTTTTTCACATAGTCTAGTTTGTTTAAATCCCTTTCCAATTTAGACGCGCAATCAGGGCAATCCAAATTATGAATGTGGTATTCTTGCATTTTCTCTCCCTTATAAAAATCCTTTTAAGAAATCTTTCTAAAACTCAGCGCTTTAAGCATGTGAGATTTTTCTATATTCTCGCAAGCGTTTAAATCCGCAATCGTCCTAGCGACTTTTTTGACCTTATTCACAGAGCGCATGGACAGATTAAACCTTTCAATCGCCTGCTCTAACAACTTTTGCGCTTCAGCGTTTAAAGGGCAAAATCGTTCTATCTGCTCTTCATTAAGCTTACCATTAAAAGCGCTCTGTTTCCTTAATTTTTGCTGTTTGAAAGCTAATAATACCAACTGATGCATCTCTTTTGAAGTCCAAGAATGCGACGGCGTGTCTTTATAATTCCCCTCTTCCATTTGCACAAACAAATCAATCCTGTCCAAAAAAGGCTCGCTCAAGCGGTTTTTATACTGCGTGATTTCTCTATCTTGGCAACGGCATGCTTTGGTTGCGCTGAGTAAATTCCCGCACAAGCAAGGGTTTTGAGCCCCCACGAATAAAAAAGAGGTTTCGTATTCAATCTTGCTATGCACTCGTGAAACCACCAATTTATTGTTTTCTAAAGGCTCTCTTAAAGCTTCCAAAATATCCTTTTTAAAATGAGGCAATTCATCAAAAAAAAGCATGCCGTTATGCGCTAGCGCGATTTCGCCAGGTTTTGGCTCTTTTAGAGAGCTTGAGCCTAAAATACTGGATTTTGAAGCGCTTTGGTGAGGGTTTCTAAAACTCCTTAAGGGGTAATAGGCGCTGTCTTGCTCGCTTAAAATGCGTAATTTTGTCGCTTCTAGGATTTCATTCAGGCTTAATGGAGGCAAGATATAACGCATGCGATTAATAATCATGCTTTTCCCACACCCTGGACTTCCCTCTAAAATCAAGTTATGAAACCCAGCGCTAGCGATCAAAGCGGCTTCTTTAGCGACAGCTTGCCCCTTAACTTCTTTAAAATCTAAGGCATAGGCGTCTGAAAAATAATACTCTTTATCGTTCAATTCTATCGTTTTAAAGGGTAGTTTTTTCGTGTGGGTGTCTGCTTTGATTTCAGGGTTTTGCAAGATTTCTAAAGCTTCTTTAAAATGCCCCACAAAAAAGCATTGCAAATTAGGGATAAGCGAAAAAAGCTCTTCGTTAGCCTTAGGCGCAATGACTTTAGCATGGGGGTGTTTAATGGCAATGTCTAAAAGCATGGGGAAAATGTTAGGATTGGGTTTGATCTTGCCATCAAGCCCTAACTCCCCAAAAGCAAACCACTCTTTAAAAGCCAACTCTTGTTTTTGCAAAGCGATTAAAAGAGCGATAGGCAAATCAAAATGGCTCCCGGATTTAGGCAAATCTGAGGGGGAAAGGTTGATGGTGATTTTTAAAGGCGGGAAAGTGAAATCGTTATTCTGTAAAGCCGATTGGACTCTTTGCTTGGCTTCTTGGATAGAGTTATTAGCCAAGCCTGAAATCACAAACGCCGGCAAAGCCCTTGTGAAAGTCGCTTCCACAGCCACGATTTCTGCCACTCCCCTTTGCATGGTCGCGCAAAATATCGTGTTGATCATGGTTGTTACTCGCGTTTTTGTTTTTTTTGCAGCTCTTTGAGTTCTTTTTCAAATTTCTTACGCTTCAAAATGGATAATTTATCCACGAATAACACGCCGTTGAGGTGATCTATCTCATGTTGAATGGCTACCGCTAAAAGTTCGCTCGCTTCTAAAACTTTCACTTCAGCGAAGCGGTTTTGATACTCTATCTTAACCTTTTCAAAACGCTCCACTTCTTCGTAAAATCCCGGCACAGACAAGCACCCCTCTCTATACATCATTGACCCCTTAGTTTCTATCCATTTAGGGTTAATGATTTCTAGGCAATCCTCTTTGTGTTGCACGCCGTCTTCTTGCGGGAGGTTGATAATGAGCATCCTTAAAGGCAAGCCCACTTGAATAGCGGCTAAGCCTATCCCCTCACTAGCGATCATAGTCTCATGCATGTCGTCTAATTGCTGGTGGAGTTTTGCATCAAAAGAAACGACTTCTTTAGAAAGCGTTCTTAAGATTTTAGAAGGGTAATGGATAATCTCTAATAACGCCATGCAATCACTTCACGTTTTTCTGCAACACTTTATCAATCAAGCCATACTCTTTAGCTTCTTTAGCACTCATGTAAAAATCCCTGTCCGTGTCTTTAGCGATTTGCTCCAAACTCTGCCCTGAGTTTTGAGCTAGAATAGAATTCATCAAACCCTTAAGCCTAAGGATCTCGTTAGAAATGATTTCAATATCGCTCGCTTGCCCTTGAGCCCCCCCTAAAGGCTGGTGGATCATAATCCTTGAATGGGGTAGTGAAAAGCGCTTGCCCTTAGCCCCACAGCTTAATAAAAACGCCCCCATAGAAGCCGCTTGACCGATGCAAATCGTGGAAACATCAGGGCGGATAAAATTCATCGTATCATAAATGCTAAGACCGCTTGTTATCACCCCACCGGGAGAATTGATATACAAGCCAATGTCTTTTTCAGGGTCTTCAGCTTCCAAAAACAAGAGTTGGGCCACGATAGAAGACGCCACGCTGTCATTAATTTCACCGCTCAATAAAACAATACGATCCTTTAAAAGGCGTGAGTAAATATCATAACTGCGTTCGCCACGCTCTGTATTTTCTATTACATAAGGAATGTATCCCATCATTTTTCCCTTTTAATCGTTTAACCCACTTGAGTTTTTTGAGCGTTAGGCCTCATTTTTTCCAAAATTTCTTGCTGCTCTTTAGGCAAATTTTTATCCAACAAATAAGCTAACACCCTATCTTCAATCATCGCCATTTTCACCGCCGCTAACATGTTATTTTTGCGGTATTGCTCAATGAGATTTTCTGGGTTTTGCCCTGTCATCATCGCTTCATAATACAAGGTTTGAAAGACTTCATTGTCATGCACGCCAATTTTTTCTTCCTTCGCTAAAGCGTCAATGATAAAAGTGATTTTCACGCTTTTTGTCGCATCATTCCTAAAGCTCTCACGCTTTTCTTTGGCTTTTTCTTGACTTTCTTGTAAAGATTTGACTTCCTCAGCTTGCATGGAATAAAGAGCGTTCCTGAACAACAAATCCATTTCTTGCTCTATGATCGTTTTAGGCAAATCAAAAACAATCTTTTCATCTAAATTTTCAATCAATTTTTCTTTCAGCTCTTCGTTATAGAGCCTGGCTTTATTTTCTAAAAACAACTGCCCCTCAACCCTTTCTTTTAAAAGCTTTAAAGTCGCATTCTCTTCATTAGCCAGCACGATTTTAGCGAGTTCGTCATTGATTTCTAACGCTTCACGCACTTGAATCTGGCGCAATTTCACTTTAAAAAGGGCTTCTTTGCCGGCTAAATGCTCTGCGTGGTATCCGCTAGGGAAAGTCAAAGGGAATTCTTTTTCTTCGCTCGCTTGCATGCCTAAAAGAGCCTTTTCAAAATCTTCTAGCATTTGCTTATTGCCTAAAATCAAACTGAAATTCTCAGCCTTGCCCCCTTCAAAAGGCGCATTATCTATAAAGCCTTCAAAATCAATCGTCAATTTATCGTCATTTTGAGCTTTTCTTTGAGCGTCAGCATCCACAAATTTCGCGTAATCTTTAGCGAGCTGTTTCAAACGCTCATTAATTTTTTCTTCATTGGGGATTTCCACTCCCACGCTAGGCACGCACTCTTTAATCTTGTCTAAAACAATCTTGGGTTTTAAGCCAATATCCGCTTCTATTTCAAAATGCGTGTCTTTTTTTTCAAATTTAGTGAGATTGGGGCTGCCGATTAAATCCTTATTTTCAATCCCTAATTCCTTAAAAGCGTTTTTCAAAACCTCTTGAATCATTTCTTCTTGAGCGTCTTGTTCAATTTGGGCTTGATAACGGGTTTTCACTAAACTAAGGGGGACCTTACCTCTTCTAAAGCCATCAATTTTAACTTTTTGGGCGATTTTTTGAGCGATTTTATCATAACGCTTTTCTAAATTTTCAATGGAAGGTTTAGCGCTCAAATGGGCGTTAGCGGTGTCAATCTTTTTCACTTCAAGATTCATTTTTTTCCTTAAAAAATTAAAAGTTTTATGGGCATTATAGCTTAATTTGTTTTAATTCCGGTTGATAAAAAGCGGTTTTAATTCTGGTTTTCAAAAATTTAAAAAACTAAAAGTCATAAGTTGAAGTGAGATAGACAGAAATATTGCGCTTGAAATGAAGGGTGTATAAAGGGGTTTTAAAATAATCATTGGTTAAAAAAGGGATGCACGCGCCAAATTCTATCGCCCAATTCTTATACCTTGAAAAGCGGTAACGATACCCCACATTCAACATCACTTGAAACATGTAAGGGTGATAAACGCTCAAAGGATCTTTAGCCCACTTTTTAAAAATCTTTGTTTCATAAAACCAGGTTTCTCCCACGAAATTCATCCCTAAAATCAGCGTTCCAAAAGCGCGTTTGTATAAAAAGTCAGCTCCCGCGCCATAAAAAATAGCGTTAATAAAAGTCTCTTTTCTTTGCAACTTTTCTCTATAGCTTTTAGGGATCTGCGAACTCTCCCTCAAACTATCGCCCAATACGCCCTTATTTTTAAGAAAAAACCCATAAGCATAATCCAAAGAAATATAAAAACGGAAACCATAGCGCTCTTTTTTAGGAAAAAATTGTTTATAGCCATAAATCAAACTGACTTCAGCAAAGGGAATGTCTCGGTATTTTGAATGGTTTTCAAATTTTTCCCTGCTCTGTAGCCATGACATTTGCACCACGCTTGTGCCATAATAATGGGAGCTTTTGTCTGTATTAAAAGGTTTTCTTTTGGGCTTTTTAGACTCAGTAAAACATGGGGGGTGGGTTTTGCCCCTTAAACACTTCTTGGCTAAAAACCGCTGGTATCCTAGATCTTCTTTTTTGGCGATCGTATAAGTAACCAGATCATCAGCCCTTAAATACACGCTCAAAAAGAACGCTAAAAACCCCCTTTTAAGCAGTCTGTTCAAGCGTTCTTTTCTTATGCGTTATTTGTCTTTATCGGTTTCTTTTGCCTTTCAATTCCTTGGCGTCTTTTTGATAAGATTCTAAATTCCTTTGAGTGAGCTTTTTGTCTATTTCTTGCATGATACTTGCAAAAATCTTATTCAAAGCGCTCTTGATCGCGTCATTAGAATTATCCGTTCCCTTAACCATAGTGCTAACTAACCCTCCGCTATGGCTTGAATGGGTGGTTTTTAAGAACTTTTCTTGAATGTCTAACTCGCTCAAATCCATCGTAAAGGAATCTAAAGATTCCCCACTCATAGGCTCTAGTATGGTAACTTTGACAAAACCGGCCGGGATTAAAACCCCTTCCATTTTATCCAAACCAGTGGAGAATAACAACCCAGGTTCTGATTTTTTCTGTATGGTCCTTTTAGGATCGGGGCGTAAAACAATTTCGCCATTCATAGCAACCGCCAAATACCCTTCTTTTTTTTGCGCAAAAGAAAAATCGTCTTTGTCGCTGCTATCCACATTGATAACCTTGTAACCCTGATTTTGCAAAATCTGTTCAACCTTAAGCGCGGTTTGATTCTTGAATTTGTTTTCATACTCTTTAGCAATATTATCGCTGTATTGAAAAGCTGGCCTTAAAAGTAGAATCTTTTCATCTAACGCTTGAACTTTCTCGCTAGCTGGATGGTAATTCAACTTCAAAGCGACTTCATTGGTTTCAATAATATGCGGGCTGCATCCCACTAATAAAGCCACCACGCTCGCGCCTAAAAGGCATTTTTTCCATGCAAAATCTTTAAAATGATTATTTGCTCTCATCGTTCTATCCTTGATTGTAATATTTCAGACTTCTATAACAACAAACCCGAAGCAACCAACACGCTTTTGTTGTCAAAATGTTATTTTACCCTAACATCTTTAGATTATTAGTTTTTTTCTATTTTTTAGCGTTATAATCCCCACTTTTGCCTCCACTTTTATGCTCCAACATCACACCGCTAATTGTCATGCTCTTATCAATGGCTTTCACCATGTCATAAATGGTTAAAAGCCCTACGCTCACACTCATTAGCGCTTCCATTTCTACGCCCGTTTTAGCTTGAGTTTTGACTCTCGCATAGAGTTTAAAACTGCAAGTCTCTTTTTCTTCTAAAATATCAATATCCACCCCATTGAGCATGATTGAATGGCACATGGGAATGAGCTCGCTTGTCTTTTTAGCCCCCATGATCCCAGCAATAATAGCAGTCTGTAACACCGGACCCTTTTTGACGCCATGATTGATAATAGCGTCATAAGCTTCTTTATTCATGCTGATACGACCGCTCGCTAGAGCGATTCTTTCAGTGGTTTCCTTATCCCCTATATCCACCATTTTAGGCTGATTTTCTTCATTCAAATGAGTGAGCGGCATTTTTTACCTTATTGTTTGGGGCGAAACGCTTGAATGTTTTTTTCATTCACTTGCATATAATTCCCTAAAATCAAATCCACGCAATAAGGAATCGCTGGAAAAACCGCCTCTAAGCATTCTCTAATGCTTTTTGGCTTACCAGGAAGATTAATGATCAAACTCTTATTCCTAATGCCAGCGCTCTGGCGCGATAGAATCGCTGTAGGCACATATTTTAAACTAGTCATTCGCATAAGCTCTCCAAAACCAGGAAGCATTTTTTGGCACACTTTTTCTGTGGCTTCTGGGGTTATGTCTCTTAAAGCAGGGCCTGTGCCTCCTGTGGTAACGACTAGATCGCATTGGTATTCATCGCACATTTTAATCAGCGATTTTTCAATTAAATCCCTTTCATCAGCGACAATTTCATAATGGAATTCTAAAGGATTGAGCAGGTATTCGCTCAACACTTCTTGTATCGCTTTCCCGCTTAAATCTTCATAAATCCCTTTTGACGCCCTATCGCTTGCGCTCAAAACGCCTATATGAATCGTTTGCATTTTAACTCCTTTTTAAGCTAAAAGCCCACTCCCTTTTAAAAGGTGGCTTCTTTCTTTAGCGTAAATGCGTTTATTATCAATCAAATCGTATTTCCAAATAGGAGCGTTACGCTTAAAATCTTCAATAAAATATTCGTATAGTTCTAAGGCATTTTTTCTATTCTTTCCCATTAAAACGCATAAAAATGAGCTTTGTCCTATCAAAACATCGCCCAGGCTGTGCGCCATTTTTAACACCACGCCCAAATCTTTGGCTTTATGGTGCCATTTTTCAAACCAAGTCTTTAATAGCGCCTCATAAATATCAAAACTCAAGCCTTGAATGTTATCCTCTTTTCTCACAATCCCCACAAACACGCAAAACGCTCCAAAGTTTTTCGCGCAAGCTTCCTCTTGGTAGGCTTTTAAAAGCTTGTCAGTATCTAATGCCCCTTGAATGATTTTTAACACCTAGCCCCCACAAACCGGCGGCAACAAGCTTATTACATCGCCCTCTTTTAAAGGCGTGTTTAAATTATCTATTAAACGATCATTAAGGGCTATCGCGCAAACGCCCAACCACTCTTTTAAGCCCTCTTTTTCTTGTAAAATCGCTCTTAATTCCTTTAAATCACTCGCTTTGATGAAAAAATTTTCTTCTTTTATGGGTCCAAAAAATCGCACTTCTACCATCATTTACCCTTATATTAAATTTTTAAAAGCATGATTTTAATATTTTAAAACCTCTTTAAAGCGCTTCAATGGTTTTCACAATAAATGCCCCATTTTGAGCTTTTTGACTTCCAAATACCCTTGATTGTGCTCATTAGCGCACACGATCAAGCTCTCTCTTGTTACCTCAGCGTATTTTTCTAAAGCGGCGATTTTTAGAGGGTTGTTTGTGAGTAAGCGCATTTTTTTAATGCCGTAATATTCTAAAATTTCACCCGCAATACTATAATCCCTTTCATCGTCTTTAAACCCTATCATTTCATTGGCTTGAATGGTATCATAGCCCTTATCTTGCAAAGCGTAGGCATTGACTTTATTAAATAGCCCTATCCCACGCCCTTCTTGGCGCAAATAAATCACTAGCCCCCCTTCTTTAGAAATCCTTTCTAACGCCATTTGCAACGCCCCCCCGCAATCGCATTTTTGAGAGCCTAGAGCATCACCCGTTAAGCATTCTGAATGCAAACGCACTAAGGGGTTTTGAGAAAAATTAGGGGTGAAAACCACTAAATGATCTTTAGAGCCATTAGAACCCTTTTCTCTAAAACACTGGATACAAAACTCCCCAAATTGAGTGGGTAATTTGGCTTGGTTAGAAACTTCTAATCGTTTCAAGGATACTCCTAAAATTAGTTTTTAAAACGCATCTTTTAAAAAAAGGTATTCTATCAAAACTCTTTATAATTTGTGCCGATAAAAATGTTTTTAAAATCGCTTGATGCGGGTTACTCCTTTAAAATTTGTAAGTCAAATTCAAACCATTGGGGCCTAAGCTAGAACGGATTTCATGTTTATTATGAATCCCTAAAGCTTCCCCAAGCCCTAAATCCCTAATGATAAAACCGATAGGATCCATAAGAGCGATGACCAAGCGCCCTAAAAATAAAGAGCCAAAAAGCTTGCCTTCGTTGCGTTGGATATAGCGCGTGAGCTGATAAAACCCTTCCCCCAATATCGAACCCAATAAAGGCGTGATCACTAGATCCTGCCAGCTAGGCACTTCCACAAACGCTTCCAAGCCATATTCCCAAAAAAGCGTAGAAGTGATAAAAGAAAAAAACGCTGATACCATCCAACCAAACCCAGCCATGCGCGGTTGCATATAATACATAGCCCCAAAATAAGGGTGCAAAATTTCATTGAAAATAAAACTATCATTGTCTAGTTTTGGCCCCATGCGGACATTTTCAAACCAGCTTTTGATCCCAAATTTTTCTCTATCCCAATTCGTTACGCTCTCTGGCATGAGATACAACCCCACAATCCCTATCACCAAAGACACGCCTAAAATCCCAACACTCGTGCCTAAATATTTCCAACGGCTATTTGGGGCATAAGGGATCGTGTTGCTCTTTTTAAACCTCTTTTTAAAGTGTTGCCAAATAAGATTTTTAGGATTTCGTCTGAGCGTTTCTTCTAATTGAACGCTGTTAGCGTTTAAAAAACTACAGCCTAACCCCCAAATAATAACCAAAACCATCCAAATCTTTTGGAATGTTTTTAGGAATATTTTCAATAATATTTTTAGGAATGTTTTTAATGAAATCAGCATAAACTCTATTATTACTCTCATCAGGTTGCAAACTTTATTGCTTGACTTAAAAAGGGTTTATTATACCTTAAAAACATTACAACACATTCAATAAAACCCAACAAGCCTCAAAGGCTAATCGTTTCTACAAGCTTAAGCCCAAACCCGCTCAAAGCCTTATACTGCCTGTCTTCAGAAGAGCTTAAAAGCCTGAAATCCTTTATCCCCAAATTTTTTAACACCAACGCCCCGATCCCAAAATCTTTAACGATATTGTTTTGTTCAGAATGGGTGTTCATAAAGATCAAATAACCCCCTTCGCGCTTCAAATATTCTAAAGCCTTAAAAAACGCTTCAAACGCACCAGTCGTTAAAAAATCAAAATCCTCTTTGATAGGGTGGAAACGCACTAAAGGGGCTAAATCATGGGTTTTTGCACCTTTAAACTTAAAAGCGTAATGGTTTTTTTGCTGGTGGTCTAAAAAAGTGTAGCATTGCGTTTGGTGTTTTAAAAATTCTCTTTCTTCTTGGCAAAACATTTTCAGCAAACTTTCATTTTCCAAACGATAGCTAATCAAATCAGAAACATAGAGGGTTTTAAGATTATGTTTAAGGGCAAAGTCGCTCAAAAATTTATCCCCCCTTCTCGCCATAGAGCCGTCTTCTTTCATGATTTCACAAATCACGCTCACCGGCTTTAATCCAGCTAATTTGCACAAATCCACGCTCGCTTCAGTATGACCGGTGCGCGCTAACACGCCTCCATCTTTTGCAATCAAAGGGAAAATATGCCCCGGGCGCACAAAATCGCTCGGTTTAGTCGTGTCTTTACACAATAATTCAATCGTTAGATGCCTTTCAAAAGCAGAAATCCCGGTTCTGGCTTCTTTAGCGTCAATGGAAACCGTGAAAGCGGTCTCATGGTTAGAATCATTCACGCTAACCATAGGGGGTAATTCAAATTTGTTCGCTAAATCTTTGGTTAAAGACACACAAATCAACCCCCTAGCATGCGTGGCCATGAAATTGATTTTCTCAGGGGTAGAAAAAATCCCAGCCAAAACCAAATCCCCCTCATTTTCCCTATCTTCATCGTCCATGACAATGAGCATTTCGCCATTTTTATACGCTTCTAAAGCCTCAGTAACTCGTTTTAAGATCATTCTAACTCCCTAGTTTTATTCAATAATATTGAGTTTTATAAAAAAAAGAAATATAGCATGTTTAATAACGATTATCACTTGATTATATGATTAGGAAAAAACGATTTCAAAACATTCCATTGTTTAAGCGCGCTTTTATGTAAAAAACGGCCAATCCTAATGCTTAAAGGTAATTTTTTAGGCCTTTGTTTTTCTGTGTTGGAGTTTTGAGTGTTCATTCCATCGCAAGCGATCGCAAATTCTTCTAACACATAGTTTTTGACCCCATGCCAATAATGCCTATCCATCACGCAATCTATAGGCATCACCCATTCTTTCGCGCTGTATTTCAACAATTTTTGCGCGGCTTTTGGGGCTAAAACATACCCTTGAGTGCCAATGCCATCTTTAAAATTTAAGATTTGAGAAACCCCTTTAATGGAAGTTTTTTGTTTAGCCACATTTTCTTCTAAATGCATCAAACGGATATAGCCTAACTCGTTGATGTGTTGGTAACAAAACTCTAGGCTCTCTTTAAAACGCTCTTTTACAATAATATCATCTTCTAAAATACAGATCGCTTCATTGAGCTCTATGCATTTTTGCCACAACGAATAATGGCTCGCATAGCACCCAAGCTCCCCAAACCCCATCCTCTTCCCGCAATGCTTGAGCGCATAAAAGAAATTTTTTAACGTGCAAGGGGGGTGTTTTTTATTTTTACAAAAAGCCCATAAATCTTCAATCATAAAAGAAGGGTGCAAATGCTCTAAAATCAAGGGGTGTAATTGAGTGGGAGAGATTTTAGAATAGATCGCATCAAAAATTTCATAAGAAATCCCTTGAAGTTTAAGGCTCTCTAAAAGGGGGGTTATATGAGTTTCTTTTAAAGAAAAATTTTGACAGGTTTTGGGGCTTAAATGAATAATAAAAACACGCATGTTAGCCTTAATTCTTAATACAAATAAAATCAATATTAAACAGACTTACATTCTAGCGCAAATTTTAGTAAAATACGCATCATGCTAGATGATATTCCTATTACCATTCAAAAAAGTAAAAAAATCAAAACCCTGAGCTTGAATATCACGCCCTCTTTAGAAGTGATTCTAAAAATGCCTGATTCTTGCCCTCAAGTTAGGGCGAGCGCTTTTTTAAAAGAACAAGAAGCTTGGCTAAAAAAAACCTTTTTAAGCATGCAAGAAAAACACTCCCTTTTACACTCGTGCCTAGAAACCTATCAAAATAAAATCCTTGTGTTTGATGAGATGAAAAACGCCAACGATTACACCCTAACAGAACTTAAAAAAATCTTAAAAACTTATTTGGAGCAGAAACTCCCTTTAAGCGCTCAAAAAATGCAAACTGCATACACCGGTTTTAATATTAGAAACAACGCTAAAGTTTTAGGGAGTTGCTCTTATCATAACCGCTTGAGTTTTGCATTATTATTGGTTTGCGCCCAAAAAGAAGCGATTGATTATGTCATCATCCATGAACTCGCCCACACGATCCACAAAAACCATTCCAAAAATTTTTGGCGTTGCGTTCAAATCTTTTGCCCTAATTACCGTGCTCTAAGGGAGCGTTTAAAACAAAGGGTTGTTTTTTATGCCCAACTCCTTAAGCAACTACAGCCATAAAGATTAAACCTTAAAAATGATAGCTCACATACGCTGTGATGCTTCTAGGAGGCGCGGCTTCTTTACCGTTAGGGCTAGTGCCTATCCCGCTAAACCAATATTTCATGTTAAAAATGTTATTGATTTGCAAGCTCGCATTAACGCTTTGCTTTTTGCGTTCCCACAAAGTGCTAGAAATTTGCAAATTCCACACCCAATACCACGGCGTCATGCCCGCTGTTTTGGTGGTGATGGCCCCATTTTTGATCGTGGGCGCGTATTGAGTGAAAGGCACGGTGTTTAGCACATCTGTATAAGCGCGGCTATAAAAGAAAGAGCTCAACCCAATCGTGGTTTTGGCGTAAGTGTAACTCGCGTCTAAAATGAATTGGTGCGGGCTGACAAAAGGGAGTTTTTTGCCAAAAATATCTTTTTTAGGCCCTTTAGGATTAGCAGGGTTAGTAACCATCGTGTGGCTGGTGATATTAGCGTCTATGAAAGTGTAAGCCGCATGGAAATTAAGCCCCCTAATCGGCGTGTAATACAATTCCAGCTCCACGCCTTGCGATCTCGCATTGACCGGCTCTCTGTTATCCCCATAGCGCCCAGTAAAATAATGATTCGCAAAAATCACAAAATAATTCGCATTAAAACTCACTTGGTTGTTGAAATAATATCTTGAGCCGCCTTCCATGACATTAAAGATTTGAAAATAATCCGTGCTTGTGCCTACAAAATTACCGATATTGCTGAATTGGGGCGGGATATAACTTCTTTGATAGTTGAAATAA
This sequence comes from Helicobacter pylori, assembly GCA_008032935.1. Lineage (NCBI taxonomy): Bacteria > Pseudomonadati > Campylobacterota > Epsilonproteobacteria > Campylobacterales > Helicobacteraceae > Helicobacter > Helicobacter pylori. Next base: position 1,032,589 of record CP032039.1, on the reverse strand, counting down.
AACAACCAATCCTTAATGGGTTTATAGCCGACATTCAGCGCCGGATTCCATTGGTTATAACGCTCTTTAATGGTTTTTCCTGTTTGACCTGCTTTAAAAGGAGGAGCGTCTTTTTTTTCGTAATTTAAAAAAGTGTATCTCAAGCCCGGCGTGATCGTTAGCATGCCGTTATTGAAATTGATTTCATCGCTGGCATACACAGCGGTATAATTGTTGAAATTATTGAGTGAAGTTCCTGCATCAAACCCACTCCCATTATTAGGCACGCTAGGGTTTTTCCTGGTAATGGATCGGCGGTATAAATCTTCGGTTAAAAACCGCATCCCCATGTTAAAAGTTTGTTTGACTTTACCGGTATTGATTACGAGATTGAGTTTTGGCTCAAAAGCATTCACCACGAAGCGGCGGATCTGATCAAAAAATTGCCAACAAGGGCTATTCGTATCGCTATAAGAATACAGACCGCAATTAGGGTTAGTCGCGCTGATTTCTCCCTTGCCTTTAAAGGGTAAAATCTTGTTTTGACTGCTCATATACACGCTTTGGTATTGGTTAGAGAATCCAAAATCCCTGCTCATGTCATGCGTGAAATAAGTGAATTTAAAATCGCCCCCCACTTTCCTATCCGGATCGCCAAAATAATTTTGATACACGATCCCAAAGCGCTTGGCTCGCCCTCCATCTTGATTGTCAGGGCGCTCGTTGATGAAGCGGTTATAGGCGTAATCTTGCGCGCTCAAAGTGCCTGGATGGTAAGAGTTGTATTGATAATACTGGTAATAAACTTTAAAAGTGTTGGTCGCATTAATCTTATAGATCGCATCAAGCAAGTAGTTTTGCACCTTTGTAGGGCTGTTTTGCCTGAAACCTTGCCCATTAATCCAATTGCCTTGAGCGCTAATGCCTATATACTTACCCAACATCCCGGCCGTTCGCCCATAAGTGTTAAACAGCATTTGGTTTCCTAAAGTTTGGGCTAAAGGCTTGCCTTTTTCTTTGGGATCGACAAAATTCCCATTAGAAGATCGCCCCCAAAAAGTGATCCTTTCAGCCGCTTGATTTTCCCACTCTTTAGGGATTTCTTTAGTGATGATATTCACCACGCCTCCAAAAGTGTTAGGGCCATATTGCACGCTCGTTCCCCCTTTAATCACATCAATCCTATCCACTGACTGGAAAGTTACAGGGAAAATCGCCAATTCAATATTGGAATACGGCGCGCCATAAATGGGGATACCATTGACTAAAATCATGCCCGTATTGCTATGCCCGTTACCGCCCCCACCAAAACCGCGCACCGAAATTTTAGGCAACACGCCTGTGCCTGTAGCGTCTCTGATTTGAATCCCTGGCACATTTTGCAAAGCGTTTTCAATATTCAAATTACCCGTTTTTTTGAGTTCTTTGTTGGAAATCACCGTGCGAGAGCTTGTGGAATTACGCACCTCTTCGCTTTGATATGAAAGCGGGGCGCTGGAACTGAATTTTTGCTCAGTGGTTGTAACTTTTTTTAAAAAATGGTGCTTATCTTTCGCGCTCATAAAAGAATTAAAAGTCCAAAAAGTCAAAACGACCGACGCTAAAAAATACGGGGTTTTTACCCTCAAATAACCATTCATTATGATAACCTTTCTCATTTAATTCAAACCGATTCATACTATAAGAATAATTATTATAATCAGCTTAAGAATTGAAAATTAATCTTATTTATTTACAATTTGTTATCAAAACGATTTGAAAAAGGTTTTTAGTGTTTTTTTTAACAGCCGCTAAGCGTTTTTTAAAAACAGAATGTTATGGGGGTTTTAGGGTGCGTTATTGATACATTTTACGAAGAAACCATCACAACCGCTATCGCAAAACCAGCGTCATGGCTGATGCTCGCGCTCAAGCTTTGGATGTTAAAATAATCCATTTTTTCTTTGGAAAGGGTGATTAAGGGGGCGTTTTTAGGGCTTTTAGAAATATGCATATCTAAAAAACTCAATTCCTTACCAATGCCCACTTGAAGGGCTTTAGAGCAAGCCTCTTTAAGCGCGAAAAACCCGGCGATACTGCTAAATTTATCCTTGCATAAAACAATCTCGCTTGGGGATAAAAAACGCTCTAAAAACCTCATTTCAAAGCGTTTCACGCACTTTTCTACCCTAGCAATAGAGACAATATCTATGCCAATCATTTAAAATTATTGGATGATAAAATCAGTGAAAAAGACATTTTTAATAAAGCCATCAATCAAAAACGAATTCAAATGGCTCTTAATCTCGTCTTTAAGCTTGTTTTTGCCCTTGTTAGTAACCACTTCTTCCACGCTTTTAGACGATAGAATCTCTATAATCGTGTCTTTAATCGCTGTGTCTTTAACCTTGACTTCATTTAAAAGCTTTTCATTACTCAATTCTAACGAAATAGAAGCCTTAAGGTAGCGTCTGCCATTTTGAGAGACCAGATTCACCGCAAAAGGCGCATCAATCGCATACAAAGGCCCAAGCACCAGATATTGCTGGATATTAGAACCTTCTTTAGCCTCTTGATTTTTGTTCGCCATAGGATTAGCTTGAACTTCTTGGGTGTTTTTAGAAGCGTTTTCTTTAGATTCTTCCTTATTCCCCATAAGCAGCATGATAATCACCCCCACCAACAAAAGCATCACTAACACGCTTCCAATAATGACAAATAAAAGGGCTTTGCTTTTTTTTTGGGGTTGTTGCGCGGTATTTTCTTGTTCTTCTGCCATGCCTATTCCTATTGAAAATAAGTTAAAGTGGTTTTCCCGAATTTTTTCTGTTTGATTATAGCTAAAGTTGCGAGACTTTTAGGCATCTCATGCAAGCTTTCATGCTCAAAAACCACTAAAAGATTTTTTGAATGAGAGCGGTTTAATAACCTTTCTAAAGCGTGAAAACATTTTTCATAAATCCCTAAAAACCCGCTTGTTTCAAAAGGAGGATCCAAATAAAGGATATTCAAAACGCCATTTTTTAAACACAGCGTGGGTAAAAGCTTGAAAGCGTCATCTAAAAAAGTTTGAATTTCAATTTCCTTTTTCAAGCGGTTTTTAAAAAGGGAAATATTTTCTAAAAGCGTCTTATAAGCGCTTTTATTTTGCTCAAAAAACACCGCACTTTTAGCCCCCCTACTCAAAGCCTCTAAACCCATAGAAGCGCTGCCTGAAAACACTTCTATAAAATGCGCTCCATTAATTTCTGCTTGCAAGGTGTTAAAAAACGACTCTCTTACGATCGCTTTGGTGGGGCGCGTGCTAGAAACGTTAGGCAAATTCAAGCCCAATCCCTTGCAAGCCCCCCCAATAATTTTAAATTTTTTTACTGGCTGATGATTTGGCATAATTTTTGGGTGTATTCTTCTAGTAATTGCTGAATCTTTTGCTCTTTAGAAATTTTCATTTCTTCGCAAGGTTTTTCGCTCGTCTTTAAAGCGCGATAAAAATTTTTGATATCTTCTTTCACGCTCTGTTTGGTGAAAGGCTTTCTTAAGCGCTCTTCTATAAAGCATAGGGGCTTATTAATCTCTAGCGTTTCATCATCGCTTAAAACAAGATCGCAAACTTCCATAGGAGAAAGGCAATCGCTCAAATAAAATTCCAAACTCCTTTGAATCAACAAAGACTTGCAAGAAAGAAAAATTTTCAAAAAACCCCTTTTATCCCATCAATAGATTTAAATTGTTTCAAATTATAGCAATTCTTTCTTTTTAATACCAATTTTAAAAAAGAAAAAAGAATGTTAAAAATAGAGTTCAAATAACATCGTTTTTTTTTTTTTTTTTTTTTGGTATAATGCTCGGCGAAGGTAAGGGCAAAAGGCATATTTATATTTATTCCTTCCTTCTTTACTATAACTTATAATAAACTTTTTCATTAAAATGTCCTGATGCTCTTACCTTAAATTGAGAAAGCAAGTTAGCCTCTCTCAACTTTTCATATTAATTAAACCAATCTTGAAAGCTTTAATAGTAAATGCTTTAATATTCTAAAATCCAAGACACCAATCCCCCCTTAAAAATACGAAAATACGCAAACTCTTTATTATTTAAATTGTAAAAATACTTTACATTTTATTTTTTTTCACAAACTCTAACGCTTTGAAACGCTCCCCCAAGCCCCCAGGGCTAATTAGGGGCTTGATTTTAGCCGCTTCTTTTAAATACCTTTCATAACCCACGCTCTTTGAAAATGTTTCTAATAATTCCATAAGCCCCATATCCAACAAAGCGTTAGCCTGCGATTTGAAGAATGAAAATTGTGCATGGTGTTTTTCAAGCAAATTGCGCACCAGAGAAAAATTGACATCATAGGTCAGATCGCTCTTTTGATACAAAGAAGCCAGATTGTTTAAAATATCCTTAAAATCCAGCGCTTGGTGGTTTTTAAAAGCCCTTAAATGCATGTCTTTCCTCTCTATTTCATCGCCATAATCAAAGCTCAAAAAAACCCAAGAAGAAGCCTCATCCAATTTCTCTAACAAATCTTTAATGAAAGCCTCTAAAAATAACGGCGCGCACCCTTGTTTTAAATCCAAATTTTTAAGAAGTTCTTTAGTGGGTTCATCAATAGCGCCCCAAACGCCCTGATGATCATGGGTAATAAAAAGCATTTGGTTATCTTTAATGATCTCGCAAGCGAATGCGTCAAACAATTCATTAGAAACAACAAACGCGCTTTCATGCCCCTTGAAATCTAGATCTTTCAGATCGCAGATCATCAAATCCAATTGCGTGGCTTGTTTAAAAATAGTTCGTTGGAGTTTTTGCAATTCCTTTAAAGGCTCACAGCTGACAAACTCGCATTTTTCCATTACGCCCACGCTCAAAGCGTTCAAAAAATTCGCTATATCGCTCAAAAAATGCCCATGATGAGCGCCAATTTCTACAATTTTTAAAGGCAAAAATAATTTTTCTTCTTCTAAAAGCTTGATGATATAAAACGCAACAGCGCCCCCAAAAAACTTACTCAAAGACACCGAAGTGTAAAAATCCCCTTTTGGACCGATTAGCGCTTTTTTGTAATATCCCTTTTCTCCATAAAGCCACTCTTGCATGTAATTCCCAAACGAACGCATGATTTTCCTTTCATTAAACTCATCTCAACCAACAATAATAGAAGCGCTATTCTAGTCAAAATCGCCTTATTTTTGCGCTATGATATTCAATAATAATGACTTTTTAAGCTAAGTTTGAAGGGAGTTTAGAGTTTGGAAATTTTAAGGCGAGAATGCGGGGCGGTGGAAGAAAACGCTTATATTGTGAAGCTTTCTAGTGGGATAGATTTTATTATTGATCCCGGATTTTCTAGCAGCGAATGGGTGTTAGAAAACGCCAAAAACCCTAAGGCGATTTTAATCACGCATGGGCATTATGATCATGTATGGGATAGCGCTCAATTGTCAAAACTCCTTAAAAACACCCCCATTTACGCCCCAAAAGACGATGTGTTCATGCTAGAAAATGATATTTTCCATTTAGGCATGCCGGTTTTTAGCCCCAATTTCAGCGTGCCTTGCAATAAAGGTTGCACCACTTTAGAGATAGAAAACACCACCATTAAATACTGGCATTTTCCCGGGCACACGCCCGGTTGCTCTATCATAGAAATAGAAGGGGTGATTTTTAGCGGGGATTTTATTTTTTATCGCAGCATTGGCCGTTATGATTTCCCTTATTCTAATGAAAAAGACATGAAAGAGTCCCTGTTAAGGTTTCAAAATTTAGATTTCCCTAAAGACATAGAGATTTATCCAGGGCATGGGGATAAGACAAGTTTTTTTGCCGAAAGAGAGCATTCTAAAATTTGGGTTTCAAGGATGGCTTAATTGTTAAGCCGGCTAGAAAAAGAGCGTTATTTGCGCCATATCATGCTAGAAGATGTGGGCGAAGAAGGCCAATTGAAGCTTTTACAATCTAGCGTTTTAGTTATTGGGGCTGGGGGTCTTGGATCGGCGGTTTTGATGTATCTGTGCGCTGCTGGGATAGGAAAAATCGGTATTGTAGATTTTGATGTGCTAGATATGAGTAATTTGCAACGCCAAATCATCCATTCACAGGATTTTTTAAACCAACCTAAAGCCTCTAGCGCGAAAGCGCGCTTAAAACAACTCAATGCTAGCATTGAAATAAAGGCTTTTGAAGAACGCTTTAAGGCTCATAACGCTCTTTCTCTCATAGAACCTTACGATTTTATCATAGACGCCACGGACAATTTCAACGCTAAATTTTTGATCAATGACGCTTGCGTGTTGGCCCAAAAACCCTATTCGCATGCCGGGGTTTTAAAATACAGGGGGCAAAGCATGAGCGTTTTACCCCATAGCGCATGCTTAGCGTGCGTTTTTGATAAGCCCCCTAAAAAGGGATTAAATCCTATTTCAGGGCTTTTTGGGGTCTTACCTGGAGTTTTAGGGTGTATCCAAGCGAGCGAATGCCTTAAATATTTTTTAGGGTTTGAAACTTTACTTATAAATACTTTACTTATAGCCGATATTAAAACGATGGATTTTAAAAAAATTCAAGCACCCAAAAACCCTAAATGTAGGGTTTGTGGCACGCATAAAATCACGCATTTACAGGATTATGAAATTTAGATTAAGGGGTAAGTTTTGGATTTATCAACCATACTAGGCTTGGTATTGGCGGTCGCTTCTATTTCGCTAGGCGATATTTTAGAAGATGGCAACCCGTTGCACATTATCCATTTGAGTTCAGTCATCATCATCGTGCCTACTTCGCTTTTTGCCGCCATGACAGGCACGCATGCGCGTTACGTGAAAGCCGCTTACAAAGAAATAAAAATTGTTTTTTTAAACCCTAAAATCAATTTAAACGAAACCATTAAAAATTTAGTGGAATTAGCCACTCTGGCAAGAAAAGATGGGGTGTTGAGTTTAGAGGGGCGGGTGGTGCAAATTGAAGACGATTTCACCCGTAATGGCTTGTCTATGATCATAGATGGCAAGGATTTAAAATCCGTTAAGGAAAGCTTAGAAATCAGCATTGAAGAAATGGAAGAGTATTACCACGGCGCCGCTCATTATTGGGAGACGGCTGGTGAGACCGCTCCTACTATGGGGTTAGTGGGGGCGGTTATGGGGCTTATGTTAGCCTTGCAAAAACTAGACAACCCGGCTGAAATGGCAGCAGGGATCGCTGGGGCTTTTACGGCCACTGTTACAGGGATTATGTGTGCTTATGCGATTTTTGGCCCTTTTGGGCATAAGCTCAAAGCTAAGTCTAAAGACATTATCAAAGAAAAAACCGTTCTTTTAGAGGGGATTTTAGGCATCGCTAATGGGGAAAATCCAAGGGATTTAGAAAACAAACTCTTAAACTACATCGCTCCCGGTGAACCTAAAAAATCTCAATTTGAGGGCTAAACATGGCTAAGAAAAACAAACCCACCGAATGCCCCGCCGGTGAAAAATGGGCGGTTCCTTATGCGGACTTTTTGTCGTTGTTGCTCGCGCTTTTTATCGCTCTTTATGCCATTTCAGCGGTCAATAAATCCAAAGTGGAAGCCTTAAAAACCGAATTTATTAAGATTTTTAATTACGCCCCTAAGCCAGAGGCGATGCAGCCGGTTGTAGTGATCCCCCCTGATTCAGGGAAAGAAGAAGAGCAAATGGCGAGCGAAAGCTCCAAACCGGCTTCGCAAAATACCGAAACAAAAGCCACTATCGCTCGCAAAGGCGAAGGCAGTGTTTTAGAGCAAATTGATCAAGGCTCTGTTTTAAAGCTCCCCTCTAGTTTGTTGTTTGAAAACGCTACATCAGATGCTATCAATCAAGACATGATGCTCTATATTGAACGGATCGCTAAAATCATTCAAAAACTCCCTAAAAGGGTGCATATTAATGTGAGAGGTTTTACAGATAATACGCCTTTAAATAAAACCCGTTTTAAAAGCCATTACGAATTAGCCGCCAATCGCGCTTATAGGGTGATGAAAGTCCTTATACAATACGGCGTGGATCCTAACCAATTGTCTTTTTCTTCTTATGGCTCTACAAACCCTATCGCGCCTAATGATTCCCTAGAAAACAGAATGAAAAACAATCGTGTGGAAATCTTTTTTTCAACCGATGCGAACGATTTGAGCAAGATCCATTCTATTTTAGATGAAGAATTCAATCCCCACAAACAGCAAGAATGAATCGCATGAAACCAATTTTTTTGTTAATCTTTTTGTTGTTAGCGAGCCTTATTGCTAGAGAGAAGGACGCTTCTTCAAACCTTTTTGATTTGATTGATAAAGGGATCAACAGAGAACAAGAATTGAAAGAGCAGGAGCAAAAAACGCGCTTAAAACTGGCTCAAAGCCCTTTGGTGGCTTTAGAGATTGTCCCCCAAGAAACGCCCTATTTAGAATGGCAAGGGGCTAGGGAGTCGTATTATTTGAAAGTGAGCGCTGTGGTAGAGAGCGTGGTTATTTTAAAGATTGACATCAATCAGGGGCGTTCTTGCTCGCTCTACCCCACGCCTAAAAGCGTTTCTTTAGTGAGGAATCAAAGCGTAGCCTATGAAATTTTATGCGAAAACCAGCCGCTATGGATAGAAGTTAGCACTAATTTAGGCAAACGCACCTTTCAGTTTTAACCTGCAACCACATTAAAGAATGCCTTTAGCGTTTTAAAACCCCTTTATTCAAATAAGTTTGGTTATAATGCCAAGCATGGGCGTTTTTAAACAATTGATCAAAGAATTGTATGAATGGTTGCTCCATTCTATAGATGTGGCTACGCAGCATTTAGTTGCTATGGTGTTAAAAATAAGCGTGGTAAAATATTTGATAAAAGAATTTCATGATCGCTTCATTTACTTTATAGACTTGCTCGCGCAGCATTTTATCATCGTTGCGCTTTCTAGTCTTCTCGTGTTGGTGTTTGGGGTTTTGATTGGGGTTTTTGTGTTTTATAACTCAAAGGCTAGGGCGTTTTTGCTCCCTGTGGTGAATTTCCTCTACACCATCCCATCGCTGGCGTTATTCGCGTTATTCATTCCTGTGATTGGGGTGGGGTTAAAAAACGCGCTTTTAGTGTTGGTCTTATACGGCTTATTACCCATTGTCCATAGCACTTATAACGCTTTAAAAGAGGTGCGAGAAGAGGTGATTAAGGCCGCTATTGGGCTGGGGTGTAACCCCAAAGAGTTGTTTTTTAAAGTGCGATTCTTGCTCGCTATCCCCCAAATTTTAGTGGGCTTAAGGATTGCGGTGGTGATGCTAGTGGCGATGGCTGGGATTGGAGCGCTCATTGGGGCTGGGGGTTTGGGGCAGGCGATTTTTAGAGGGCTAAACACACAAAACACCACGCTTTTAGTGGCGGGTAGTTTGATCATTGCTCTTTTTAGCGTTTTAGCGGATCAATTCGTGAGCGTCTTTCAGCATGAAAACGCCTTGCAACGCCTATTTTCTCAAAACGCCACCCAAAAACAAAAAAGAAGAGTTTATCTTAATTTAGCGGTTTTTCTTTTTTTATTGCTAGCGAGCGCTTTATGGCTCATTCCTAGAAACGCCATAGAAGAAAAGCCCTTAGTCGTAGCGACAAAACCTAGCAGTGAGCAGTATATTTTGGGCGAGATTTTAAGCCTTTTGTTAGAAAAACACCATATCCCTATCAAGCGGGCGTTTGGCATTGGTGGGGGGACGATGAATATCCATCCGGCATTGATTAGGGGCGATTTTGATTTGTATGTGGAATATACCGGCACCGCTTGGGTGAACACGCTCAAAAACCCTTTGACACAAAAAGTGGATTTTAAAACGATTAAAAAGCGTTATGAGAAGGAATTTAATCTTTTGTGGGTGGGGCTTTTGGGCTTTAATAACACCTATTCTTTAGCGATTTCTAAAGAAGACGCTCAAAAATACGCGATTGAAACTTTCAGCGATTTAGCCTTTCATAGCCCCAATTTTGATTTTGGAGCGGAGTTTGACTTTTTTGAAAGAGAGGACGCTTTTAAGGGCTTAGTGAAAGCTTACCGCTTTCATTTTAGAAGTTTGCATGAAATGGATATTAATTTGCGTTATAAAAGTTTTGAATCCCATAAAATCAACGCTTTAGACGTCTTCACCACAGACGCTCAAATCAAAGAGCTGGATTTAAAGGTGCTTAAGGACGATAAAGGGTTTTTCCCTAATTATCAGGCCGGTATTGTTATAAGAAAAGAAACTATAAAAAAGTATCCTGAAGCACTAGAAATCTTAGAAAAATTGGATTCAAAAATTAACGATGAGACGATGCAGGATTTAAACTATCAGGTGGAAGTGTTGAAAAAAAGCCCTAAAATCGTAGCTAAAGATTTTTTAGAAAGATTAGGGTTATAACATGAAAGAAATCGTCAAGATAGAGAATGTGTCTTTTAACTACCACAATCGCGCTGTTTTTAAGGATTTTAATTTAAGCATTCAAAAAGGGGATTTTTTATGCGTTTTAGGGGAAAGCGGGAGCGGTAAAAGCACGCTTTTAGGCTTGATTTTAGGGCTTTTAAAACCTAATCTTGGGAGCGTTAAAATCTTTAATGAGACCCTTTCAAACAACGCTTTTTTACGCCAAAAAATAGGCTATATCGCTCAAGGCAATTCCTTATTTTCTCATTTAAACGCTCTGCAAAACATGACCTTTTGCCTTAATTTGCAAGGCATAAACAAACAAGCCGCTCAAAAAGAGGCCAAAGCCTTAGCGTTAAAAATGGGGTTAGAGGAGAACCTTATGGATAAATTCCCTAATGAATTGAGTGGGGGCAAGCCCAAAGGGTGGGCATTATTAGAGGGATTATCCACAGGCCAGAACTCATTTTATTAGATGAGCCTTTTAGCGCTTTAGATAGTTTTAATCGTAAGAATTTACAGGATCTCATCAAAGAGATACACCAAAATTCTTGCGCTACTTTCATTATGGTAACGCATGATGAGGAAGAGGCGCAAAAGTTAGCCACAAAAACCCTAGAAATCAAAGCCCTTAAACAAGAGCAGTGATTTTTAAGGCTCGTTTAAAAATTCTGGCGTGGTGTTATTGGTGGGCGTTTGCATAGAAGAATTAGAGCTGTTTGAAGTTTTTTTAGCGGGTTTTTCATTGAATGGGGGGGCTTTATAGCCGCAAGCTTGAATCGTTATTGCCACAAGCGTTAAAAAGCATGTTAAGATCAGTTTATGGAACAAAATATTTTCTCCTTACTCATTCAAAAAAAGTCTTATAAAAAGCTTGAAACCCTTTTGAAACTCAAAAAGCTTAAGGTTTTTATGCCTTTAAGTTTACAAGAAAATTTGCTTTTTATCTTCATAAAAGATTCTAAATTGCTTTTTGCGTTTAAAGATCTTTGGGCTTCTAAGGAATTTAACCAGCGATTCGCTAAAGAAATCAGCCATTTTTTGAACACGCAAGGGCATGCTTATGGGTTTGACGGGTTGAATGGGTTAGAAATTTTAGGTTATGTGCCTAAAGACGCGCTAGAAAAAGCCAATTTTTATGCCCCTATTAAAAAACAAGCCCGATTTTTTCGCCCTAGCGCTTTAGGGTTGTTCCATAACCCCATTAAAGACGCTCGCTTGCATGAATGTTTTGAAAAAGCGCGCGCTTTGATCCACTACCAACGAAGTTTTTTTGAGGAATGAATGGCTGATTTATTGTCCAGTTTGAAAAACCTTCCTAATAGCAGTGGCGTGTATCAATATTTTGATAAAAACCGCCAATTGCTCTATATCGGTAAAGCGAAAAATTTAAAAAAACGCATCAAAAGCTATTTTTCCATCCGTAATAATGAAATCACGCCCAATTATCGTGCTAGCTTACGCATCCAAATGATGGTCAAACAAATCGCTTTTTTAGAAACCATTTTAGTGGAAAACGAGCAAGACGCTTTGATTTTAGAAAACTCTTTAATCAAGCAGCTCAAGCCCAAATACAACATTCTTTTAAGAGACGATAAAACTTACCCTTATATTTACATGGATTTTTCTATTGATTTCCCTATCCCTTTAATCACACGAAAAATTTTAAAACAGCCTGGCGTTAAATATTTTGGCCCTTTTACGAGCGGGGCTAAGGATATTTTAGACAGTTTGTATGAATTGCTCCCGTTAGTTCAAAAGAAAAATTGCATCAAGGATAAAAAGGCATGCATGTTTTATCAAATAGAGCGTTGTAAAGCCCCATGCGAGGATAAAATCACTAAAGAAGAGTATTTAAAAATCGCTAAAGAATGTTTAGAAATGATTGAAAATAAAGACAAACTCATCAAAGAGCTTGAATTGAAAATGGAGCGCCTTTCTAGTAACTTGCGTTTTGAAGAAGCCCTCATTTACAGGGACAGGATTGCAAAAATCCAAAAAATCGCCCCCTTCACTTGCATGGATTTGGCCAAACTCTACGATTTGGATATTTTTGCTTTTTATGGCGCAAGCAATAAGGCGGTGTTAGTGAAAATGTTTATGCGTGGGGGTAAAATCATTTCTTCGGCGTTTGAAAAAATCCACTCCCTTAATGGGTTTGACACCGATGAAGCGATGAAACAAGCCATTATCAACCATTACCAATCGCATTTGCCTTTGATGCCTGAACAGATCTTATTGAGTGCTTGTTCTAATGAAGTGCTTAAAGAATTGCAAGAGTTTATCTCTCATCAATATTCTAAAAAAATCGCTCTTAGCATTCCTAAAAAAGGCGATAAGCTCGCTTTAATAGAAATCGCTATGAAAAACGCTCAAGAGATTTTTAGCCAAGAAAAAACCTCTAATGAAGATCTGATTTTAGAAGAGGTGCGATCGCTCTTTAATTTAGAATGCATGCCTTATAGGGTGGAAATCTTTGACACAAGCCACCATTCAAACAGCCAATGCGTGGGGGGAATGGTCGTGTATGAAAACAACGCCTTCCAAAAAAATTCTTATCGGCGCTACCATTTAAAAGGCTCTAACGAATACGATCAAATGAGCGAATTGCTCACCAGAAGGGCTTTAGATTTTGCTAAAGAGCCACCGCCTAATTTGTGGGTGATAGATGGAGGGAGGGCGCAATTAAACATCGCTTTAGAAATTTTAAAAAGCAGCGGGAGTTTTGTAGAAGTGATCGCTATTTCTAAAGAAAAAAGGGATTCTAAGGCTTATCGTTCTAAAGGGGGCACTAAAGACATTATCCATACGCCTAACAATACTTTTAAATTGCTCCCTAGCGACAAACGCTTGCAGTGGGTGCAAAAATTGCGCGATGAAAGCCACCGGTATGCGATAAACTTCCACAGATCCACTAAACTTAAAAACATGAAACAAATCGCTCTTTTAAAAGAAAAGGGCATAGGAGAAGCCAGCGTGAAAAAATTATTGGATTATTTTGGGAGTTTTGAAGCGATAGAAAAAGCGAGCGAGCAAGAAAAAAACGCCGTTTTAAAAAAACGAATTTAAAGGAAAAAGCATGAAAAAAAGATTGAATATAGGGCTTGTGGGTTTAGGGTGTGTGGGGAGCGCGGTCGCTAAAATCTTACAAGAAAATCAAGAAATCATCAAAGACAGGGCCGGTGTGGAAATTAAAATCAAAAAAGCGGTGGTGCGAGACGTGAAAAAACACAAGGGCTATGCTTTTGAAATCAGTGATGATTTAGAAAGCCTAATAGAAGATAAAGAAATTGATATTGTCGTGGAGCTTATGGGTGGGGTGGAAGCACCTTATCTTTTAGCTAAAAAAACTTTAGCCAAACAAAAAGCCTTCGTTACAGCCAATAAAGCCATGTTAGCGTACCACCGCTATGAATTAGAGCAAACCGCTAAAAACACCCCCATAGGCTTTGAAGCGAGCGTGTGTGGGGGTATCCCTATTATCAAGGCTTTAAAAGACGGCTTGAGCGCTAATCACATCCTTTCTTTTAAAGGGATTTTAAACGGCACGAGCAATTACATTTTAAGCCAGATGTTTAAAAATCAAGCGAGTTTTAAGGACGCTTTGAAAGACGCGCAGCATTTAGGCTATGCGGAATTGAACCCTGAATTTGACATTAAGGGCATTGATGCGGCGCACAAATTGTTGATTTTAGCGTCTTTAGCGTATGGCATTGATGCGAAATTAGAAGAAATTTTGATTGAAGGCATTGAAAAGATAGAGCCAGACGACATGGAGTTTGCCAAAGAGTTTGGTTATAGCATCAAACTTTTAGGCATCGCTAAAAAACACCCAGATTGCATTGAATTAAGGGTGCATCCAAGCATGATTAAAAACGAATGCATGCTCTCTAAAGTGGATGGGGTGATGAACGCTATCAGCGTTATAGGAGATAAGGTGGGCGAGACTTTGTATTATGGGGCTGGGGCTGGGGGAGAGCCTACCGCAAGCGCGGTCATTAGCGATATTATAGAAATCGCAAGGAAAAAAAGCTCTTTAATGCTGGGCTTTGAAACCCCTCAAAAACTCCCCCTAAAACCTAAAGAAGAAATCCAATGCGCTTATTATGCGCGCTTGTTAGTGAGCGATGAAAAAGGGGTTTTTTCTCAAATCAGCGCGATTTTAGCCCAAAATGATATTTCACTCAACAATGTCTTACAAAAAGAAATCCCGCATTCCAACAAAGCTAAAATCTTATTTTCCACGCACACCACCAACGAAAAGTCTATGCTGAACGCCCTTAAAGAGCTTGAAAATCTACAAAGCGTGTTGGATACCCCTAAAATGATCCGTTTGGAAAATTGAATGCGTTTTTTGAACAACAAACATAGAGAAAAGGGCTTGAAGGCTGAAGAAGAGGCTTGCGGGTTTTTAAAATCGTTGGGCTTTGAAATGGTGGAGAGGAACTTCTTTTCACAATTTGGCGAAATTGATATTATCGCTTTGAAAAAAGGGGTTTTGCATTTCATTGAAGTCAAAAGTGGGGAAAATTTTGATCCCATTTATGCGATCACGCCGAGTAAATTAAGAAAGATGATCAAAACGATCCGCTGTTATTTGTCTCAAAAAGATCCCAACAGCGATTTTTGCATTGACGCCCTCATTGTGAAAAATGGTAAATTTGAGCTTTTAGAAAATATCACTTTTTAAATTTTTATCCAAAACCCATGCGATTTCATTAACATTCTTAAGATAATATGATCATCGTTAATCAAAATCATAGAATATTTAGGAGTAACCAATGAGTCACTATATTGAATTAACTGAAGAAAATTTTGAAAGCACCATTAAAAAAGGGGTTGCGTTAGTGGATTTTTGGGCGCCATGGTGTGGTCCTTGCAAGATGCTATCCCCTGTGATTGATGAATTAGCTAGCGAATATCAAGGTAAGGCTAAGATTTGTAAAGTCAATACCGATGAGCAAGAAGAATTGAGCGCGAAATTTGGGATTAGAAGCATTCCTACGCTTTTATTCACAAAAGATGGCGAAGTCGTTCATCAGTTGGTGGGCGTGCAAACTAAAGTTGCTTTAAAAGAGCAATTGAACAAACTTCTAGGCTAGTAGCCATGATAGATTGCGCGATTATTGGAGGTGGTCCTGCGGGTTTGAGTGCGGGGCTTTATGCCACTAGAGGCGGTGTTAAAAACGCCGTTTTATTTGAGAAAGGAATGCCTGGGGGGCAAATCACTGGCAGTAGTGAGATTGAAAACTATCCGGGCGTTAAGGAAGTGGTGAGCGGGTTGGATTTCATGCAACCATGGCAGGAGCAGTGCTTCCGCTTTGGCTTAAAGCATGAAATGACCGCTATTCAAAGGGTTTCTAAAAAAGGCTCTCATTTTGTTATTTTGGCAGAAGACGGCAAGACTTTTGAAGCTAAGAGCGTGATCATCGCTACCGGTGGTAGCCCTAAACGCACAGGCATCAAGGGCGAGTCAGAATATTGGGGTAAAGGCGTGAGCACTTGTGCGACATGCGATGGCTTCTTTTACAAAAATAAGGAAGTAGCGGTGCTTGGTGGGGGCGATACCGCCGTAGAAGAGGCGATTTATCTAGCCAACATCTGCAAAAAAGTCTATCTCATCCACAGAAGAGATGGTTTTAGGTGTGCACCTATCACTTTAGAGCATGCTAAAAACAATGATAAGATTGAGTTTTTAACCCCTTATGTGGTAGAAGAAATCAAGGGCGATGCTTCTGGCGTGTCTTCTTTAAGCATTAAAAACACAGCCACTAACGAAACAAGAGAATTGGTTGTGCCGGGATTTTTTATTTTTGTGGGTTATGATGTGAATAACGCCGTGTTGAAACAAGAAGATAACTCCATGCTATGCAAATGCGATGAATACGGATCTGTTGTCGTGGATTTTTCCATGAAGACGAATGTTCAGGGCTTGTTTGCGGCAGGAGATATTCGCATTTTTGCCCCTAAGCAAGTGGTTTGTGCTGCAAGCGATGGCGCTACGGCAGCCTTAAGCGTGATTTCTTATTTAGAACACCATTAAATCAAGCTTATAACCCTAGATTTAGGGTTATAAGTTCTCACTTCAAACATTCATTGGATTTTCAAAGCTTGTAATGTATTTTAGTTTTTTGTTTAATTGCAATGCGATTTCGTTCTCTTGCTTTGTTTTGATTAAATATTGATCACAAAATTTAAAAACGCTCAAAACATTTTTTACAATCAATATAATAAAAGAACTTGTTTGATCAAAAAAGCGCTCCTTAGGGGGTTGTGGGGATTTAGTTGGGGGCTGTAGGGGGAGAATTATTTTAATACCCCCTATTCTCTTAAGAGTTTTATTGTAAAACAGAGCCTAAAAACGATATACTCTATTAAAAATTATGGGAGTTTAAGCTTTGCGTGTTTTTATCATTTCTTTAAATCAAAAAGTGTGCGATACATTTGGTTTGGTTTTTAGAGACACCACGACTTTACTCAATAGCATCGATGCCACCCACCACCAAGCACAAATTTTTGATGCGATTTATTCTAAAACTTTTGAAGGCGGGTTGCACCCCTTAGTGAAAAAGCATTTACACCCTTATTTCATCACGCAAAACATCAAAGGCATGGGGGGGATTACAACCAATCCTATCAGTGAGGTTTCTAAGTTTTATTACGCTTTAAAATACCATGCGAAGTTTATGAGCTTGGGGGAACTTGGGTGCTATGCGAGCCATTATTCCTTGTGGCAAAAATGCATAGAGTTAGGTGAGCCTATTTGTATTTTAGAAGACGATATAACCTTGAAAGAGGATTTTAAAGAGGGCTTGGATTTTTTAGAAAAACACATCCAAGAGTTAGGCTATATCCGCTTGCATTTGTTGTATGATGCCAGTGTAAAAAGTGAGCCATTGAGCCATAAAAACCACGAGATACAAGAGCGTGTGGGAATCATTAAGGCTTATAGCCATGGGGTGGGGACGCAAGGCTATGTGATCACGCCAAAGATTGCCAAAGTTTTTTTGAAACACAGCCGAAAATGGGTTGTTCCTGTGGATACGATAATGGACGCTACTTTTATCCATGGCGTGAAAAATCTGGTGTTACAACCTTTTGTGATCGCTGATGATGAGCAAATCTCTACGATAGTGCGAAAAGAAGAACCCTATAGCCCTAAAATCGCTCTAATGAGAGAACTCCATTTTAAATTTTTGAAATGGTGGCAGTTTGTATAAATAAAAATTGTAAAAAATACCAACGAGCGTTTTAAAGTTGTCCTTATTTGATTGGAACAAAACCAGTTTTTAACCGCTTTTTAGAATGGATTGAATTTTTAAATGGATTTCAAAAGAGTTTATAGCCTCTTTTAGCTTCTATGTGCGATCTAGATAAGACGCATTAAGAGAATGGAGCACATTAGAAAACTATTTTCTAATTTTCTAATGCTTTAAGATTAAGACTTTTTAGGATTGGCTTCGGTTACCCTAATCGTTCTGCCCATAAAATCCGTATTGTCTAATTTAGCAATCGCTTCCCTAACGCCCTCTTCTTGCATTTCTACAAAGCCAAAACCTTTAGGTTTCTTCGTTTCTCTGTCATAGATCAGTTTGACATTAAACACTTTGCCAAATTGACTGAAAAGCTCCTTGACTTGCTCACTGGTAGCGCTATAAACCAAATTCCCTACATAAATGTTTTTCAAGATAAAATTCTCCGGTAAAAAAATGACAACATACCCATAAGAATATGAAAAAGTTATAAAAAAGTAACACTTCTAAAACCCAAACACATCCAAAACAGAAGTATGGTAGATTTTATCTAATGATTGCTTAAAAAATTATAAAAGCTATTAAAATTGGGTATTGATAATAAAATAGAACTTACACAAGCAAGCGGTAATTTTAAAAAGCGTTATTAAGGGATAAGGGGAATATGGTTTCAAAACCACCCCCCCTATCCTTTTAAAAGCTTTACCATGAAGCAAAGTTTAAAACACCATATCAAAGCCAAACAAGGACGCTTTGTTTAATGCCCTTCATCGGTTAAAACAGCCCCTGCCAAATACACATAAGTGAGGATCATAAAAACAAAAGCTTGTAAAATCCCCATAAAAAACAAGACCATAAAGGGCGCTACAGGAACCGCCCAAGGCACTAACAAAAGCATGATGAGCAAGAACATGTCATCGCCCTTGATATTCCCAAACAAACGAAACGATAAAGACACGATCCTAGAAAAATGCGAGATGATCTCAATAGGGAACATGAAAGGGGCGAGCCACTTCACAGGGCCTGCAAAATGAGCGAAATACTTAAAAAAGCCCTGCACTCTGATGCCTTCAAAATGGTAATAAAAAAACACAATCAGCGCTAAAACCAGCGTAAAGCTCCAGCTAGCCGTAGGGGATTCAAAGCCAGGAATAATGCCTATCATGTTAGAAAAAAAGACATACAAAGCGATCGTGCCAGCTAGGGGGAAGTATTTGCGGGCTAATTCTTCGCCTATAATATCCTTAGCCACGCTCAAAATCGCGCTAATGATGCTCTCATACACATTCTGCAAACCCATAGGCACCATTTGCATTTTGCGCGACGCGCCAAGCGAGATTAAAAACATCAAAACCGCTGTCAAAACAACAAAAAACCCGGTGATAAAATCATGATTGGAGCTAAAAAAATTAGCAATAGTAAATACTCTGTGTTCCATGAAAAAGTTTCTCTAAGCCTTATTGAAAATTTCCTTAATTGTAGCAATTAAGTTTTAAAAACTCATTAAATCAAGCTTTTTAACGAGTTTTCTAACGATTTGTCTTGTTTTCTTTTAAAATTCACCCATAATAATTAGGGGCTTCTTTAGTGATATCCACGCCATGCACATGGCTTTCTTTTAATCCTGCGCTAGTGATTTCTACAAATTCAGCGTTTTGATACAATTCCAAAATATTTTTCGCCCCCTGATACCCCATAGAAGAGCGCACGCCCCCTACTAATTGGAAAATCATATCCGAAACCTTACCACGATAAGGCACACGCCCCTCAATGCCTTCTGGGACTAACTTTTCACTCGCCACGCCCTCTTGAAAATACCTATCAGAGCTCCCTTTTGTCATAGCCCCAATGCTGCCCATGCCCCTATAGCTTTTATATTGCCTCCCTTGGTAAATCATAAAATCCCCTGGAGATTCTTCTGTGCCAGCGAGTAAAGAGCCTATCATCACGCTTGATGCCCCCAAAGCCAAAGCCTTAGCCACATCGCCTGAATAGCGAATCCCTCCATCTGCAATCACAGGAATATCAAATTTAGACGCCACTTCTACGCAATTATCAATCGCGCTCACTTGAGGCATTCCCACCCCGGCCACAATCCTAGTGGTGCAAATGCTTCCTGGCCCAATACCCACTTTAATAGCGTCCGCTCCCGCGCTAATTAAATCGCTTGTGGCTTCTTTAGTTACCACATTCCCCACAATCACATCCACTACCAAGCTTTTTTTAATCTCTTCTAAAGTGTGTAAAATATTCGCTGAATGCCCATGTGCGCTGTCTAGCACCAACGCATCCACCCCCGCTTTAACTAACATTTCAGCCCTATCCAACTGCCCCACTCCAATAGCCGCCCCCACTCTCAACCTCCCAAAATCATCTTTATTGGCCTCAGGGTATTCAATGCGTTTTTGAATGTCCTTGATCGTGATCAAGCCTTTTAAAACATTATCTTTATCCACAATGGGCAATTTTTCAATCTTATGCTTGTGCATCAAATCGCTCGCTTCATCCAAACTAATGCCCACATGAGCGGTAACTAAAGGCATTTTAGTCATCACATCGCCCACTTTTTTACTCAAATCGGTTTCAAAACGCACGTCTCTGTTGGTTAAAATCCCAATCAACAACCCCTTATCATCTACCACAGGCACGCCTGAAATCTTATAATTGTCCGTTATGACTTTAGCGTCCGCTAGCGTCCTGTGCGCATGGATAAAAATAGGATCATTAATCACCCCACTCTCGCTTTTTTTAACCTTAGTGATTTCTTTGACTTGCGTTTGAATATCCATGTTTTTATGCACGATGCCAATACCCCCAAGGCGCGCCATAGCAATAGCGGTTTTATGCTCTGTAACCGTATCCATAGCCGCGCTAATAAAGGGGATATTCAAACGAATGTTTTTAGTTAGGCGAGACTTTAAGCTCACATCTTTAGGTAAAACGCTGGACTTTCTAGGCACCATCAACACGTCTTCAAAAGTCAAAGCCCTTTGTAAAATTCTCATTTTCTATCCTTAATCTAACTTTAAATCTAATTCTTGCTCTAAAGCGTAAGAAACATCTAAAAGGCTTTGCTCATCAAAAGCCTTAGCAATGAATTGCATCCCTATGGGCAAGCCTAAAGGATCTTTGGCGACCGGTAAAGAAAGGGCCGGCAAACCGCTCAAATTCGCCCCAATCGTGTAAATATCGCTCAAATACATTTCTAAAGGGCTTGCATGGTAATTGAACAAATGAGCGCTCGTAGGAGCTACAGGGGTGAAAATCAAATCCACTTCTTCAAAAATCTTGTTGTATTGCTCTTTGATTATCAAACGCATTTGCTGGGCTTTCAAATAATAAGCGTCATAATACCCACTGCTTAAGACAAAATTCCCTAACATGATGCGCCGTTTCACCTCATCGCCAAAACCTTCACTGCGGCTTTTGAGATACAATTCTTTCAAATCTTTAATGTTTTGAGCCCTCCTCCCATAACGCACCCCATCGAATCTGGCCAGATTCGAACTCGCTTCAGCCATGCTGATAATATAATAAATAGAGATTTGATAATGCGAATCCAACATCTTTTTTTCCACAATCTCATGCCCCATTTCTTTCAAGGCTTTAAGGGTGTTTTCATAAGCGAGTTGCACTTCATTGCTCGCGTCTTTAATGTGATCCCTTAAGATAGCGATTTTAAAGCGTTTGTCTCTGTTAAGGTTTTTAAAGGTTTGCGTGGGTTTGAGATTCGCGCTCGTGGAATCCTTGCTATCATACCCACTAATTGCGTCAAATAAAATAGAAGCGTCTTCTACATTTTGCGTGATAGGCCCGATTTGATCAAAACTAGAGCAATACGCGATCAAACCATAACGGCTCACCCTCCCATAAGTGGGCTTTAACCCCACGCACCCACAATAACTCGCCGGCTGTCTGATAGACCCACCCGTATCGCTCCCTAAAGCCGCTACCGCCAAGCCACCAGCTACCGCTGCTGCGCTCCCTCCACTGCTCCCTCCAGGCACTCTGTTCTTATCTCGTGGGTTTTTAGTGATCCCATAGCAACTAGACTCTGTGGTGCTTCCCATCGCAAACTCGTCCATGTTAGAAAGCCCAAACCCTGCCATGCTGTTTTGGTGCAAGTTTTCCATCACGCTCGCATGATAAGAAGCGACATAGCCTTCTAAAATCTTACTGGAGCAAGTGATTTCCCACCCCTTCACGCTGATATTGTCTTTAATAAGAATCGGCACCCCTTTAGCGCTAGCGCCATTAAGGCTAGGGGCTTTAATGTAAGCGTTCAAATCTGAAGCTCTAACCTTAGCGTCAATTTCGTTTTTAAGGGTTTCTAATTCATCTTGGGATAAAGAAAGGGCTTGTTTTAAAGTGATCATGTTTTTAGCCTTACAAAAAATTTAATAGTAGTTTAACATGCTTACATATAAAACGAGCTTATAAGAGCGTTTTTAAAAAGCGTTCAACTCGCTTATTTAAATCTTTTAAACTGGAGCTGTTGTCTATAACATAATCGCTCATGGCGCGTTTTTGCTCTATATCCATTTGACAAGCTAAGCGTTGCAAGATTTCAGCCTCTTTGAGTGTGTCTCGCTCTAAAAGGCGCTCAATTTGTAAGGCCCTAGACGCATAGACTAAAACCACTTTACTCACAGGATAGCATTTTTTACCCCCAACTTCAAAAAACAAAGGGATGTCTAAAAAATACGCTTGATGATCCTTTTCTAATTCACAGGCTTTTTTAAGCATGCGTTCACGGATTAAGGGGTGCAAAAAATCTTCTAGCCATTTTAACTCATTAGGATTTTGAAACACGATCGCGCCAAGTTTTTTTCTGTTTAAAATATCTTTTTCTAAAATATCTGATCCAAAATGTTGGGCGATTTCTAGCCGATGCCCTTGTAATAATTGATGAGCGATCTTATCCGCATCTAGGATCTCATAACCTTGCGATTCCAATATTTTAAGGGTGGTGCTTTTACCGGTACCTATCCCCCCTGTGAGAGCGATAGCGTTTTTTAAGATCATTTTAAGATTTGATATTGTCTTTAAAGACTTCTTGTAAATTTTTAGGCAAAGCGAATGCGGCCCTATGGATGTCTTCGTTATAGTATCTCACGCTTGTTAGCGCTTCTATTTTTGGCACCATTAAATCTTTTAAGGGGTGGTTTTTAAAAGAAGCGTAAATATAACCCTTATTGCTCAAAATCCTTAAAGGCGCTACAAAAGGCATGGCAACAGAAAAAACTCCGCCCATGTTTTTAAGGGCGTTTTGCATGCTCACATGCTCTAATAACGGGTGTTTGGCTACCGAAATAAACACCCCATCTTCTTTAAGCATTCTTTTTAAACCATCTATTTTATGAATATCTGGCTCTTGCAAGCAAAGGATCAAATCGTATTTTTTAATGTCTAAATCTAAAAGTTGTTTAGCGTGCGTGAAATTCTTGTTGTTTTTCACTTCATGGAAATGGGGGAAAAAACTAATGAAGCTGTCTAAAATCTTTTCATCCGCTTGCACAAAATCTATACGCGTGTCGTATTTAAAAAGCTGGTGGGCTAATTCCAAATCAAACCCATCCACAATCAAAACTTCTTTAAGCTCTTTCTTGGTGCAACCTCCCATATGAGCGAGCAACTCGCTTTCAATGTGCAAAAAATTCTTGAACAACAACTGGCGGTTGAGCATCGCAATTTCACCAAAATCCTTAGATTTAAAAATCTCTAAGATATTATGCTCGCTTCTAACATCTAATAATTTCGCTTCTATGGTGTATTCTTTACGCAAATACGGCGTGATTTCTTGGGTGATCCACATAAACATTCCTTACTTTTTAATAATATCCATGCCTTTGAAACGCTAACATGCTACCCAAAAAAATCTAAATTGTCGTAATAAACGCCCTAACTTTGGCATTCTAAAAAAAGTTCCGTATCGCTCTTAAAGCGCTCTTTTTTAAAATCCAAATCAATACTGATGGCTTTATGCTGGCTGTCTAGTTTATCGGTTGAATGCTTTTTTAACACCATTTGACACTTTGAAATCTCAATGGCGTCTAAAGCCTTATCTACCATATAAAGATCATCGCTCTTTTTTTCTAACAAAAAGGATTCATAAAAAGGCCTCAAACTCAAATCGCTGTCATTGGTGGTATAAACATACGAAGAAATCTTGCCCTTAAATTGCGCGATTTGCGTTTTAGTGTCATTAAAAGTGAAAGTTTGGATCTGGCGATCTTTATCGTTTTGATCTTTTAAAAAACGCTTCAAGGCTTTGGATTTGATTTCTACCAACCATTGATCCCCTTCTTTACTCATCACAATATCCCCATTCTTTAAGGGGTAGAAATCTTGTTGGGAATATTCAATGAGTTTTGGATTTTTTGTTTTTCTTTTCGGTTTGTAAAGGAACGGGTTTTTTATATCATTATTGGCATTATTAGTGTTGTTGTGAGACTCATTTGGGTATAAGGGCGGGTTTTTTGTATCGTTATCGCTTGGCTCATTCAATAAAATCACAGAAGTTTCGGGGTTAAAAGAATCGTTTTCATCTTTAGTCAGTTGGGCGAAAGAATCTTTTTCTTCTGTAGGCTGATACACCATGTTTTGTAAAAAAATCGTTTCGCTAAAGACTTCATAATCCGAATCCACATAGCTGGGGCGTTTAGAGCCGTCATTTTCTTGCTCTTGGGTTTTTTTTTGCAATTTGATAAACCTCTCTTGCGAGCAAGCTAAAAAGCATATTAAAATCATTATTACCACGCCTATTTTTTTGACTAAAAACAATGCCAGACCCTTATTTAAGCTTTAAATAACTATAATATTGTAATCTAATTTTGATTAAATTGAAGCGATAAAAAAGATGAATACAAGCCATAAAACTTTAAAAACCATTGCGATTTTAGGCCAGCCTAATGTGGGGAAAAGCTCACTATTTAACCGCTTGGCTAGAGAAAGGATCGCTATCACTTCAGATTTTGCAGGCACTACACGAGACATTAACAAACGAAAAATCGCACTAAATGGCCATGAAGTGGAATTGCTAGACACAGGGGGCATGGCTAAAGACGCTCTTTTGTCTAAAGAAATCAAAGCCCTTAATTTAAAAGCCGCTCAAATGAGCGATTTGATTTTATACGTTGTGGATGGCAAGTCTATCCCTAGCGATGAAGACATCAAGCTTTTTAGAGAGGTTTTTAAGATCAACCCTAACTGCTTTTTAGTGATCAATAAGATTGATAACGACAAAGAAAAAGAGCGAGCTTATGCGTTTTCTTCTTTTGGCATGCCAAAGAGTTTTAATATCTCCGTTTCGCACAATAGGGGCATTAGTGCATTAATTGATGCGGTATTGAGTACGCTGAATTTAAATCAAATCATAGAGCAAGATTTGGATGCGGATATTTTAGAAAGCTTAGAAACCCCTAATAACGCTTTAGAAGAAAATAAAGAAGAAGAAATCATTCAAGTAGGCATCATTGGGAGAGTGAATGTGGGCAAAAGCTCGCTTTTAAACGTGCTCACGAAAAAAGAAAGGAGTCTTGTCTCTAGCGTGGCTGGCACGACCATTGATCCCATAGATGAAACCATTCTCATAGGCGATCAAAAAATCTGCTTTGTGGATACCGCTGGCATCAGGCATAGGGGTAAGATTTTAGGCATTGAAAAATACGCCCTAGAACGCACGCAAAAAGCCTTAGAAAAATCCCACATCGCGCTTTTAGTTTTAGACGTGAGCGCTCCTTTTGTGGAATTAGACGAAAAAATTAGCTCTTTAGCGGATAAACACTCTTTAGGCATCATTCTCATTTTAAACAAATGGGACATCCGCTACGCCCCTTATGAAGAAATCATGGCAACTTTAAAAAGGAAATTCCGTTTTTTAGAATACGCCCCCGTGATCACAACCAGCTGCTTAAAAGCGTGCCATATAGATGAAATCAAGCATAAAATCATAGAAGTCTATGAGTGTTTTTCCAAACGCATTCCCACGAGCTTGCTCAATAGCGTGATTTCTCAAGCCACCCAAAAACACCCCTTGCCAAGCGATGGCGGGAAATTAGTGAAAGTGTATTACGCCACGCAATTTGCCACCAAACCCCTCAAATCTCTCTTATAATGAATCGCCCTAAAGCCTTGCATTTCAGTTACAAACGCTATTTGATCAACACCTTAAGGAAAGAATTTAATTTTTTAGGCACGCCTTTAATCCTTAACGCTAAAGATAAAAAGAGCGTCCAGCAAAACTAATTTTTTATGCATTAAACCCCCTTAAAAAAGCGTTTTTGCTTGATTTATCTTTAGGATTTGATTATAATTACCGCTCAATCAGTCAGGCTAAGCGATTGAACGCTTGGTTTTGGCATCTATTAGAAAAGGGGTTATCCACATGAACAAAGCGGAATTTATTGATTTGGTTAAAGAAGCGGGTAAATACAACAGCAAAAGAGAAGCCGAAGAAGCGATCAGTGCCTTTACTCTAGCGGTAGAAACAGCTTTAAGCAAGGGTGAGAGCGTGGAGTTGGTTGGTTTTGGCAAATTTGAAACCGCAGAGCAAAAAGGCAAAGAGGGTAAAGTTCCAGGAAGCGATAAAACTTATAAAACCGAAGACAAACGAGTACCTAAATTCAAACCCGGTAAAATCCTTAAACAAAAAGTTGAAGAAGGCAAGTAAATTTGATCCACTCAGCAAGGGGCTTACCAACAGATGGTAAGTTTCTTGCTTTATTATGTCCTTGTAGCTCAGCTGGATAGAGCGTATGATTCCTAATCGTAAGGTCGTGGGTTCGAATCCCGCCAAGGACACCATTTGCACTATTTTTACTACCATAAGGATTTAAAATAGTCGTTGTTTGTGTTATTTGTGAAAAAAGTTGGTAGTTAAAAAATTAAAAAAAATTAAAAACTCTTTTTGAATTATTATTAAAAATTTAATCTTATCCTTAAAAAGCACTCAAAAAAATATTTTATTTCTCATCTTATTTAAAAAATATTCAAAGCATTTTTTACAATTAAAAAGATCTTTCAAAAAACAAGCGATAATCTCTTAAAAAGCGCTTTTTAGGGGGTTTTAGTTGTGGGTTGTAGGGGAGAATTTTTCAAAATGCCCCCTACCCCCTTAAGAAAATGAATTTAAAAATCAAACTTAAAAAATGGGTTTTATTATAAGAATAAAACCTTAAAACGATACAATCAAGCCATTAAAATCCCCCTTTTTTAAAAAATTGAGTTATCCCTATTAAAAATTTTAGGAAAGCCAAAAATAAATCATAACCCCTAGACTTTAAACTTAAAGCTCACTAGCCTTATAAGCTTAATAAGAATATCCGCATGACAAATCCCTTCAAAAATGATATAATAGACTTGATGAACTCATTTTAAGGAAAATGCCCATGCGTTTGCACACTGCCTTTTTTGGTATTAATTCATTGCTTGTTGCCTCTCTTTTGATAAGTGGTTGCAGTCTTTTTAAAAAGCGTAACACTAACGCTCAGTTAATCCCCCCTTCAGCTAATGGCTTGCAAGCCCCCATTTATCCCCCAACCAATTTCACCCCCAGAAAGAGCATTCAGTCTCTCCCAAGCCCTCGCCTTGAGAATAACGATCAGCCCATCATTAGCTCTAACCCCACTAACGCTATCCCTAACACCCCCATTCTCACGCCTAATAATGTCATTGAATTGAACGCAGTGGGCATGGGCGTGGCTCCAGAATCCACCATTTCGCCCTCTCAAGCCCTAGCTTTAGCCAAGCGAGCCGCTATTGTTGATGGCTACCGCCAATTGGGTGAAAAAATGTATGGCATCAGGGTGAACGCTCAAGACACCGTCAAAGACATGGTTTTACAAAATTCCGTGATTAAAACGAGGGTGAATGCTCTCATTCGTAACGCTGAAATCACTGAGACCATCTATAAAGACGGCTTGTGTCAAGTGAGCATGGAGCTTAAATTAGACGGCAGGATTTGGTATCGTATTTTGAGCGGAGCGAGAGGATAAACCCTCTTACTCTATAACCATGCGGTATTTTAAAAACGCTTTTTTATTATTTTTCATGACGCTTTTTTTTGTCTCTTGCTCCAAGTACCCTTTTTCTAAGCAAACCCCCAAAACTAGGGAGCAAATCAGACAAGAAGAAGCCAATAAAAAAAGAGAAGAGACTTTGAATGCCTTGCGCCAATTCAGGCTCATTTATATTAACACGCCGGTTTTTCGCTTTTATGATTACGGCACGATTAAAACCGATAAAGACCATAATATTGAAGTAACCCTTTATAAGCTCAGCCAAAGAGTGGGCGATATTTATATGACTAAACGAAACATTTGTTTTAGCCAAAAATGTTCGGCTAAATGGATTGCTGCAAGGGATTTGTTTGGTAAGGTGAGCTATGGGGATTTGTTTGATGACATTGTTTTAGGGAGGGATATTTTTAAAGGCTTAGGGAAACGCCACCTAACCCCTGAATACGTGATCCAAAGGTTTCAAAAAAGCGGGGAAATTATCCTTTATGAAAGAAAAAATGGCCTGATTTCTTTCCAGAATTTGACGCAAAAAATTGCTATTAGGATTGAACCCTATGAGCCTTCTTTGCAAGATTTAGAAGATAATGAAAACGCTGACAGCGAGCTCCAATGAAAAACTTTTCCCCATTCTGTTATTTTAAAAAGCTCAAAAAACGCCATTTAATCGCTTTGAGCCTGCCCTTGCTTTCTTATGCCAATGGCTTTAAAATCCAAGAACAAAGCCTAAATGGCACGGCTTTAGGCTCGGCGTATGTCGCTGGGGCTAGGGGGGCTGATGCTTCCTTTTATAACCCGGCGAATATGGGCTTTACTAACGATTGGGGTGAAAACAGAAGCGAATTTGAAATGACCACCACCGTGATTAATATCCCGGCCTTTAGCTTTAAAGTCCCTACGACTAATCAAGGCTTGTATTCAGTTACGAGCTTACAAATTGATAAAAGCCAACAAAATATTTTAGGCATCATCAACACTATAGGGCTTGGCAATATCCTTAAAGCGCTTGGCAACACGGCCGCTACCAATGGCTTATCACAAGCTATCAATCGGGTTCAAGGGCTTATGAATCTAACCAATCAAAAAGTCGTAACCCTCGCTTCAAATCCTGATTCTCAAATCGTGAATGGCTGGACGGGGACGACTAATTTTGTTTTACCCAAATTCTTTTATAAAACGCGCACGCATAACGGCTTCACTTTTGGGGGGAGTTTTACCGCTCCTAGCGGACTAGGCATGAAATGGAATGGTAAGGGGGGGGAATTTTTGCATGACGTGTTTATCATGATGGTAGAGCTTGCCCCTAGCATGAGCTACACTATCAATAAACGCTTTTCAGTGGGCGTGGGCTTAAGAGGGCTTTATGCGACCGGGAGCTTTAATAACACCGTTTATGTGCCCTTAGAAGGCGCTTCGGTTTTGAGCGCGGAGCAAATCTTAAACTTGCCCAACAATGTTTTTGCCGATCAAGTGCCAAGTAACATGATGACTTTATTGGGCAATATTGGCTATCAGCCGGCGCTTAATTGCCAAAAAGCCGGTGGGGACATGAGCGATCAGAGCTGTCAAGAGTTTTACAACGGCTTGAAAAAAATCATGGGTTATAGCGGTTTAATCAAAGCGAGCGCGAATCTTTATGGCACGACTCAAGTCGTGCAAAAGTCTAACGGGCAAGGCGTATCAGGGGGTATAGAGTGGGTTCGAGTTTGCGTGTGTTTGATCATGGCATGTTTTCTGTGGTGTATAATTCTTCAGTTACCTTTAACATGAAAGGCGGTTTGGTGGCTATCACAGAGCTTGGCCCTTCTTTAGGGAGCGTTTTGACTAAAGGCAGCTTGAATATCAATGTTTCACTCCCCCAAACTTTAAGCTTAGCCTACGCCCACCAATTTTTTAAAGATCGCCTAAGGGTTGAAGGGGTGTTTGAGCGCACCTTTTGGAGTCAAGGGAATAAATTTTTAGTAACCCCTGATTTTGCGAACGCCACTTACAAGGGCTTAAGCGGGACGGTGGCTTCACTAGACTCTGAAACGCTTAAAAAAATGGTAGGCCTAGCGAATTTTAAAAGCGTGATGAACATGGGGGCTGGCTGGAGGGACACCAACACCTTTAGATTAGGGGTAACTTACATGGGTAAAAGCCTTCGTCTAATGGGCGCTATTGATTATGATCAAGCCCCAAGCCCCCAAGACGCGATAGGCATTCCGGACTCTAATGGCTATACCGTGGCTTTTGGGACTAAATACAATTTTAGGGGCTTTGATTTAGGCGTAGCGGGGAGTTTCACTTTTAAGAGCAACCGCTCCAGTTTATATCAATCCCCAAGTATTGGGCAATTGAGAATCTTTAGCGCTTCCTTAGGCTATCGCTGGTAAAACATGCCAAATCATCAAAACATGTTGGATAACCAAACGATTTTAATCACCGGAGGCACCGGGAGTTTTGGCAAACGCTTTGCGCGTAAAGTTTTAGACACCACCAACGCTAAAAAAATCATCGTTTATAGCCGAGATGAATTAAAGCAAAGCGAAATGGCCATGGAATTTAACGATCCCAGGATGCGTTTTTTTATCGGCGATGTTAGGGATTTAGAGCGCTTGAATTACGCTTTAGAGGGCGTGGATATTTGTATCCATGCAGCCGCGCTCAAGCATGTGCCTATCGCTGAATACAACCCCCTAGAATGCATTAAAACCAATATCATGGGAGCGAGCAATGTGATTAACGCATGCTTAAAAAATGAAGTGAGCCAGGTCATCGCTCTAAGCACCGATAAAGCCGCTAACCCCATTAACCTCTACGGTGCAACCAAATTGTGCAGCGACAAGCTCTTTGTGAGCGCGAATAATTTTAAAGGCTCTTCTCAAACGCAATTTAGCGTGGTGCGTTATGGTAATGTGGTGGGGAGTCGTGGGAGCGTGGTGCCGTTTTTTAAGAAATTAGTCCAAAACAAAGCGAGTGAAATCCCTATCACCGATATTCGCATGACACGATTTTGGATCACCTTAGATGAGGGGGTTTCTTTTGTGCTTAAAAGCTTGAAAAGAATGCATGGGGGGGAAATTTTTGTGCCTAAAATCCCTAGCATGAAAATAACTGATCTCGCCAAAGCCCTAGCCCCCAATACCCCTACTAAAATCATAGGGATTCGTCCGGGCGAAAAACTCCATGAAGTGATGATCCCTAAAGATGAAAGCCATTTAGCCCTAGAATTTGAAGACTTTTTTATCATTCAGCCCACCATAAGCTTCCAAACGCCTAAAGATTACACGCTCACCAAACTCCACGAAAAGGGTCAAAAAGTCGCCCCTGATTTTGAATACAGCAGCCATACTAATAACCAATGGCTAGAGCCTGATGATTTATTGAAATTATTATGAATTTTTTAGAAGATTTGTTTTACCCCTTAAGATTGTTAGAAAACAAGCGTGTTTTATTGCTCGTGAGTGGCTCTATTGCGGCGTATAAATCCCTAGAATTAGTGCGTTTGTTGTTTAAAAGCGGGGCTAGTATCCAAGTGGTGATGAGTGAGAGCGCAAAAAAATTCATCAAGCCCTTAAGTTTTGAAGCTTTGAGCCACCATAAAGTCTTGCATGATCGTAATGAAAAATGGTATTACAACCACCAAAACGCCTTACACCATAACCACATCGCATGCGCTGCTAATGCTGATTTACTCATCTTTGCCCCTTTAAGCGCTAACAGCCTGTCTAAAATCGCTCATGCTTTAGCGGATAATACCATCAGCGCAACTTTTTTAGCTTGCGCTTCCCCTAAAATCCTAGCCCCTAGCATGAACACTAACATGCTCAATTCCCCTATCACTCAAAGTAATTTAAAACGCTTGAAAGATTCCAACCACATTATTTTAGACACGCAAAACGGTCTTTTAGCATGCGACACTAAAGGCGATGGAGCGATGGCTGAGCCTTTAGAAATCCTTTTTAAAGCCGCTCAAACGCTCCTAAAAGACGCTTATTTTGAAAACAGAGAAGTCATAATCATGGGCGGCGCAAGTATAGAAAAGATTGACAGCGTTAGAATTATTAGCAATCTTTCTAGCGGGATTCAAGCGAGCGCTTTGGCTTTAGCGTTATATTTTAAGGGAGCCAAAGTTACTTTGATTGCATCAAGCTTCCCCACTCCTTTGCCTAAAGAAATCGCAAGCGTTTCCGTTAGCGACACCGCTTCTTATGAAAACGCCCTGAATAACGCCGCTAACAACTTGCAAAAACATGCCTTAAAACCCCTACTCTTCAATTTAGCCGCCATTAGCGATTATTTGCCTAAAACTTCTTTCAACCATAAGCTTAAAAAAAGCGAACTGGGCGAAACCCTAAACATTGAATGCGTTCAAAATAAGGATCTACTGGCTTCTGTCAATCCTAATCAATTCGTTAAAATCGGCTTTAAAGCCGAAGACGATCAACAAAACGCTATCAAAAACGCTCAAAATCTTTTAAAACCTTTTCAAGATAACGGCAAGGATTGCTCTGTGGCCGCTTTGAATCTCATTAAAGATTCACGCCCTTTTGGATCATTAGAGAATGAATTGTGGCTCTTTAGCCATAAAAAAACCCAAAAAATCCCTTCTATGAATAAATTAGAAGCGAGTTTTAAAATCCTTGATTTTATCAAAGACAACGCCCTTTAATGCTAGAAGCCCTAAACGCCCTAAACCAGCTTAATGCTCTTCATTCCAAAAACGCCGCACACCATTTTAACGCTGCCTTACCCATTCTTTTAAAGGTTTTAGAAAAACAAGATAAAGATCTTTTTCTTTTGCAAGTGGGTAATAAAATTATCCCCACCAGAAGCGAACAGGAATTGAAAATCAATCAGCCCTATTTTGCGACTATGCAAAGAAATCAGCTGGGCGATATTGTGCTTAAAAATTTAGTGCCTGCCCCAAAAATCTTAGACGCATTAAACGATTTGCCCACCCTTGAAATGAAACAAATCAAAGAAATATTGAGCACCAAAGACAATACCCCTTTAAAAGAATACAAAGAACTTTTGAGCGAAAAATTAGTCCATGCTAAAAATCCGCAAGAGTTTTTGAATACAGCCAACATGCTTTTGAGCTTGCAATCGCAGGTTTTAAGCTTTGTAATTGAAAACGAACGCAAAAAAGCCTTTTTACAGATAAAAGCCAAAAAACAAAGCGTTGATTTTTACGCTCTGTATCCTAACTTGGGCGAAATTGGCGGCGTTATTTATTTGAAAGAAAAAGAAAAACAACTTTTTTTAAAAACCACCCTCCAAAGGACCAAAGAGGTTTTAAAAGAGGCTCAAAACACCCTTTTAGGCTTTTCTTTTGTGGAAATTGTGTGCGAAAAAACCCCCATGCTTTTTGCCTTTGAAGAGCGCTTATTGGATACGCTGGGGTAAAACTTTTAGCGTTTTAAAACGCCTTTATGATGGATTTCAGCGCTTTTAAATCCAATAAAAAAGCGATACCTTTTTTTACTTTAATCCATGCAAAATTTTAAAATCCCTCACGCATTGTTTAAAAGTTTTCCAACCGCTAAGGCTTTATCTTTGGCTTGCGTGATTGCGCTAATGACTGCGATACCCCCATATTCGCGCAATTTTGAAGCGTTATGCATCGTGATGCCCCCAATCGCTATGAGAGGTTTTTTTACCCCGCTGTCTCGTATTTTTTTTAAAAGCTCTACGCCTACAACTTGTTTAGCGTCTTTTTTAGATGGTGTGGGGAAAATAGGGCCTACCCCTAAATAGGCTATATGATCTAAATGGCGCGCTTTTAGGGCTTGCTCTAAAGTGTTGACGCTCAAACCGATAAAAAGGCGCTTTTTGCATAAAGTTATTACCTCTTCTATAGCCATGTCTTCTTGCCCCACATGCACGCCATCAGCCTTTAATTCTAGCGCGAGTCGCACCTCATCATTAATAATAAAAGGCGCGCCGTATTTTTGGCATAATTTTTGACACTCTAGGGCTAATCGTTTGATTTGAGTAGGATCTTGTAAGGCTAAATCGCCTTTTTGGCGGAATTGAAACGCTGTGATTTGAGATTGTAAAGCTAATTCTAAAGTGTCTAAAAGCGCGTTTATCCTATCGTTTTTGCCGCCCTTTATGTGGTAGAAGTCTTGCGAACCAGCCACAAACATGAGTTTCAAACAATTCGCATCAAACAAGCTTTTTAACGCTCCACAAATTCAAAGGCCCATGCCCATGCCCAATGTTTAAGGGGTTTTGAATGATGATAGTTAAAAGCTCTTTAGCCTTTGTGATAGCGTTTTTTAAATCCAACCCTTGAGCGAGTAAGCCCACAATCAAGCTAGACAGAACACAACCCGTGCCATGCGTGTTTTTCGTGTTAAAGCGCTTGGCGTTTAGGATAAATTCAATATCTTCTAAAAACACCCAGTCGTTGCTAAATTCCCCTTGAAAACGCTCTGTATGCCCCCCTTTAATCACAGCGTTTTTAACGCCTAAATCCCTTAAAATACCCATCGCTTTTGAAGCGCTTTTATCGTCTCGCACTTGAACGCCTGTGAGCGCATAAACTTCAGGGAGGTTAGGGGTTAGTAAATTGGTTTTAGGTAAAAGGCGTTTTTTTAAGCTTAAAATCGCCTCTTCTTCTAAAAGCAAGGCCCCATTCTTTGCCACCATGACCGGATCTAAAACGCACAACCCAAAATCACAAGTTTCTAAAGCGTCTGCCACGCATTCAATGATTTGATTATTGCATAACGCCCCCATTTTGAACGCCTTGATAGAAAAATCATCTCTAATGGCTAAGATTTGCGCTTCCACGCTCTCAACGCTCAACGGATAAACCCCATGCACGCCCTGTGTGTTTTGCGCGGTGATGCAAGTGATCACGCTTGTCCCAAACACGCCCAAAGTTTGAAACGCTTTCAAATCGGCCTGTATCCCAGCGCCCCCACCGCTATCGCTGCCAGCAATACTTAAAACTTGCGGATAAACTTTCACAATACTTCCTTAATAAGGCTATTTTCTAACTTTATGGGCAAGCTTAGAGCGTCTAAAAAATAAAACAAGAACGAACCATTGGAGCCGTTATTTTCCAACACTTTTTTTTGCGCATTAAAAGCGGCTTGTTTATAGAAAGCACAAAGTTGCGCCATAGAATCTAGGGGGTCTTTTTTCAAACCTAAAAAGCTCGCACATGCTGCACTATGCAAACACCCAGCCCCAGTAATAAGCGCTAAATATTCGCTCCCCCCAGTAATACTCAAAACTTTTTTCCCATCGCTCACGTAATCTGTTTTACCCGTCATTACGGCTATCACAGAATATTTTTGAGCCGCTCGTTTGATTATTTCTACAGGCGTGTTGGCATCATGAGAGTCTAACCCCTTACTTTCGCAAGAAATACCCACTAAAGAGCCTAATTCGGCAGCATTGCCCCTAAGCGCGCTAACCCCTTCGCTTTCTAAAAGCTCTAAACTTGTGTCATAGCGCAAAGCGCTCGCTGAACACCCCACAGGATCTAACACGATGGGTTTATTCAGAGCCTTGTAACGTTTGATAGCCTCTTTAGCACATAAAATGGTGCGATCATTAAGGGTGCCAATATTGATAGCGAGCGCGTCAGAAATTTTTGCTAAATCGGGCATTTCAGCAATCGCATCGCTCATCAAAGGCGATGCCCCTAAGGCTAACAAACCATTAGCCACAAATTGCGCCGCCACATAATTAGTGATATTATGCACTAAAGGGCGTTTTTGGCGTAATTCCTTTAACACCACAAGCCTCCTTAAAATTTCTTTTATTTTACAAAAAATCCATTAAACGGCGCTGTCTTTGAGCTTTAATACAAAAGCGTTCATGAACTATTTTTCATTAACCCCATTTTTCTTAACCCCATTTTTCTTAACCCCATTTTTCTTAACCCCATTTTTCTTAACCCCATTTTTCTTAAATATAGCGCTAGTGAGATCACAAAAGCGGTGGAAAAAACGAGAAAGGCTTGCAGCGACTTTTTCTTTCACCTCTTGATAGCGCGAATTTTTGTCAAACCTGGAGGGTTTTTCTTCAATGATTTCAGGGAATTTTGTCCCGCTGAAATTGATTTCACCCCCACTAAAGGCATGCTGCATGAACGAATAGGCTTTTTCTTCATTCAAGCGGTTTTCTTCTATGATATTTTGGAATTCCTCTTCTCTTTTTTGGTGGATATAATCTTGAAAATACGCATGGACTTCTTGGTCTTTGTTGTATTTGTCAATGAAATCCATGATCAAATCTTTTTTATTCCTTAACTCTATGCTGGAGTTAAGGATCGGCTCTATTTTGGTTTTAACGCCTTGAATTTCTAGAACATCCTCTTTAGCAAACTCTTCAATCAAATTCAAAATATAGTCAATATTGACTTCCACTTGCTTGATGAGTTCAATTTCAAAAATCAAATCATCATTAATCTCTTCTTTATCCCTCCCTTTTTCTGACCTCATTGCATCGTAAAAATCAAGGTATTTGCTTTGATAGTCTTGAAAATCCCTGGGATTGATGTAATCGTCTTTGTTGAAATTTTCAAAGCTGTTTAAAATATTTTCCAATTTCAAAATCTTGCCAAAAAGCTTAATGAAATCCTTTTTCTGGCTTTCTGAAATGATGGGCTCTTTTAAGGGAAATTCGCTTAAAAGCCTTCCAATCAAACCCTCATAGCCCTCGTATTCTTTATGATTATCCGCATAGCCTTTCAAATAATCTTCGTATTTCCTTAATAGCGCAATAGATTGAGCGTCCTTATTGCCAAAAAGCATGAGAGCGTCATTCAAATCCTGCTCTAAATCCCTAAAACACACGATATTCCCATGCGTTTTAACGCTGTCTAAAATGCGGTTGGTGCGTGAAAAAGCCTGAATTAGCCCATGGTATTTCAAATTTTTATCCACCCAAAGGGTGTTGAGCCTTGTAGCGTCAAACCCGGTAAGGAACATGTTTGCCACCATTAAAAGATCGATTTCACGATCCTTCATTTTTTGAGAAAGATCCTTATAATAGCTTTGGAATTTTTGATCCGAAGTGTCAAAAGAAGTTTTAAACATCCCGTTATAATCCGCAATCGCACTCTCTAAAAAATCCCTTAAGCTTTCGTCTAGCCCACTAGCGCTTTCATTGTTTTCATCTTCTAACGCTTCAATTTCTTCATTAGCGCTATAACTGAAAATGGCAGCGATTTTAAGGTCGTGTTTTTCTTCTTTAAAGGCTTGGTAGTATTTTTTCAACGCTTCTATACTAGAACAAGCCAGAATGGAATTGAATTTTTTATTTTTAGTGGCTTGATTGAAACGCTCTACAATGCATTTAGTAATTTTTTTGATCCTCCTACTATCTAAAAGGGCGTTTTTTTCATCAACCGCTCTAACCTTATTATCTTTAATGTCCTCTTTAGCTTTAATGGTGTTGTGGTATTCCACCCTAAAGGGCAAAACATTTTTATCCCTGATCGCATCAATAATGGTGTATTGGTGGAGGCATTTCCCAAACTTCTGCTCTGTCGTGCCTAACGGGTTGTTTTTATCGCAATTCTTTGCAAAAATGGGCGTGCCGGTGAAGCCAAAAAGGTGGTATTTTTTAAACGCTTTAGTGATAGTTTGATGCATGGAACCTAACTGACTCCTGTGGCATTCATCAAAAATTACCACCACTTCTTCATTAAAAATCGCATGCCCTTTAGAGTGGGCTTTAACGAATTTGTCTAATTTTTGGATCGTGGTGATAATGATTTTAGCGCTAGGGTTTTCAAGCTGTTGTTTTAAAATCTTGGTGCTTGTGTTGGAATTAGCGCAATCTTTTTGGAATTTATCGTATTCTTTCATGGTTTGATAGTCCAAATCCTTCCTATCCACCACAAACAAAACCTTTGAAACATGTTCTAATTCTTTAGCCAACGTTGCGCTTTTAAAGCTCGTTAAGGTTTTACCGCTCCCTGTCGTGTGCCAGATATAGCCTCCGCTCTGGCTTTTCGTTTTACTATTTTGCGCGGTTTTGATTTGTTCTAAAATCCTTTCGGCCGCCACGATTTGATAAGGCCGCATCACCAATAAAACCTCTTCGCTCGTGAAAACGCAATAGCGCGTTAAAATATTCAAAAGGCTGCGCTTTGCAAAAAACGACTTGGCAAAATCCATTAAATCCTCAATATTATGATTCTTGCTGTCCGCCCAATAATTCGTGAATTCAAAAGTATCGGCTTTATGGTTTTTTTCCAGTTGGGCTATTCTGGTGGTGTTTGAATAGTATTTAGAGCTCGTGCCGTTACTGATGACAAAAATCTGCACGAATTCAAAAAGCCCGTCTTCAGCGCTAAAACTATCCCTTTTATAGCGCTTGATTTGATTAAACGCCTCCCTGATCGCCACGCCTCTTTTTTTCAATTCCACATGCACTAAAGGCAAGCCATTCACAAGGATGCTCACGTCATAGCGGTTTTGATACTTCCCCCCTTCATTGCTGTATTGGTGGATCACTTGCAAGGCGTTTCTATGGATATTTTTCTTATCAATGATTTTAACGTTTTTGGTTTGGCCATTCTCTAGGGTTAAATTAAAAATCGGATCTTCTTGGATTTTTTTCGTTTTAGCCTTATAATCTTCGTTTTTATTAGCGATGAATTGAGAATAAAGAGTGTCCCATTCTTTAGGCGTGAAACAATGATCATTAAGCTTTTCTAACTGCTCTTTTAAATTGTCTTTTAATTCCTTTTCATTGTGGATTTTTTTAAATTCATAGCCTTGTTTTTCTAAAAGCGCGATAAACGCCCTTTCTAGCTCTGCTTCGCTCCCATAAGCGCTTTTCCTCTCACTATCGCTATGAAATTCCGCTACTACCGTGCTTTCATTGCTTTCTGCGATCGTCTCATAATTCATGTTATTCCTTGTCAACTTCTTTATTTGGGGTTAGGGGTTTGAAGGTCAGTAATTTTTCTCGGTAATATTCGTATTGTTTTTTTCGGGCTTTTATTTCAGCGGGGATACCGGCTAATAAATCGGTGGTTAAAAGTGAAAATTGATCCAAAATCTTAACGATCTCTTGTTGGATCTCTAGGGGTGGGATGGGGATGGTTATTTTTTTTAAATTTTCTTGGTTTATTTTTGGCGGAGTTCCAGCAACACAATAGCTAACATCTATCGTTTGTAAATAAAAATATAAAAACTTTAATTTTAATTCATTTTTTGTTTGAAGCACATGAGCATGATTATTCACCCATATTTTTCCGCTTGCCCAATTCACAACAGGAGTATTATCCTTATTGATAACGCTCCCATCTTCACCAACTAGCACAAAATCCCCATCAAAAATATAACTATCAATATAATCTTGAATTCCATTTGCTCCATAATAAGGATAAATTCCCGGATTTCTTTTATTTTTCGCAATTGGGATACGCCGATTATCTAAAATTTCACACACCTCCCCCAACTTCCTAAACTCCACCCCCTTAGGCGCTAGAGTGTGGAGTAAGGTTTTCAAGCGTTTAGGGTAGGGTTTTTGCGCTAATCTTTCTTTAGCGTCTTTATGGCTTTGGTTAATATCGTTAAAGTCTAAAAGCATGTTTTGGTAATACTGGTATTGCTTTTTTCGCGCGTTTAATTCTGTGTTTAATTCTGTGTTTAATTCTGTGAAAGCGTCCAAAATCTTAACGATCTCTTGTTGGATCTCTAGGGGCGGGATGGGGAACTTATGTTTTTTAAAAGCGGTCATATCCACAGAAGCAAAACCTGAAACATTAATATTATTTTTGCACCATTCCCCTAAAAGAAAGCATTGGTAAAAAAAGAATTTCATGTCTAAAGCAAGATCACAATTCGCTTTTTTGCTTAAAAAAGTGAATCGTTGATTCGCTAACGAATCAACGATTAAAAGGGCGTGCTCTCCTATCGTTGCCGTTGTAGAAATGATAATAGAATTTTTAGGGAATAATTTCTTACCCTTTAAAGCCTTTGGGGTAATGTGTTGGATAGAGTCTTTTAAAATCCTCCCATTTTCTCTAAGGTCTTCCATTCTAAACCAAGGGATAGTCCCATTTTTCCAAAATTCAGGATTGTTTTTTGATGGGGTGTAACCATTTTTAATTTCAAAAACCTCTTCAAGCGTTTTAAACTCCACCCCATTAGGCGCTAGAGTTTGGAGTAAGTGCTCTATTTTATGCATTTTGCCCCCCTTAAGCTTCTAACTCTTTGATGATTAATTCAAGGCGGTTCCTTAAAGCGCTTTGTTTTTCTACGATTTGAGAAATCTCACTATTGAGCGCTTTAATGTCAATGGCTTCTTTGGTGTCTTCTTGCTCCACATAGCGGTTGACGGAGAGATTGTAATCGTTTTCTTGGATTTTCTCTATATTAGCTAGAGCCGAAAAATGCTTGATGGCTTTCCTTTCAATATAGGTTTGCAAAATCCTTTCTCGGTTATACTCTTTGAGCTTGTTTTTCTTGCCTTCTTTGACAAATTCCTTACTCGCATCAATAAAAAGCGTGGTGTCGTCTTTTTTGTTTTTCTTAAGCACTAAAATGCAAGTAGCGATACTCGTTCCAAAAAAGAGGTTATCAGGCAAAGCGATCACGCAGTCAATGACATTCTCTTTGACTAAATATTCTCTGATTTTTGCTTCAGCGTTCCCTCTATAAAGCACCCCGGGAAATTCCACGATCGCAGCCGTGCCGCTATTGGATAAATAAGAAAGCATGTGCATGGTGAAAGCGAGATC
The DNA here is from genome assembly GCA_008032935.1 of Helicobacter pylori. NCBI lineage: Bacteria > Pseudomonadati > Campylobacterota > Epsilonproteobacteria > Campylobacterales > Helicobacteraceae > Helicobacter > Helicobacter pylori. Next base: position 992,275 of record CP032039.1, on the reverse strand, counting down.
GGCGGCGTTTTTGGGCGCTAGCGCACCGGCCGGGCTAAAGCGCTCATCATTCATTAAAATGGGGCTGTTATCGCCCACCCATTTAGTGGAATAGGGAGGGTTGGAAACGATCGCATCAAAAGGCTCATCGTCTTCATGTTTTGGATCTAAAAGCGTGTCCCCTAGCGCGATGTGGAATTTAGTGTAATTGATGTCATGCAAAAACATGTTGATGCGGCAAAGGTTGTAAGTGGTCAAATTGATTTCTTGCCCAAAATACCCTTTTGAGACGTTTTTATCGCCTAGCACTTTAGAAAATTGTAAGAGTAAGCTCCCGCTCCCACAGCATGGGTCATAAACTTTATTGACGCTCTCTTGGCCGTGCAGGGCGATTTTAGCGAGCAGTTCGCTCACTTCTTGGGGGGTGAAATATTCCCCTCCGCTTTTGCCGGCATTGCTCGCATACATCGCCATTAAATATTCATAAGCGTCGCCAAAAACATCGATCCCGCTTTGTTGGTAGTCGCCTAATTGCATGCCCCCTATGGCTTGAAGGATTTTAGTCAATTTTTCCACCCTATTTTGATGAGAGCTCCCTAACTTGTTGCTATTGACGTCTAAATCCGCAAACAAGCCTTTGACGTTTTCTTCTGATGGAGTGCCAAGGCTGGATTTTTCTATTTCGTTAAAAATGTTTTGTAAGGTTACATTGAGATCTTCGTTACTAGGCGCGTTTTTTAAAACGTTACAAAATAAAGCACTTGGCGGGATGAAAAAGCCTTTTTCTTCAATGGTTGATTTTCTTACGATTTGAGCCTCTTCATCGCTTAATGAAGCGTAATCAAAATTCGGATCAAGCTTTCGCTCGTATTCATTGTGGTGATTAGCCATGTTTTCTGAAATGTAGCGGTAAAAAAGAACGCCTAAAACGTATTGCTTGAAATCCCAGCCATCCACTGAGCCTCTCAATTCGTTCGCCACTTTCCAAATGGTGTTGTGCAATTCGTTACGCTCTAATGAAGAAGATGCATGCTCGTTGTTTTTCCCATTCGCTTGAGTGTTTTTGTTTTCCATGATGGTATAAGCCCTTTTTTGTGTTTTTTTGATTGGCGGTTTTGTTTGGCGTTGTCAGCCTTTAAAGGTTTCATTATAGCAAAGAATATTATTTTTTTATTCCTTGCGCTTTCCATGCGTTTGTGGGATAAATAAGCTATAATCCCATTTCTAAAAGTCATTTTTTAAAAGGGGTTTGAATGGTATTTGACAGAACAATCAGCGTAAGAGAGAAAAAAGCGGCTAAAACGCTTGGGATTATTGGGATCGTCTTTTTTATTTTGTTTGGCGTCGTAATAAGCGGGGTGGCTTTTCAAAAAGAGTGGGTGCAACAATTGGATTTATTTTTTATAGACTTGATCCGCAATCCTGCCCCCATTCAAAAAAGTGCATGGCTTTCTTTCGTGTTTTTTAGCACTTGGTTTGCGCAAAGCAAGCTCACCACTCCTATAGCCTTACTCATTGGCTTGTGGTTTGGGTTTCAAAAACGCATCGCTTTGGGGGTGTGGTTTTTCTTTAGCATCTTATTAGGTGAATTCACCTTAAAATCCCTTAAGCTTTTAGTGGCGCGCCCACGGCCTGTAACCAATGGCGAATTGGTTTTTGCGCATGGCTTTAGTTTCCCCAGCGGGCATGCTTTAGCTTCAGCGCTTTTTTACGGCTCCTTGGCGTTGTTGTTATGCTATTCTAACGCCAACAATCGCATTAAAACTATTGGTGCTATTATTTTGCTTTTTTGGATTTTTTTAATGGCGTATGATAGGGTTTATTTAGGGGTGCATTACCCTAGCGATGTTTTAGGAGGGTTTTTATTAGGGACTGCTTGGTCGTGCTGTTCTTTAGCGCTTTATTTGGGGTTTTTGAAACGCCCTTACAAAATCGCTTAAAGCGTTTTTTAAAAGAAAGTTATGAGTTAGGGTATAACTCCTCTTTCTTTTTGATCTCATCAAATTCATCTTTATAGCGGTTTTGGTTTTTTGGGTCATAATCCACAACGCTCTTTAAAAAACCGCTGAATTCTTCATTTTTTTCGCTAAGCTCTAAAGCCACGGTGTAATCAATTTTTTCTTTGTATTTAGCGTTCAATAAAATAGCGCTTTTGTCCTCATTAGTTCTCAAATCAATCACGCCAATCCCAAAACTCGCATGCAAACGCTTCAATAAATCCATGAGTTTGGGATTATGCGTATCAATATGATGGCCCACTAAATACCCTTCATTAGCCCACGAGCTATTAGAAATCGCTTGAAAATAACACTCCCTGCAATTATGCACGCTGATTTCTTTTTTCAATTCAAAGCTCACCAATTTAACGGGCAAAGTGTCAAATTTCTTAGAAAAAGCGATTAAATTTTCATTAGACAATTCAGCGTGTAAAAACCTAACCCCCACCATGTCCGGATAAAGCCACCTGTCCATGCCTTTTATTGATTTTGAACTCTCTTCATGAAAAATGGTTTTCGTGTAGCATTTCAAATTTTCATTATGAAAAGCCATGTAGGTTAAAAAGGGGTGCAAATCCCTTTCATGCGCGATTTTATTATGCGCGATTTTAGCGTTTGGAGCGCTTATTTTTTCAGCGCTTAAAACCGGCTCTTTGGCTGCACTTTTTAAAGCGATTAAAGCTGGATTTTCTTGCACCTTAAAAAAAGGCAGCTCTTCGCCCTTGTTTAAGGCTGTATAAATAAAAGAGCTAACACTCTGATCGGGAGTGTTGCCCCCATAATCAAACATGTTTTCAATCTCGCCTTTTTCAAAAAGCTCTTGGGCTTTATGATAAATTTCAGTAACCTTAATAGGCTCTTTGATAATCTCTAAAACGCTTTGAATGATTTTAATATCTTGTGGTTTCATTTTTTGCTCGCTAAATACTCTTCATAACTGCCTTTAAAATCAATGATTGAAGCGCCTTTAGGGCTTGGGACTAATTCAATGATTCTATTAGCATACGCATCAATGAGCTCTCTGTCATGGCTTATGCAAATCAGCGCCCCATCAAATTTAAAGAGCGCTTCGCCTAGCGCGATAATGGATTCTAAATCTAGGTGGTTGGTTGGCTCATCTAAGACTAAGAAATTCCCCCCCTCTAGCATGAGCTTGGATAAAACCATTCGGTGTTTTTCGCCCCCACTTAAAGCGTTCACGCATTTTTCTTGCTCTTCGCCATTAAAAAGCATCCTCCCTAAAGCGTTCCTAACCTCTGCGCTTTCAATCTTTTTATTGAAATTAAAAAGCCATTGATACAAGGTCTCTTCCCCGCTGATTTCTTCGCTCACATTTTGAGGGAAATAGCCTTTTGAAACGGTCGCTCCCCATTTCACCACGCCCGTATCCGGCTTTAACTCTTCTACTAAAATCTTACAAAGCGTGGATTTACCCACGCCGTTTGGCCCTATGAGGGCGATCTTGTCTTTAGGCATCACTTTCAAGCTCACTTGATTTAAAACCATTTGCCCATCATAACTTTTAGAGATGTTTTCGCACTCTAAAGCTTCATTCCCAATGGTGCGTTTGGGTTTAAAAATAATGCTAGGATCCCTCCTGCTAGATACCGCTAAGCTTTGAATGTCTAATTTATCCAGTTGTTTTTGGCGGCTGGTGGCTTGCTTGGCTTTAGAAGCGTTAGCGCTGAAACGCGCGATGAATTTTTCTAGCTCTTCTTTTTCTTTGAGTTTTTTATTGCGTTCGGCCTCTTGCTGTTTAATCATCAAAGTAGAAGCGATATACCAATCGTCATAATTCCCGCTAAATTCGCGCACGCTGTGGAAATCCAAATCCAAAATATGCGTGCATACCGCATTTAAAAAATGCCTGTCATGGCTGATGACTACCATCGTGCCTTCATGGCGTTTGAGGTTGTTTTCTAGCCACTCAATGGCGTTTAAATCCAGGTTGTTGGTCGGCTCATCTAAAAGCAAAATATCCGGTTTAGGGAACAAGACTTGAGCGAGAAGGATTTTAAATTTATCGCTACTTGGCAAGGTTTTCATCAAATCATTGTGTTTAGAGCTAGGAATGCCTAAATCTTCTAGGATTTTTTCAATCGCCACTTCGCATTCATACATGGGATCTTCTTCTACACAAATGGTTTCTAGCTCCCCTAGTCTCGCATTCACTTTATCATCGCTCAAATCGCCTTCGGTGTATAAGCGCTCTTTTTCTTTGATAGCGTCATACAAACGCTTATTGCCTATCAAAACCGCATCTTTAAGGCTCAAATCTTCAAAAGCGTATTGATCCTGCCCTAAAACCCCCATTCTCATCCCGCTTGTAATGATGACTTCCCCACTGCTGCAATCAATGCTCTTGCTTAAAATCTTTAAAAAAGTGGACTTCCCTGCCCCATTAGCCCCAATCAGCCCGTAGCGCTTGTTTTTATCCAGCTTGATATTCACGTTTTCAAACAATTTTTTAGTCGCATAGCGTTGCGTTAAGTTGATGGTTTGTAGCATCTTATGATTTCCTTATTTTTTGTGATTAGAGAAAGCTTATTGTAGCGTTTTCTTTGCAATATTGTAACCCTTGCTTATTATGGTTATTCATAAGGCCTTTGACGCCCAAAATTTGATCGAGCCTATATCATTTTCTCTTGATTTTTTATTCAATTTAAGGTAAAAATAATGTTTTAAAGCAAAAAAGGATCATGTCATTGAAAGTATTTGATTACGAAGATGTCCAACTCATTCCTAATAAATGCATCGTGAATAGCCGTTCAGAGTGCGATACGACCGTTATTCTAGGCAAACACGCGTTTAAAATGCCTATAGTCCCAGCCAACATGCAAACAATCATCAACGAACCGATCGCAGAATTCCTAGCAGAAAATGGCTATTTCTACATCATGCACCGCTTTAATGGATCGACAAGAATCCCGTTTGTCAAAAAGATGAAAGAACGCCAGTGGATCAGTTCGATCAGCGTTGGGGTGAAAAAGGAAGAATATCTTTTTATAGAAGAGTTGGCCAAACAAAAATTAGCGTCAGATTATATCACGAT